>JAOPXL010000159.1 GCA_025965175.1 Aeromicrobium sp.
CGAGTGATGCACCTTCGGCCGCTCGGACACGCCACCGCGGAGTACCTTACCGGACCTGTCTCCGTGGTCCGAACCGGCATCGACGGCAGAATGCAGGCGTGGACATCACCGAGCTGGCGACGAGGGCCGAAGCGCTGGTCCGGCCGGGGCGCCGGGCGATCCTGGGCATCGCCGGACCTCCCGGTGCGGGCAAGACGACCCTCGCGCGGGAGATGTCAGAACGGCTGCGTGCCGACGGCATCCCGGTGGCCCACGTGCCGATGGACGGGTTCCACCTGGCTGACGCGGCGCTCGTCGAGCTGGGCCGGTTGGCCGCAAAGGGGGCGATCGACACGTTCGACGGCTTCGGCTACCTCGCGCTGCTGCGCCGACTGCGGACCGAGCTCGACCACGACATCTTCGCACCGGACTTCGAGCGCACCCTCGAGCAGCCGTTGGCCGGGGCGCTGACGATCACCCCTGACGTACGGCTCGTGGTCACCGAGGGCAACTACCTGCTGGACGAGTCGGACCCGTGGCCGGCGGTGCAGGCGGCAATGGACCAGGTGTGGTTCGTCGACCTCGAGCAGGACCGCCGGAGATCACGGCTGGTGGACCGCCACATCGCCTTCGGCAAGGAGCCGGCCGCCGCCCGGGCGTGGGTCGACGAGGTCGACGAGCCCAATGCACGGCGGGTCACCGCCCGGCGGCACGTCGCCGACCTCGTCGTCCAGCACGAACCCCAGGCCTGAGGTGTGCGCTCGCCCCGGCGGGGTACTGGTCCAGCATGAAGCTGCTACGTGGAGTCGCCGCCCTCGGGATCGCCAAGAAGGTCTACTCCGAGGCTCGCAAGCCCGAGAACCAGGCCCGCATCAAGTCCGCGGTCGACAAGGCCCGGTCGCGGGGCAACCGCTCTCGTTGACCGCCCTCAGGCGTTCGGGTTCGACGCGGCCAGGAACGTGTCGCTGAACAGGTCGAACTCGTCCTCACGGGCGCGCCCGGTGCCGGCACCCTTCAGCAGGCTGACGAGCTCACCCGCGGCGCGGTCGATGCGCTGCCCCAGGGCGTTCGCGCCGTCGGTGGCCCAGTCGTGCTGGGACGCGAAGACACCAGTCGGCACGACAAGCGCCTGGAGGTAGGCGAACAGCGGCCGCAGCGCGAAGTCGATCGCCAGCGAGTGCCGGGCCGTCCCGCCGGTCGCGGCCAGCAGGACCGGCTTGCCGATCAAGGCATCGGCCTCGAGGACGTCGATGAACGACTTGAACAGGCCGGGGAACGACGCCTTGAAGATCGGCGTCACGACGATCAGGCCGTCGGCCGCGACGACCTTGTCAATGACGTCCTGCAGGCGCGGGGCGGCGAACCCGCTCAGCATCGCGTCGGTGACCTCGTGGGCCAGCTCGCGCAGCGACACCACCTCGACCGACGCGTCACCGAACTGCCGCTCGACCGACTCGACCAGCCGGTCGGCCAGCATGCGGGTCGACGAGGGATCGCTCAGTCCCGACGAGATCGCGACGATGCGGGTCATGCGTCCACCTCTTCCTTGGTCGCAGCAGCGGCGACGCGACTCGCGTGCGTCGGGGCGTCCGGTACGTTCGCGGGCCGACGTGCGTCGAACTCGGCCCGCAGGGTCGGCAGCACCTCGCCCAGCAGGTCGAGCTGCTCGAGCACGATCTTGAGCGGGAGGCCGGCGTGGTCGACGAGGAACAGCTGACGCTGGTAGTCCCCGAAGTAGTCCGCGAACGCGACGGTCTTCTCGATGAACTCCTGCGGGCTGCCGACCGTCAAGGGGGTCTGCGCCGTGAAGTCCTCGAGCGAGGGCCCGTGGCCGTAGACCGGGGCGTTGTCGAAGTACGGTCGGAACTCGTTGACCGCGTCCTGGCTGTTCTTGCGGATGAAGAACTGGCCGCCCAGACCGACGATCGCCTGCTCCGGCTCGCCGTGCCCGTAGTGGGCGTAGCGCTGACGATAGAAGTTGATCAGCCGGATGTAGTGCTCCTTGGGCCAGAAGATGTTGTTGGCAAAGAAGCCGTCACCGTAGAACGCGGCCAGCTCGGCGACCTCGGGCGTACGGATGTTGGCGTGCCAGACGAACGGCGCGACGCCGTCCAGCGGGCGCGGCGTGGCGGTGAAGCCCTGCAGCGGGGTGCGGAACTTGCCCTCCCAGCTCACGACCTCCTCGTCCCAGAGGCGACGCAGCAGGTGGTAGTGCTCGACGGTCAGCTCGACGGCCTTGGAGCCGTCGTAGCCGAACCACGGGTAGACCGGCGCGGTGTTGCCGCGGCCGAGCATCAGGTCCATGCGACCGTCCGAGAGGTGCTGCAGCGTTGCGTAGTCCTCGGCGATCTTGACCGGGTCGTTGGTCGTGATCAGCGTCGTGGACGTCGAGAGGATGAGCCGCTCGGTCTGCGCGGCGATGTACGCCAGCGTCGTCGTCGGCGAGGACGGCACGAACGGCGGGTTGTGGTGCTCGCCGGTCGCGAAGACGTCGAGCCCGACCTCCTCGGCCTTCTTGGCAATCGCGATCGTCGCCTTGATGCGCTCGTGCTCGGTGGGCGTGGTGCCGTTCGTGGGGTCAGGCGTGACGTCGCCGACCGTGAACAGTCCGAACTGCATGCTGGTCATCTGGGTCTCCTTCGCACA
>JAOPXL010000226.1 GCA_025965175.1 Aeromicrobium sp.
TCGCCTAGGATGGAGACATGTCTTCCCAGGTCTCCCTTGGCATGCCCGCGCTCGGTGGCAGCGTGCTGCTCGCCGACCCCCGCGGCTACTGCGCCGGCGTCGACCGGGCGGTCATCACGGTCGAGAAAGCCCTGGACCTCTACGGGGCCCCGGTCTACGTCCGCAAACAGATCGTGCATAACAAGCACGTCGTCAACAACCTCGCGGCGCGCGGTGCGATCTTCGTCGAGGAGCTCGACGAGGTCCCCGAGGGCGCCACGGTGGTCTTCTCCGCGCACGGCGTGTCGCCGATGGTGCACGCCGAGGCCGCCGAGCGCAGCCTCAAGACGATCGACGCGACATGCCCGCTCGTCACCAAGGTCCACCACGAGGCCCGACGCTTCGCCAGCGACGGCTACCGCATCCTGCTGATCGGGCACGAGGGGCACGAGGAGGTCGAGGGCACCGCCGGCGAGGCTCCCGACCACATCACCCTGGTGCAGACGCCCGACGACGTCGACGACCTCGAGTTCCCCGAGGGCACCCGGCTGTCGTGGCTGTCCCAGACGACCCTGAGCGTCGACGAGACGATGGAGACCGTGCGCCGGCTGCGGGAGAAGTTCCCCCAGCTGGAGGATCCGCCGAGCGACGACATCTGCTACGCGACGCAGAATCGTCAGGTCGCGGTCAAGGAGATCGCCAAGGACGCCGATCTGGTGATCGTCGTGGGATCGGCCAACTCGTCCAACTCGGTGCGCCTCGTCGAGGTCGCGCTCGAGGCCGGCGCCAAGGCGTCCTACCGCATCGACGACATCTCCGAGATCGACGAGGCGTGGCTCGACGGCGTCCAGACCGTGGGTGTCACGTCCGGCGCGTCGGTGCCCGACGACCTGGTCCAGGACGTGCTCCGCTACCTCAGCGAGCACGGCCACCCCGACGCCAACGCCGTGCGCACCGCCGACGAGAGCCTGATCTTCGCCCTGCCCCCCGAGCTCCGCAAGGACATGAAGATCGCCGGCGTCAGCTACAAGTAAGCCACCTCGGGTCGACCACCGCGACCAGGTGGCGGGGACGGACGTGAACGACCGGATCGGTCAGGTGGATCCTCCGGGGAGGTGAGTCCTGAGACAATGGGCCGGTGGAAGCCGCCGTCACCATCGTCGCCCTGCTGGCAACTGTCGTCGCGGTGAGCGCGATGGCCGACAAGCTCCGCCTCTCACCGCCGCTCGTGCTGATCGTGGTGGGGATCATCGGGTCCTACCTGAGCTTCGTCAAGGACGTCGAGCTGACGGCCGACATCGTGCTGATCGGCCTGCTGCCGCCGCTGCTGTATGCCGCCGCGATCCGTACGTCCCTCGTCGACTTCAACACCAACCGTCGCCCCATCGCCCTGTTGAGCGTCGGGCTCGTGCTGTTCACGACGGTGTGCATCGGTTTCCTGGCCGCCGCGCTGCTGGACATCTCGCTGGCGGCTGGGTTCGCCCTCGGCGCGGTCGTCGCGCCGCCGGACGCCGTCGCCGCGACGGCGATCGCCCGCCGGGTGGGTCTGCCGCGCCGGGTCGTCACGATCCTCGAGGGCGAGAGCCTGGTCAACGACGCGACCGCGATCGTCACGCTCCGCACGTCGATCGCCGCGATCTCCGGCACGGTCAGCGTGTGGCAGGTCGGCGGCGGGTTCGCGGTGTCGGCGATCGGCGGCGTTCTGATCGGCCTGGCCGTGGCATTCGTCGTCGGCAGGATCAGGCGGCGCATCCAGGACGAGCTGACCGATGTCGCGGTGTCGCTGCTGACGCCCTGGATCGCCTACCTCCCGGCCGAGGAGATCAAGGTCCCCGGCATCGACTCCCACCCCTCGGGCGTCCTCGCGGTCGTCGTCGCGGGCATCATCCTGGGCCACAAGTCACCGATCCTCCAGTCCGGCTCCTCGCGCCTGTTCGAGCGGACCAACTGGGCCACGATCTCGTACGTCCTGGAGAACGCGGTCTTCTTGTTGATCGGGCTGCAGATCCGCACGATCGTCGACGATGCGGGCTCGAGCGACCTGGGCACGGGACGCATCGTGGGGGCGTGCGTCGCGGTGCTCGTCGCGGTCATCGTGCTGCGGTTCGTCTGGGTGTTCCCTTCGACGTACCTCCCGCGACTGCTGCCCAAGGTCGCGGCAAGCGAGCCCCGGCCTGAGCCGCGCACGATCGCGCTCGTCGCGTGGACCGGGATGCGCGGAGTGGTCACGCTCGCGGCTGTCTTCCTGCTCCCGGAGGACACGCCGCAGCGTGAGGTCCTGGTGCTCATCGCGTTCGTCGTCACGGTCGGCACCCTGATGATCCAGGGGCTGTCGATCCCGACGCTCGTCCGCTGGCTCAAGGTGCCCGGTCCGGACCGGCACGAGGACCACCTACAGGAGGCGACGGTGTTCCGGGCCGTGACGGATGCCGGGATGAAGTATCTCGACCAGGAGGTCGAGGGCACCGTCTCGGACGCCGTGATGCACCGACTGCGCGAACGCGCGACGGACCGCACCAACGCGGTGTGGGAGCGGCTCGGCGGTCTCGAGACGCCCAGCGCGCAGTACTCCCGACTCCGGGCGGCGATGCTGCGCAACGAGCGGGAGGAGCTGCTGCGGATCCGGGCGCTCGGGACCGTGGACCAGTCGATCCTCGCCCGGATCATGAATGGGTTGGACGTGGAGGAGTCGATCCTCGACCGCATGTACGAGCAGGAGACGACGGCCGATCGCGCCGAGGACCTGCGACCGACCTACGACAACGACGGAGCGTGCGAGCACCTCGCGGCGGCCAGCGAGGTGCCGGACCCGAAGACTCCGTCGGGATGCGAGGAGTGCCTGCGTGACGGCACGGAGTGGGTCCACCTGCGGCTGTGCATGACGTGCGGCCACGTGGGCTGCTGCGACTCGTCGACCAACAAGCACGCGACGGCGCACTTCCAGGAGGCGGGCCACGCCGTCATGCGCAGCTTCGAGGCCGGCGAGGCGTGGCGCTGGTGCTTCGTCGACGAGGTCACCGGCTGATCGTTGGTCCCCGTGGGGTCAGCGGGTGCGGGCGGTGCGGCGGTCCGGGGCGGTGAGGATCCGCAGCAGGATGACGCCCAGCGCCAGGCCGTGGCCCACGACCAGGGTGAGCCCGTGGTCGATGACCCCCGCGATCAGTCGGGCGACCAGGCCGGCATCCGTGGCCAGCCCCGAGACCTGGATCGCCGAGCCCTCGATCACGCACACCGCCAGCAGGCTGCCGAGCAGCAGCGCCGGTGGCAGCACGCCGGCCGGAAACAACGATCGGACATCGATGCTCAGCGGGACCGTGATGACGATCAGGACGAAGCCCACCGAGTAGAGCGGGCCGAGTCGGCCGTCCATCAGGTCGAGGAGGACGATCGCGGTCGTCGCGACGCAGGCGGCAAGAATCGCCTGGCGGGCCGAGAGATCGTGCCGGGCCAAGTCTGCTGGTGTGCGGGACACCGCCTGAGACATGGTCATGACGTTAGTTCATCGACGAGCTCGGGAGCGGTCAATGAGCGGGGTGTCGACTC
>JAOPXL010000227.1 GCA_025965175.1 Aeromicrobium sp.
TCTTGCGGCTCTCGTTGCGGAGCTTCTGCTCCTCGTCGGTCTCGAACGAGCCGTCGTCGACGACCGAGCCGGCCATCGGCAGGACGTTGAACGCGATCGTGTCGACGTAGACCTCGGGGGCGGGGAACGCCACGGCTGAGCCGTCGTACGCCAGCTCGTCGGCCTTCTCGGCCACGGCGCGGGCCTGGCCGTGCAGCTCGCGGACGCCGGCGATGCCGGAGCCGGAGACCGCCTGGTAGCTGCTGACGACGAGCCGGACCAGACCGGCCTCCTGGTGCAGCGGCTTGAGGACCGGCATCGCGGCCATCGTGGTGCAGTTGGGGTTGGCAATGATGCCCGCGCCCCCGTTGCGGTGCAGCGCCTTCGCGACGTCCTCGGGGTTGACCTCGCTCACGATGAGCGGGATCTCAGGGTCCTTGCGGAACGCCGAGGAGTTGTCGATGACCATCGCGCCGGCCTCGGCGAACCGGGGCACCTGCACACGGGACGTCGTGGCACCGGCGGAGAACAGGGCGATGTCGATGCCCGAGACATCGGCGGTCGCGGCGTCCTCGATGACGACCTCGCCACCGCGCCACGGCAGGGTCTTGCCAGCCGAGCGGGCGGACGCGAAGAAGCGGACCCGGTCGGCGGGGAAGTCCCGCTCCTCGAGGATGCTGCGCATGGCGACGCCGACCTGTCCGGTGGCGCCGACGACCGCAAGAGTGGTCATCGTCCGGTCCCTCCGTAGACCACTGCCTCGACCTCGTCGGTGCCGAGGTCGAAGGCGGTGTGGGCGGCGTTGACGGCCGCGTCGATCTGGTTCTCCATCACGATGACCGAGATGCGGATCTCGGAGGTCGAGATCATCTCGATGTTGACGCCGGCATCGGCGAGCGAACGGAAGAACTTGGCCGTGATGCCCGGTGACGAGCGCATGCCGGCACCCACGATCGAGACCTTGCCGACGCTGTCGTCGTACTGCAGACGCTCGTAGCCGACCTCGTCCTTGAGCCGTGCCAGCGCCGTCATGGCGGTCTGCCCGTCGGCGCGCGGCAGCGTGAAGGAGATGTCGGTCAGCGCCGTGGCCGCGGCCGAGACGTTCTGGACCACCATGTCGATGTTGATCTGGGCGTCGGCCAGCGCCTGCAGGATCGCGGCGGCGAAGCCGACCTTGTCGGGCACGCCGACGACGGTGATCTTGGCCTCGCTGCGGTCGTGCGCAACGCCGGAGATGATGGCTTGTTCCATGGTGTTGACTCCATTTTCTTCGGCCTGGTGGACAACGACGTCGTCGGCCTTCACGACCCACGTGCCGACCTTGTCGGAGAACGAGGACCGGACGTGGATCGGCATGTCGTTGCGGCGGGCGTACTCGACGCACCGCAGGTGGAGGATCTTGGCGCCGTTGGCCGCCATCTCGAGCATCTCCTCGTAGGAGATGCGTGGGATCTGACGGGCGTTGGGCACGATGCGCGGGTCGGCGGTGAAGATGCCGTCGACGTCGGTGTAGATCTCGCAGACCTCGGCGTGCAGCGCGGCGGCCAGTGCGACGGCGGTCGTGTCGGAGCCGCCACGACCGAGGGTCGTAATGTCCTTGGTCGTCTGCGAGACGCCCTGGAAGCCCGCGACGATCGCGATCGCGCCCTCGGCCAGCGCGGCCTCGATGCGGCTCGGCGTGACGTCGATGATCTTGGCGCGCCCGTGCTCGGAGTCGGTGATGACCCCGGCCTGCGAGCCGGTGAACGAGCGCGCCTCCTGGCCGAGGTTGCCGATCGCCATCGCGAGGACCGCCATGCTGATCCGCTCGCCCGCGGTCAGCAGCATGTCGAGCTCGCGGCCCGGCGGGAGCGGCGAGACCTGATTGGCCAGGTCGATCAGCTCATCGGTCGTGTCGCCCATGGCCGAGACCACGACGACGACGTCGTGACCGGCCTTCTTGGTCGCGACGATGCGCTGGGCGACCCTCTTGATGCTGGTTGCGTCGGCAACCGAGGAGCCGCCGTACTTCTGGACGACAATGCCCACGGTGTCTTCCTTGTGCTGGAGAGCGTACGGACTGCGCGACGCTGCGCGACGACCAGTCTAGCGGTTGCCTTCCGAGGGCCGACGGGCGTTCCACCTGTCATCCCACTGGTCGAGCTCAACCACCGATCGTGGTGCGTCCCTCGAACGCCCGACCCAGGGTCAGCTCGTCGGCGTACTCCAGGTCGCCACCCACGGGCAGCCCGCTCGCGAGCTTGCTGACCCGGAGCCCGTACGTCGACAGCATCCGGATCAGGTAGGTCGCGGTGGCCTCACCCTCGAGGTTGGGATCGGTCGCGATGATGACCTCGGTGACGGCGTTGTCCTGCAGCCGGCCCAGGAGCTCCTTGATGCGCAGCTGGTCCGGTCCGATGCCGGCGATGGGCGAGATCGCACCGCCCAGCACGTGGTAGCGGCCGCGGAACTCGCGGGTGCGCTCGATCGCGACGACGTCCTTGGACTCCTCCACGACGCACAGCACGCTGGGGTCGCGGCGGGGATCGGCGCAGATGCGGCACTCGGTGTCGACCGTGACGTTGCCGCAGATCGAGCAGAAGTGGACCTTGGCCTTGACCTCGACGAGCGTCGCGGCGAACCGGCGTACGTCCTCGGGGTCGGCGTCGAGCAGGTGGAACGCGATGCGTTGCGCGCTCTTGGGACCGATGCCGGGCAGCTGCCCGAGCTCGTCGATCAGGTCCTGGACCACGCCGTCATACATAGGGGTTCAGCGTATGCGGTCACCCCTGAGACGCAGCACCCGACTCGCGGTCGAACAGCGGCTGACCGGCGAGGATCCGGGCGAGCTGCGCGACCCGCACGTCCTCCTGCTCGGGGTGCGGGTGGACCGTCGCCGACAGCGCCTCGCCGTCGAGCATGTGCACGATGCCCAGGACGATCGTGTCGAGCTCGGCGGTCGGCATCGCCCGGGCGATCGGCAGCGTGCGACCGATCTCGATGATCTCGCGGTGGTAGCGCTCGGCCAGCGGCTCGAGCCGGGCCCGCAGCTCGGCGTCGGTGCGGGCCGCGAGCAGCAGCTCGTACCACGCGGCGTTGATCGGGGCCCGGGTCGCGCGGCGCAGGAGCCGGACGGCCTCGGCGACGTCGAACTCGGTCATCGCGCCGAGCCCAGCCCGGAAGTCCACGAACTGGCGGCTCCGGACGGCGTCGGCCGCGGCGAGGATGACGTCGAGGCGGGACTCGAAGTGCCGGAACAGCCCACCCTGGGACACCCCGGCGCGCCGGGCGATCTCGGTCGTCGTGGTGCGGGCGTACCCGGCCTCACCCAGCAGCTCGACCGCCGCGTCGATGATCGCCGCGATCGTGCCCTCCCGACGTTCCGCCTGGGTACGTCGAGGGGGCACGGTCACGACCCCTACTGTGCCACCACCGGATCGAGGCGCCGGACGGGTGCGACCGTGCCGCGGGCCTCCCCGGCACGCAGGAACCGGCCGGTCCCCAGTGTCCGGCCGTAGCCCTCGGCGAAGCCCCCGCGGTCGTACACGACCTCACCCGTCACGACCGTCGCGGTGACGGCCGCGTCGTTGCGGTTGACCATCCGGCTCATGTTGCCGAACTCGGGCATCAGCGCCTCGTGATAGCTGTCGACCTCGTCGCTCAGCCCGGCCGGGTCGACGACCACGATGTCGGCCCGGTCGCCGACCT
>JAOPXL010000235.1 GCA_025965175.1 Aeromicrobium sp.
GGTCGGCGACGTAGTCGTACCAGAGCTCCATCGTCGCCTGGACCCGCCGGCGGTTGTCGGTCGTCGACGCGAGCGCGTCCTTGACCTCGCTGATGACGGTGTCGCACGAGGTCTCGAGCAGCGCGAGGTAGAGGTCGAGCTTGCCGGGGAAGTGCTGGTAGAGCACGGGCTTGGAGACGCCGGCGCGGTCCGCGATCTCGTCCATCGACGCCGAGTGATAGCCCTGCTCGACGAAGACCTCGAGGGCGACCTCCAGAAGCTGTGCGCGACGCGCGGAGCGCGGGAGGCGACTCGTGCGGGGACGCATCGGGATGGCTTCGGTCACGACGTCAGCCTACTGCCCCGCCCATCATGCGGACGGGCGGAGCGGGTGTTGCGAGACAGCGGGAACAATGGACGCAGCGACGGCGTTGTGCCGACGAACACCGTACGTACCAGAGGAGAACCCGTGGTCGCCCCACTCGTGGAACCAGCCGCAGAGCTCACGATCGACGAGGTGCGCCGCTACAGCCGCCACCTCATCATTCCTGACGTCGGGATGACCGGCCAGAAGCGGCTCAAGAACGCCAAGGTCCTGGTCATCGGCGCCGGTGGCCTCGGCAGCCCCGCCCTGCTCTACCTGGCCGCGGCAGGCGTCGGCACGCTCGGCATCATCGACGACGACGTCGTCGATGAGTCCAACCTGCAGCGCCAGATCATCCACGGCCAGTCCGACATCGACAAGCCCAAGGCCGAGTCCGCCGCGGCGTCGGTCGCGGAGGCCAATCCGTACGTCAAGACCATCGTGCACAACGAGCGGCTCGACAACGACAACGTGCTGGAGATCTTCAGCCAGTACGACCTCATCGTTGACGGCACGGACAACTTCGCGACCCGCTACCTGGTCAACGACGCCGCCGTGATCCTCGGCAAGCCGTACGTCTGGGGATCGATCTACCGCTTCGAGGGCCAGGTCAGCGTCTTCTGGGCCCAGGAGGGTCCGCAGTACCGCGACCTCTACCCCGAGCCGCCGCCGCCGGGCATGGTCCCGTCGTGCGCCGAGGGCGGCGTGCTGGGTGTCCTGTGCGCCTCGATCGGCTCGATCATGGTGACCGAGGCGATCAAGCTCATCACCGGCATCGGCGACCCACTGATCGGGCGCCTGATGGTCTACGACGCGCTCGAGATGCGCTACTCGACCCTCAACGTGCGGCGTGACCCCAACGGCGTCCTGCCCACCGAGCTCATGAGCGACTACGAGGCGTTCTGCGGTGCGATCAGCGAGGAGGCCGCCGACGCGGCCGCCGACTCGACGATCTCGGTCGCGACGCTGGACGGCTGGCTCAAGGAGCGCAACGACGGCGGGCGCGACTTCGTGCTGGTCGACGTGCGCGAGCCCAATGAGCACGAGATCAACAAGATCCCCGGCTCGATCCTGATCCCCAAGGGCGAGTTCCTCAACGGCAAGGCGCTCGAGCAGCTGCCCGACGACAAGCAGATCGTCCTGCACTGCAAGTCGGGCGTCCGCTCCGCCGAGGCGCTGGCCGTGCTCAAGGGCGCGGGCTACAAGGACTCGGTGCACGTCGGCGGCGGCGTCGTCGCGTGGGTCAACCAGATCGACCCGAGCCAGCCGACGTACTGACGCATGGACGACGGGTTCACCGAACGCGTCCTGGACCTGGTCGAGCGGATCCCGCCCGGCCAGGTCCTGTCGTACGGGCTGATCGCGGAGATCCTGCAGGACGGCGGGCCGCGCCAGGTCGGCCGGGTCATGGCCCTGGAGGGTGCCGCCGTGCCGTGGTGGCGGGTCGTCCGGGCCGACGGGAGCCTGCCCGCGTCGCACGCGATCAACGCCCAGGAGCACTACCGCGACGAGCGGACGCCGATGCGCGGCAACGGCTCCGCGGTCGACATGCCGCTCGCGCTCTGGCGGTTCGACGACGACGTGTCATAGCCGTCTGGTGGGATGGGGCCATGCCTGTCGAGTACGTCCTGGAGAAGCCGAGCGCCGAGCCGCTGCGCGCCCCCGTCCTCGACCCCAGCCAGCAGGCCGTCGTCGACCACCCGGGTGGTCCGCTGCTGGTCCTCGCCGGCCCCGGCACCGGCAAGACGACGACCCTCGTCGAGGTCGTGGTCGACCGGATCGAGCACCACGGCTACCGGCCCGAGGAGATCCTGGTCCTGACCTTCAGCCGCAAGGCCGCCGAGGAGCTCCGCGCCCGGATCGCCCGCCGGTTGACCCGCACCAGCGCCGCGGCGCCGGCCATGACGTTCCACTCCTTCTGCTACGGACTGGTGCGCGAGTTCGCCGACCCCGAGTCGTACGGCCGGCCGGTCCAGCTGCTGACCGCCCCCGAGCAGGACGCGACGATCGCCGAGCTGGTCGGCGGCACGGGCGCCGACCAGTGGCCCGGGCCGCTGCAACCCGCGCTGCGGACCCGCGGCTTCGCCCGCGAGCTGCAGGTCATCATGGCCAAGGCACGCTCGCTCGGGATGGACGCCGACGACCTCCTCGCCGCCGCGGAGGCCGCGGGTCGTCCCGACTGGGAAGCCGCCGGACGATTCTTCGGGCAGTACGTCGGGGCGAGCGCCCTGGCCAACACGATCGACTACGCCGACCTGGTGTTCCAGGCGCTCGGCATCGCGACCGACCCGGACCACCAGCAGGTCCTGCGCGAGCGCTACCGGCTCGTTGTCGTCGACGAGTACCAGGACACCGACCCCCTCCAGGTCCAGCTCCTGACCGCGCTGGCCGGCGACGGGCGCAACCTCATCGTGGTCGGCGACCCCGACCAGTCGATCTACGCGTTCCGCGGCGCCGACGTCTCGGGGATCCTGGAGTTCCCGCAGCGCTTCGCGACCCGCGCCGGCCCGGCTCCGACGCTGGCGCTCGGCGCGACCCGCCGGTTCGGGCCCGCGATCCTGGCCGCGACCCGGGCGGTCATCGGCCGGATCGGCGTCGCCGGCAGCATCGACCGCGCGACGTTCGAGAAGTTCCGCCAGGTCCGCTCCGACGCCGCGACCCCCGGCGAGGTCGTCGTCGAGACCTACGCGACCCCGTCGGCCGAGGCCGAGCACATCGCGCTGCGCCTGCGCGAGGCCCACCTGACGGGGGACAGGCTGCCGTGGGAGCAGATGGCGGTGCTGGTGCGGTCGAGCGCCGCCCTGGCCCCGTTGCAGCGGACCCTCGCCGCCTCCGGCGTCCCGGTCGAGGTCGCCGGCGACGAGGTGCCGCTGGGCGACGAGCCCGCGGTCCGTGCGCTCCTGGCCGCGCTGTGGATCGCCGAGCGGCTCAGCGCCGGCGAGCCCGTCGACCCCGAGCAGGCCGTCGCGGTCCTGACCGGCCCGCTCGGCCGGCTCGACGCCCCGGCGCTGCG
>JAOPXL010000236.1 GCA_025965175.1 Aeromicrobium sp.
TGCAGAAGAAGATCCGCAACGCGCAGCTGCAGAAGGTGCCGTTCATGCTGATCGCCGGCGACAACGACATCGAGGTCGGTGCCGTGTCGTTCCGCTACCGCAGCGGCGAGCAGGAGAACGGTGTGGCACTCGACGACGCCGTCGCCAGGATCGTCGAGGCGATCCAGACCCGGGTCCAGGTCTGATGTCCGACGTCCAGGACGGCGTGGGGGAGCCCGACGCGTTCGAACGGCTCTGGACGCCGCACCGCATCCTCTACATCAAGGGTGAGAACAAGCCGGAGACCTCGGCCGAGGCCGATTGCCCGTTCTGCCGCATCCCGGCGCTGGACGACGCGGAGGGGCTGATCGTCCACCGCGGCGAGGTTGCGTACGCCGTGCTCAACCTGTATCCGTACAACGCCGGCCACCTGCTGGTCTGCCCCTATCGTCACGTCTCGGACTACACCGAGCTGAGCGACGACGAGACCGCCGAGGTCGCGGTGCTGACCAAGCAGGCGATGCAGGTCATGCGTGCCGTGACGAGCCCGCACGGCTTCAACCTGGGCATGAACCAGGGGAGTGCGGCCGGGGCCGGCATCGCCGCGCACCTGCACCAGCACATCGTCCCGCGATGGGGTGGCGACTCCAACTTCATGCCTGTCATCGGGCACACCAAGACCATGCCGCAGCTGCTGGGCGACACCCGCGAGATGCTCGCGAACGCCTGGCCCAAGGAGTAGACAGAGACATGCTCGAACGCTTCCGCCAGTTCTGGACCAACGTCTGGGCCCCGCTCGCCGACCTCCTGCTCCGCCTCGGGGTCAAGCCCGACTGGGTCACCTGGGTCGGCACGATCGGCGTCAGCGGCGGTGCCCTGTGGTTCTACCCGCGCGGGCACTTCTTCGTGGGCACGCTGTTCATCACGGCATTCGTGTTCAGCGACATCATGGACGGCTACATGGCCCGGTCCTCCGGGCAGTCGTCCAAGTGGGGCGCGTTCCTCGACTCCAGCCTCGACCGCGTCGCGGATGCCGCGGTGTTCGCCGGACTCGTCATCTACTACTCCCGCAGCGGCGCCGAGACCGATCTCGGCGACGCCTCGCTCTACCTCTACCTGAGCCTGGCCTGCCTCGTGCTCGGGAACCTGACCTCGTACACCCGTGCCCGTGCCGAGGGACTCGGCATGACTGCCAAGGGTGGGATCGCCGAGCGTGCCGATCGCCTCGTCGCGATCCTCGTGATGACGGGGCTCTCCGGGCTGTTCGACCTGCCGGTGCTGCGGGAGATCACGCTGTGGGCGCTCGCGTTCGCGAGCCTCATCACGGTCTTCCAGCGCATGGCGATCGTGCACAAGCAGGCGGTCAGGTCGCCCGAGCTCTGATCGTGACACCATCTATGTGACATAGACGTTGACACATACCCTGGGTATGACGCATGCTGGCTGAAACACCCGCCTGACCCAGGAGACCTCGAATGTCGCAGACGCTCGACCACCAGCTCGTCGCCCTGCCGGACATCCCGACCGACGTGACACCTGAGCGCTACGCCGAGATCCTGCGCGCGTTGTCGCAGGCCTCGGTCGACCGGCACTTCGACGCGTTCCTCGACATCGACTGGGACAGCCCCGACTTCGATGTGCGGCCGGACGACCCCCGTTGGGTGCTACCGGCCGACGTCGACCCGCTCGGCAGCCACCCCTGGTACCGGTCACAGTCCCTAGAGCGGCAGATCGCGATCGGCCAGTGGCGCCAAGCCAACATCCTCAAGGTCGGGCTGCAGTTCGAGAACATCCTGATCCGCGGCATCATGCAGTACGTCTTCACACTGCCCAACGGCTCGCCGGAGTACCGCTACCTCACCCACGAGGCAACCGAGGAGTGTCACCACACGCAGATGTTCCAGGAGGCCGTCAACCGCATCGGCGTCGAGGTCGAGGGCATGCCGTGGCTCATGCGCAAGCTTGCGGGCATCCTGCCGTGGGCGGGGTCCGCCGTCCCGTTCGCCTTCTTCATCGGTGTGCTCGCCGGGGAGGAGCCCATCGACCACACGCAGAAGGGCATCCTGCGCAGTGGCCAGGACCTGCCGCCGGTGCTGTCCCGGATCATGCAGATCCACGTCGCCGAAGAGGCACGGCACATCTCCTTCGCCCACCACTACATCCGTCGCAACGCCCCGCGGCTCGGCCGGGTCGAACGCCTTGTCCTCTCGCTGCTGTTCCCGGTCATCATGCGGGTGCTGTGCGACGTGATCATGGTGCCGTCGAAGTCGTTCCGTCGAGAGTTCGGCATTCCGCGATCGGTCATGAAGGATCTCTACTGGCGCGCGCCGGAGTCTCGGGAACGGCTCCAGGAGCTGTTCGGCGACGTGCGGATGCTGGCCGACCAGGCGGGCCTCCGGCGCGGACCGCACGCGCGCCTGATGTGGAAGGTGTGCCGCATCGACGGACGCCCGTCGCGTTATCGCAGCGAGCCGCCGGTCGCATTTGCCGCCCAGGACTGAGTCCGTGACCCACGTCGTCACCCAGGCGTGTTGTGGAGACGCCTCGTGCGTCTACGCCTGCCCCGTCAACGCGATCCACCCGACGCCCGACGAGCCGGACTTCGGCCTGGCGGAGATGCTCTACATCGACCCCGTCTCCTGCGTCGACTGCGGTGCGTGCGTCACGGCCTGCCCGGTCGGGGCCATCTCGCCGGAGGACCGGCTGACGGCCGAGCAGCTGCCGTTCGTCGACATCAACGCAGTGTTCCACGCCGAGCCGCGCACGTACCCGCCCCAGGCGCCGGTCGCGCCGCTCGTCCCCAAGCGAGCACCCGGGGTGCTCAGCGTCGCGATCGTCGGGGCGGGGCCCGCGGCGTTGTACGCCGCCGACGAGCTGCTCAAGCGTCCCGGCGTCGAGGTCACGGTGCTCGACCGGCTACCGACCCCGCACGGCCTGGTACGCGCGGGAGTCGCTCCGGACCACGCCGCCACCCGGACCGTCGACGAGCTCTTCCGCCAGATCGAGGACCAGCCCGGGTTCGCGTACGTGCTGGGGGTCGATGTGGGTCGGGACATCACCCACGCCGAGCTCGCCGAACGCCACCACGCGGTGGTCTACGCCACGGGCGCCGCGCGCGACCGCAGGCTCGGCGTCCCGGGGGAGGATCTGTCCGGGAGCGCGACCGCCACGGCCTTCGTGGCCTGGTACAACGGACATCCCGACCACGCGGACGATTTTTTCGACCTGACCGGTGAGCGCGCCGTGATCGTCGGCAATGGCAATGTCGCACTGGACGTGGCGCGCATCTTGGCCACGGATCCGGAGCGACTGGCGAGCACCGACATCGCCGACCACGCCCTGGACGCACTGAGGTCGAGCAGCATCCGCGAAGTCGTGCTGCTCGGCCGGCGGGGTGCCGCAGAGGCGGCGTTCACCCTTCCCGAGCTCATCGGCCTCGTGGGCCGAGAGGACATCGATGTCGTCGTCGAGGGGTCCGACCTGGACGAGGTCGTCTCCGATCCTGTGACGGCGCAAAAACTGGCTGTGCTGCGAGTGGCGCACAAACGACGGGCGCGGGTCGGTGCGCGGCGTATCGTCCTGCGGTTCGCGACGTCCCCCCTGGCGATGATCGGCGACGGGCGGGTCGAGGGCGTCGCGGTCCGTCGCAACCGGTCCGTCGGTGGGGGCACGTACGAGCCGACCGATGACGTCGAGACGATCACGACGGGTCTCGTGCTGCGCTCGATCGGCTACCGGGGCGTGCCTGTTCCTGGGGTGCCGTTCGACCACGACGCAGCGGTGATGCCGACGGCCGGCGGCCGGGTGACCGGAGCCCCCGCGACGTACGCCGTGGGGTGGATCAAGCGGGGACCGAGCGGTTTCATCGGCAGCAACAAGTCGTGCGCGCGGGAGACGATCGAGCATCTTCTCCAGGACTGGAACGGCGGTCATCTCGCCCCGCCGACCCGGCCGCCCCAGTCGCTGGCGGCGCTGGTGGTCGCGCGACGACCCGAAGCGATCGACGTACGGGGGTGGCGGGCGGTCGATGCGCGGGAGCGGCGGGACGGTGCCGAGCAGGGACGTCCGCGGCGCAAGCTCGCCCGTGTGGAGGACCTGCTTCGTGCGGCGAAGCCGGTGGCCGCGCCACGCCGCCGGTTGCGGGACCTCGTCCGGCGCTGAAGGTACCGGCGGCTGGGCCGTCCGGTATGTGTCCGCCGGGGTCGTGACAGTGGCCCCCGAGTAGACTGGGCCCTACATCCAGGGTCATATCTCGAAGGACACAGCAGTGAGCAACGAAGCAACCACGGTCGGCACCTCCCGCGTCAAGCGCGGCATGGCGGAGATGCTCAAGGGTGGCGTCATCATGGACGTCGTCAACGCC
>JAOPXL010000237.1 GCA_025965175.1 Aeromicrobium sp.
ACCGCCCGGTCGACGCCGGCGCAGTAGCCGCGGGGGTCGGCGAGCAGCACGCTGCCACCGAGCGCGGGCATGCCAAGGGAGACCTGGGAAGACATGTCTCCATCCTAGGCGATGCGCCATGATCGGCGGCCCGCGCGCGACGTCCGACCCGGCACCTAGGGTGGGGCGCATGCCCCTCGACACCAGCGCGGACACCCCCGCCCCGCTGCGCCAGATCTCACGGCTGATCGACGGCTACATCGGCCGGCTCGGAGCGGTCTGGGTCGAGGCCGAGGTCGCCTCCCTGACCCGCCGGCAGGGCATGTGCTTCCTGACCCTGCGGGACCTCCTGGCCAAGATCTCGATCGACGCCACGTGCCACGTCAGCGTGCTCGACGCCTCCCGGGCCCCCATCACGGAGGGCTCGCGCGTCGTCGTGCACGCCAAGCCCACGTTCTACGCCCCGCGCGGCACCCTGGCCCTCGACCTGCGCGAGATCCGGCCGCAGGGTGAGGGCGAGCTGCTGGCCCAGCTGGAGCGCCGCAAGCAGCTGCTCGCCGCGGAGGGCCTGTTCGACCCGCGGCTCAAGAAGTCGCTGCCGGTCCTGCCCCGCGGCATCGGACTGATCACGGGCAAGGGCTCGGCGGCCGAGCGGGACGTCCTGCAGAACGCCCAGCTGCGCTGGCCCGACGTGCGTTTCGTGGTCCGGCACGCCCTGATGCAGGGCAACGGCTCGGCCGGCGACGTCATGAAGGCGCTCGCCGAGCTGTCCGGCGACGGCTCGGTCGACCTGATCGTCATCGCGCGCGGCGGCGGCTCGATCGAGGACCTGCTGCCATTCTCCGACGAGGCCCTGATCCGGGCGGTGCACGCGTGCCGCACGCCGGTCGTCAGCGCGATCGGGCACGAGCCCGACACCCCGATCCTCGACCTCGTCGCCGACCTGCGCGCCTCCACGCCGACCGACGCCGCGAAGCGCATCGTCCCGGACGTCCAGGAGGAGCTCGCCAACGTCTCGATGATGCGCGAGCGCGCGTCGCTGGCGATCCGCACCCTGGTCGGCCGCGAGCTGCGAGGACTGCAGGACATCCGGTCCCGTCCGGTCCTGGCCAACCCGACGACGCTGGTCGACGCCCAACAGTCGGTCGTGACCGACTGGCGCGACCGGGCCCGCCGGTCGACGAGTCACCGGCTCGACCGGGCCGGTGACGAGATCGGCCACCACCTGGCGCGCGTACGTGCTCTGTCCCCGCTCGCGACGCTCGAGCGCGGCTACGCCGTGGCCCAGCTGTCCGACGGCACCGTCGTCCGGTCGATCGCGGAGGTCCCCGACGGCATCGCGCTCACGGTCCGTGTCGTCGACGGCACGATCGTCTCCCAGACCCGCACCACGCACCCTGTCCCGACCACGATCCTGCCCCAGGAGGGCGACCATGACTGAGGCCACCAGCACTCCGGAGATCCCCTACGAGCAGGCCCGCGACGAGCTGATCTCGGTCGTCCAGCGGCTCGAGACCGGCGGGACCAGCCTCGACGAGTCGCTGGCGCTGTGGGAGCGCGGCGAGCAGCTCGCCGGCATCTGCCAGCAGTGGCTCGACGGGGCCCGGTCACGCCTCGCGGCGGCGGCGGCCCGTCAGGACGCGGACAGCGACGAGACGTAGTCCTCGACGACTGACTGCGGCGCGGTGGCATTGACCAGGGTGGTCCGGCCCGACTCCGTGTGCAGCAGGGTCGTGCGACCGTCGGGGCCCTTCCGCAGGCTCCACGTCGCTCCGTCGATCTCGACCGAGCCCGTGCGCTTGCTGCCCTCGGCGAACGTCTCGATGGCCCGCTTGCTGGTGAGCCGGACCTGCTCCAGCCCGATGTACTTGTCGTCGTCGGTCAGTACGCCCAAGTGCCACGAGCCGGGCTCGAAGCGCGCCGCATTCGCCCGCCACCCCTTCGGCAGGCTCGTCGGCGCGAGGACCGGGAAGTCGGCGACGGGACGTGCCTGCGCGACCGCCTGGGCGTAGTCGACCGGCTCGACCGGGTCGCCCGAATCGCTCGTGAAGAACTTCCCGATGCCATAGACCACGAGGATGATCAGGGCGATCACGACCATCGACCGCACGATGTCGGCCATCGCGGGATTGCCGCGGGTCGAACCGCTCGAGCTCATGACGATCCTTCCTCAGGTCCAAGATGTCACCCTACGTGGCGCGTCCGCACGTGATCTGCGCGACCTCGCGCGCCGACCCGACGCCCCCGTGGCCCGCTAGGATGAGCGGGTGGACAGCCTCAAGCCCGCCGCCCAGGCGCCCGACCGAAACCTCGCCCTCGATTTGGTCCGTGTGACCGAGGCAGGAGCGATGGCCGCCGGCCGATGGGTCGGCCGCGGTGACAAGAACGGCGCCGACGGGGTCGCGGTCAACGCGATGCGCTCCCTCATCAACACGGTGCAGATGAACGGCATCGTCGTGATCGGCGAGGGTGAGAAGGACGAAGCGCCGATGCTGTTCAACGGCGAGCACGTCGGAGACGGCACCGGCGCGGAGACCGATGTCGCGGTCGACCCGATCGACGGCACGACCCTGACCGCCAAGAGCCTGCCCAACGCCGTCTCGGTCATGGCCGTGGCACCCCGCGGCTCGATGTACGACCCGTCCGCCGTGTTCTACATGGAGAAGCTCATCGCCGGCCCCGAGGCCGCCGACGTCGTCGACATCCGCCTCCCGGTCGCCGAGAACATCGCCCTCGTGGCCAAGGCCAAGGGCATCTCCATCAGCGATGTCACGGTCTGCGTCCTCGACCGTCCCCGCCACCAGACCCTCGTCGACGAGATCCGGGCGGCCGGGGCCCGCATCAAGTTCATCATCGACGGCGACGTGGCCGGCGGCATCACGGCTGCCCGTCCCGACACCGGTGTCGACCTGCTGGTCGGCGTCGGCGGCACCCCCGAGGGCATCATCACGGCGTGCGCGATCAAGGCGATCGGTGGCGTCATCCAGGGCAAGCTGTGGCCCATCGACGACGACGAGCGCCAGCGCGCGATCGACGCGGGCCACGACCTCGACCGGGTCCTGCACACCCATGACCTGGTCACCGCCGACGACTGCTTCTTCGTGGCGACCGGCATCACCGACGGCGAGCTCATGAACGGTGTCCGCTACGGCGCCGGCAAGGCCTACACCGAGTCGATCGTCATGCGCTCGCGCAGCGGCACGATCCGAAAGATCACCAGCGAGCACCAGCTGGGCAAGCTCCAGGCGTACTCCTCCGTCGACTATGAGCACTGAGGTCCATGAGCACTGAGGTTGCCCGCTCCCAGGAGCAGTTCGCCTCGCTGCCCAGCGGGATCGACATCTGCTTCCAGACGTTCGGGGACGCCGGGGACCCTGCGGTGCTGCTCGTCATGGGCCTCGGCGGCCCGATGGGCTGGTGGTCGGTCGAGTTCTGCGAGCAGCTCGCACAGCGCGGCTTCTTCGTCATCCGCTACGACAACCGCGACACCGGCCGCTCGACCAAGCTCCGCCAGCACCGGGTCAGCCGCGCGGAAGTCGTCCGGGCGTTCGTCGGTCTCGGCAAGGCGCCCTACTCGATCAGCGACATGGCCGGTGACGCGATCGGCCTGCTCGACCACCTGTCGCTCGCGAGCGTGCACGTCGCCGGGGTGTCGATGGGCGGCATGATCGCCCAGACGCTCGCGATCGAGCACCCCGCACGGGTGCTGTCGCTGACCTCGATCATGTCCTCGACGGGACGGCGGACCGTCGGCTTCCAGCACCCGCGGGTCATTCCCGCGATGCTGTCGCCCGCCGGCCGGACCCGCGACGAGTACGTCACACGGTCGCTGCGGGTCTCCAAGGTCATCGGCTCGGCGGCCTTCCCGTCCGACGACGAGGCGGCGCGTGAGCGGGCCTACGAGACGTACGACCGCGGCTGGACCGCGAGCGGCGTGACCCGTCAGATGCTGGCCGTCCTGACCCAGCCCGACCGGACCACCGCGCTCGGTGAGCTCGACCTGCCCGTCACCGTGATCCACGGGCTGAACGACCGGCTCGTCCACCGGTCGGGCGGCAAGGCCACCGCGCAGGCGATCAAGGATGCCGAGCATCTCGAGATCGCCGGCATGTCGCACGACCTCCCGCCGGCGCTCTACCCGACGTTCGTCGACGCGATCGTGCGCACCGCCGAACGGGCCACGTCCACGTCATGAGGCACAACCCGCGGCACGCGACAGACGACGTCGACGTCGTGCGGCAGGTCATCGCCGACCACCCGTGGGCGATGCTGGTCAGCCACCACGAAGGCGAGCTCGTCGGCTCGCACTACCCCATGCTGCTGGACGAGGACTCCGAGGAGCTGGCGGTCGTGACCCACGTCGGCCGGCCCGACGACCGGATCCACGGGCTGGGCACGGGCGAGGTGTTGGTGGTGTTCCAGGGAGAGCACGGCTACGTCTCGCCGAGCTGGTACGCGCCGGGGTCCTCGCAGGCGCCGACGTGGAACTTCACCGCGGTCCACTGCTGGGGCACGCCGCAGATCCTCGACGAGGACGACAACCTCGCCGTTCTCACCCGGCTCGTGGCCCACTTCGAGCAGCACGTCGACGACCCGATGTGGCTCGACCCGGGATTCGCGCGGCCCGTCGCCCGCGGCACGGTCGGCCTGCGGATCCCGATCGACCGGTTCGTCTGCAAGATCAAGATGAGCCAGGACAAGGACCCCGCCTCGGTGCAGAGCGTCATCGACCACCTGCGGGCGCCGGGGGCGTATCAGCAGCCCCGGCTCGCCGAGGACATGGAACGCGCCCGCGAGAGCGGTATCGGACGCGCACCCACGGACTGATCGGGGCGGCAAAGCCGCATCTGATGATCTAGAGTTCATTCGATGACGCACATACGGATCTCGGACGCCGCCCTGTTCCTCGGCGTCAGCGACGACACCGTCCGCCGGTGGATCCACGCAGGGACCCTGACCTCCGTCACGGACGGCTCGGGACGCATGGCGATCGAGGGACGTACACTCGCCGAGCTCGCCAAGGCCCAGGCGAAGGCGCCGGACGCCTCCGGAGCCGCGTCCTCGGCCCGCAACCGCTTCGTCGGGCTCGTCACCGCCGTCAAGACCGACGTCGTGATGGCACAGGTCGAGATGCAGTGCGGCCCGTTCCGGGTCGTCTCGCTGATGAGCAGCGAGGCGGTCGAGGAGCTCGGCCTCGAGCCGGGATCCGTCGCCGTCGCCGTCATCAAGTCCACCAACGTCATCATCGAGTCACTGGAGGGCTCCTCATGAAGCGGCTTCTCGTCCCCCTCGTCGCCGGCGTCCTGCTGTCCACCGCCGCCTGCGGCTCCGATCCGTCGTCCGACGCCCGTGCCCCAGCGAAGGACACCACGCTCACGGTGTTCGCGGCGTCGTCCTTGAAGGGGACGTTCACCGAGATCGGCCAGAAGTTCGAGGACGCCAACCCCGGCGTGACCGTGACGTTCAGCTTCGCCGGCTCCTCCGACCTCGTGGCCCAGATCTCCCAGGGCGCCCCGGCCGACGTCTTCGCCTCGGCCGACACCGAGAACATGGACAAGGCGACGGCCGACGGCCTGGTCGAGGGCACGCCGGTGAACTTCGCGACGAACACGCTCGAGATCGCGACTCCCCCCGACAACCCGGCGAAGGTCGACTCGCTCGACGACCTCGCGAGTCCCGACGTCAAGACCGTCATCTGTGCGGCCGAGGTGCCGTGCGGGGCGGCCACTGCCGGGCTCGAGAAGGTCGCCGGCGTCGACATCGCACCGGTCAGCGAGGAACAGTCCGTCACCGATGTCCTCGGCAAGGTCGTCTCAGGTGAGGCCGACGCGGGCCTGGTCTACGTCACCGACGTCAAGGGCGCCGCCGGGCAGGTCATCGGCATCGAGGTGCCCGAGGCCTCCCAGGTCGTCAACACCTACCCCACCGCCGTCCTGTCCGGCAGCAGCAACGCCTCCGTCGCGAGAGCGTTCACGGCGTACGTCGTGGGGCCCGAGGGGCAGGCCGTCCTCGCGGCCGCCGGCTTCGCGCAGCCGTAGCCCCGTGTCCCGGCCCTCCCGCTCCTCCGGTCTGCCCCGCTGGGTCTTCGTCCCCGCCGCCGTCGGAGCACTGTTCATCCTGCTGCCACTGGTCGCGCTCGCCTCCCAGGTGGAGTGGAGCCACTTCGTGGACCTGATCACCTCCGAGTCGTCGCGGTCCGCGTTGGTGCTGAGCCTGCGGACCTCGGCGATCAGCACCGTGCTGTGCCTCCTGCTCGGGGTGCCGATGGCGCTGGTGCTGGCGCGCACGAGCTTCCGCGGCCAGGGCGCACTGCGGTCCCTCGTGCTGCTGCCGCTCGTGCTTCCGCCCGTGGTCGGCGGCATCGCACTGCTCTACACGTTCGGGCGCAAGGGGCTGCTCGGCGAGACGATTGAGGTTCTGGGCCTGCAGATCGCATTCTCCACGACGGCCGTCGTCATCGCGCAGACCTTCGTGTCCCTGCCGTTCCTCGTGGTGAGCCTCGAGGGGGCGCTGCGGACCGCCGGCGAGCAGTACGAGGTCGTGGCCTCGACGCTCGGCGCGCGGCCGACGACCGTCCTGCGGCGGGTCACGCTCCCCCTGGTGCTGCCGGGTCTCGCCGCCGGGGCGGTGCTGTCGTTCGCTCGGGCGTTGGGCGAGTTCGGTGCCACGATCACGTTCGCGGGGAGCCTCGAGGGCGTCACCCGGACGCTGCCGCTGGAGATCTACCTGCAGCGCGAGTCCGACCCCGATGCCGCGGTGGCCCTGTCGCTCGTGCTCGTCGTGGTCGCCGTGCTCGTGATTGCCCTCGTCCGCGGGCCGCGGAGGGAGGCGCTGTGAGCCTGCACGTGGCGGCAGCATTCACCGACCGCGACGTCCGGGTCGAGCTCGACCTGGCCGACGGCGAGACCGTCGCGGTGCTGGGTCCCAACGGGTCGGGCAAGTCGACCCTCCTGGCGGCGATCGCCGGGATCGCCCGCCCGGACGCCGGACGGGCGGTCCTCGACGGGACGACGCTGTTCGACGTGGCCGTCGGGACCTGGATGGCGCCGCACGCCCGCGGGACCGCCCTCATGGCGCAGGACCCGTTGCTGTTCCCCCACCTCGACGTCCTCGACAACGTCGGCTTCGGCCCACGCAGCGCGGGTGCGACTCGCGGCGCGGCCCGCGCTGTCGCACGTACGTGGCTCGCCGAGGTCGACGCGACCGACCTCGCGGACCGGCGTACCGCCCAGCTGTCCGGTGGGCAGGCCCAGCGCGTCGCCGTGGCGCGGGCGCTCGCCGCCAAGCCCCGGCTGCTGCTGCTCGACGAGCCGATGGCCGCGCTCGACGTCACGGTCGTGCCGGCGATGCGTCAGGTGCTGCGGCGGGTGCTGGCCGGTCGCAGCGCGATCATCGTGACGCATGACGTGCTGGACGCCCTGCTGCTCGCCGACCGGGTCGTCGTGATGGAGGGCGGCCGGGTCGTCGAGCACGGTCCGACCCGGCAGGTGCTGGCCCGGCCGCGCAGCTCCTTCGGCGCCGGGATCGCCGGGCTCAACCAGGCCCGCGGCGTCGCCGAGTCAGGAGCCGTGAGGACTCCGGCAGGACTGCTCGTGGCGGGCCTGCACGACTCGATCGACGTCCCGGAGGGCGCCGCCGCGGTGGCGGTCTTCAGCCCCAGCGCCGTGAGCGTCCACACCGAGCGACCGTCGGGCAGCCCCCGCAACGTGTTCGCCGCGACGGTCCGCGAGCTGGAGCCGCACGGGTCCCAGGTGCGGGTGCAGACCGACGAAATCAGCGCCGACGTCACGGCCCCCGTCGTCGCCGAGCTCGACCTGGCGCCCGGTGCCGCGGTGTTCCTCGCGGTCAAGGCCAGCGAAGTCGCGATCTACGCCACCTGACGGTCCTATCGTGGACGGCATGACCGGGCCCATCCTGCGCCGGCGCGACAACGGCGCCACCGAGCTGCGGGTCAACGGCGTCTTCGTGATGGACGACCGGGAGACCTCCTCCGAGCGCCGGCTCGCCCGCGCCGTCATCGACCTCGGCGCCCGGGACATCCTGGTCGGCGGGTTGGGTCTGGGCTTCACGGTGCGGGAGCTGCTCGCGGCCTCGGACGTACGCCGCGTGCTCGTCGCCGAGCTGCACCCCGAGATCGTCGGGTGGATGCGCGACGGGACGATTCCCGGCGCCGACCTGCTGGCGGACCCGCGCGTCGAAGTCGTGCTCGACGACGTACGACGTGTGGTCGCCGACCAGGCGCCCGGATCGCACGACGCGATCGTGCTCGACGTCGACAACGGCCCGGACTTCCTCGTGCACGACGCCAACGCCGAGGTCTACGGACCGTCGTTCGTCGCGGTGTGCGCCGAGCGGCTGCGCCCCGGCGGACACCTGTGCGTCTGGTCGATGGCCCGGTCGTCGACCCTCCGGGCAGGCCTGGAGGCGACATTCGACCTGGTCGACGAGGCGCGGGTGCCGGTGCGGCTGCAGGGCCGCGACGAGCACTACTGGATCCTCACGGGCTCACGCCCCCGCCGGGTCGGAGCAGGCGACTAGCGTCGGGGCCATGGACCCGATCGACCGCTCCGACTTCGTCACCGCCTGCCGCACGACGCTCGACCTGGCGGGCTCGCCCGAAGTCACCGAGGCGTGGCACCTGCAGAGCTCGTGCGCCGGCATGACGGTCGGCGGCCTGGCCCACCATGTGTTGTCCCAGGCCAGGCACGTCGACACGATCCTGTCGGCGCGGCCTGGCGCGGAGCCCCCGATCCCGCTGCTCGAGCACTACGCCCGGGCCGCGTGGGTCGAGGCCGGCCCCGACGACGAGGCCAACACCGGGATCCGTGACGAGGGCGACCGGGCTGCTGCGGTCGGACCTGCTGTCGTCCTGGCCGAGATCGTGCCGGTGATCGACCGGTTGCCCGACCTGCTGCAGGCCCAACGCGATCCCGACACGGCCCACATCCCGTGGCAGGGCTGGTCGCTGACGACCGATGACTTCCTGGTCACCCGTGCGATGGAGCTCGTGGTGCACTCCGACGACCTCGCGGCCAGCGTCGGGCTGCCGACTCCGTCGTTCCCGGACTCGGTCGTCGAGCACGTCGTGCACCTGCTGAGCGGGGTCGCGCTGCGGCGCCACGGACATACCGCCGTGATCCGTGCGCTCAGCCGGCCGCAGCGGGCCCCGGCCTCCGTGTCGGCGTTCTGATCGCCAGCGACCGGGCGGGAGGCCCAACGTCCGGGCGCGTGGCGCAGCGATATCGTGCCGGTATGACCGAATATCGCATCGAGCACGACACCATGGGCGAGGTACGCGTCCCCGTTGACGCCCTCTGGCGCGCCCAGACCCAGCGAGCCGTCGAGAACTTCCCGATCTCCGGCACGCCGATCGAATCCGCGCAGATCCGCGCCCTTGCGCAGATCAAGGCTGCGTGCGCCAAGGCCAACGCCGAGCTCGGCATCATCGACCAGGACATCGCCGACGCGATCGTCGCCGCCGCCGAGGAGATCGCCTCCGGCGCCCACGACGCGCAGTTCCCGATCGACGTCTTCCAGACCGGTTCGGGCACCTCGAGCAACATGAACACCAACGAGGTCATCGCAACGATCGCCTCGAAGTCCCTCGGCAAGGACGTCCACCCCAACGACCACGTCAACGCCTCGCAGTCGTCCAACGACGTCTTCCCGACCTCGATCCACGTCGCGGCCACGGCATCGGCGTCCAACGAGCTCATCCCCGCGCTCGACCACCTCGCGAAGTCCCTCGAGGCCAAGGCCGCCACGTTCGCGAACGTCGTGAAGTCCGGCCGCACGCACCTGATGGACGCCACGCCCGTCACGCTGGGCCAGGAGTTCGCCGGCTACGCGATGCAGATCCGCCGCGGCATCCAGCGCGTCGAGGCCTCCCTCCCGCGTACGGCCGAGGTCCCCCTCGGAGGCACCGCGGTCGGCACCGGTATCAACACGCCGATCGGCTTCCCGCAACGCGTCATCGAGCTGCTCGGCGAGGGCACGGGCCTGCCGATCACCGAGGCGGCCGACCACTTCGAGGCGCAGAGCGCGCGCGACGGTCTCGTCGAGATGTCCGGCCAGCTGCGCACGATCGCGGTCAGCCTGACCAAGATCTGCAATGACCTGCGGTGGATGGGATCCGGCCCCCGCACGGGTCTCGGCGAGATCCAGCTCCCCGACCTGCAGCCCGGCTCGAGCATCATGCCCGGCAAGGTCAACCCGGTCCTGCCCGAGGCGACGCTGATGGTCGCCGCCCAGGTCATCGGCAACGACGCGACGATCGCGACGGCCGGCGCCTCGGGCTCGTTCGAGCTCAATGTCATGCTGCCGGTCATCGGCCGCAACATCCTGGAGTCGATGCGCCTGCTCGGCAACGCCTCGCGCGTGCTGGCCGACCGCTGCATCGACGGCATCGTCGCCGACGAGGAGCGCTGCCTGTTCCTCGCCGAGTCGTCCCCGTCGGTCGTGACGCCGCTCAACCGGTTCATCGGCTACGAGAACGCAGCCAAGGTCGCCAAGCAGTCGGTCAAGGAGAAGAAGACAATCCGTCAGGTCGTCATCGAGATGGGCTTCGTCGAGCGCGGCGAGGTGTCCGAGGAGGACCTGGACAAGGCGCTCGACGTCATGTCCATGACCCACCCCTGACGCTGACGCGTGGGTTGCGCACCGTGGCGCGTGGGTTGCGCACCGTGACGCGCGACCGCAACCCACGCCTCAGCGTTCGCAACCCACGCCTCAGCGTTCGCAACCCACGCGTCAGCGTTGGAAGGGGGGTTAGCGGTGGCGGGCGGCCAGGACGAAGCCATCCTCGTCGAAGACCACGTCGTACGTCCCGCCATGGACCTGCTCGGCGTACGCCTTGACGTCCACCGGTGAGCCGATGCCAGCCAGCACGTCGAGCAGGACGTAGTCCGGCGTGGTGTCGCCGATCGACCCGATCCAGTAGACGGTGTGGTCCGTCACCAGGTGGGTCATGAGCCCGATGTCGGTCTCGACCGAGGCCCCCTCCGGCACCATCGCGAGCACGGCGCGGGCGCTGTCGGCGCGGGGCGGCTCGTCGTACGTCCGGGGGTCCACCAGCGCGGCCAGCGGCGAGCCGACCATCAGGAACCCGCTGACGACGAGGCCCACCGGGACGGCCCACCGCAGCTGCGGCCGGTGCCCGATCGCGTCGATCGCCGCGACGAAGACGATCGGCATCAGGACCAGCGAGTAGTGGTAATCCGTCCCCCAGTAGTACGGCACGTTCCCCGCGAACCGCCACAGCAGCGTCGGCACGGCGACCAGTGCCCACGGGGAGCCCAGTGCCGCCAGCCCGGTGACGCCGAACGTCAGCAGGACCGTGGCCCCCTTGCGGCCCAGCCCGTCGAACGCCGCGGACAGCAGCCCGCCGTCGTCGCCGTACGCGTAGGAGCCCTCGGTGTTGAAGAACGGGATCACGACGAGTACCACGAAGGCCGTCGCCACGGCCCCGCCGATCGCCAGGAGCCGCCCGCGGCGCCGGTCCCCCGACAGCCACAGCACGACCCCGATCACCGCCACGGTGACGCCGAGGTCCTCCTTGACCAGCAGCAGCGGCAGCGACCACCACACGACCCGGTCGAAGCGGCGGTCGACGTACGCCGCCCCGGCCAGCGCGAGCAACGGCGCCGCGAACGCGACCTCGTGGAAGTCCGCCTCGACCGCCGACTGGATGCCGAACGAGACGGCGTACGCAACCCCGATCGCAAGCCCCACGGCCGTGCCGAGGCGGCGCATGCCCAGCGCCGCGACGACGTGGATCGACACCGCGATCAGGACGACCTGTGCCAGCAGCACGGTCTGCGCCGACGGGACGAGACGATAGACCGGCGCCACCAGAGCCGTGACGGGCGAGAAGTGGTCGCCCAGGATGTTGTAGCCGGGCGCCTTGATGTCGACGACGGGCGCGCCGAGGTGGGCATAGCTCTTGATCGCCTGCTCGAAGATCGCGTTGTCGAACGAGGAGATCGTGTAGTGCCCGAACTTCAGCAGCGTGACCGTCGCGTACGCCACCGCGGCCGCGGCCGCGACGATCGCCGCCAGGAGCCGTTGGTGGGGGGTCGCTGTCATCGCGCCAGGGTGAGGTTCTCGCCCGTCTCGGGATCGAACACGTGGATCTTCTGTCGTGGGATCACGACGCGGATCGACATGCCGGGCTTGAGCGTGCTGTCGGCGGCCAGCTCGGCGACCAGGAAGTTCTGGAACAGGTCGAACTCGAGCAGCTCCTCGACCTCGTCCAGAAGCTCGCTGACGGCGGGCTCGATCTCGTAGCCGAGGTAGGCGAACTGCGAGCTGCCCCGCCACTCCACGTCGTCGATGCGGGTCGTGAACTCGATCCGGTCCGACACCGCGGCGCCGTCCGCGCCACTCGCGTCGTGGCAGTGCTCCGGCCGGACCCCGGCGACCACGACGCCCCGGTCGCCGATGCGCTCGAGCAGCGGTCCGTCCAGCAGCATCGTGGCCAGCGGCATGACGAGCTGCTGGCCCACCGGGAAGGCGGGGACGAGGTTCATCGGGGGCGCGCCGAGATAGCCCGCGACGAACATGTCCGCCGGCCGCTCGTACAGGTCCCGCGGTGTCCCGACCTGGTGGATGAAGCCCTGGTGCATGACGGCGACCCGGTCGGCGATGCTCAGGGCCTCCTCGACGCTGTTGGTCGTGACGATCGACGTGCGCTTGCCCTCCTGCTGCCAGTGAGCGGTGACGGACCGGACGTGCGTACGCACGCGGTCGGACTGGGCGGAGAACGGCGAGTCGAGCAGGTACGCGTTGGCCTGCCGCACCAGGGAGCGGCCGAGGGCCACCCGCTGCCGCTGCGCGTCGTCGAGCTGCGCCGGGGTCAGTCCCAGCAGGTCCGTCAGCGCCAGGAAGTCCGCGACCTCCTGGATGCGCCCGGACAGGGCGGACCGGTCGAAGCCGCGTCGCAGCGTCGAGGAGAACGCCAGGTTGTCGAACACGTCGAGGTGCGGGTGCAGCGCGAAGTCCTGGAAGACCATCGCGAGGTCACGCCCCCGCGGACCGACCGTGTTGACCACGACGTCGTCGAGCAGGATGTCGCCGGACGTCTGCTCCTCGAGCCCCGCCAGGGTGCGGAGCAGCAGGCTCTTGCCGGCGCCGGAGGGTCCCGTGATGGCGAGCGTCGACCCGCTGGGGACGGTCAGGTTGATGTCGTCGAGCGCGGGACGGGATCCCGAGCCGGCCGTCGTGAGGTGGCGGACTTCGATCGAGGTCATCGGTAGGACCTTCCGAGGAGTTGGTTGATCCGGCGAGGGAACAGCAGCAGGAGCGCGACGGCGGGCAGGATCCACAGCAGGCCCGCGGCGGCTATCGCGGCGCTCGAGTCGTCGAGCTGGCCCGACGCCAGCAGGAGCGTCGCGGGCAGGGGCAGTGTCTGCTCGTCGGGCGCCAGCGCCGAGCCCAGCACGAAGTCGTTGCACCCGGCCACGAACACCAGCAGCGTCGCGACTCCCAGGCCTGGCAGCAGGTGCGGAGCGGCGAACAGCCGCAGCTGCTGGGCCCGGGTGGCGCCGTCGGCGCGGACCGCCTCGCCGAGGCTCCACGGGACGTCGCGGAACACCGTCACGCTGAGCCAGATCGCCAGCGGCAGGGTCACGACGAGGGCCGGCACGACGAGGGCCAGCCGGGAGCCGTACAGGTCGAACGCGATCAGCTGGCCAGTGAGCGGTCCGGCGAGCGCCGCCAGCGGCATTAGCAGCGCGGCGAGCACGAAGCCGTACGCGATCCGCCGCCCCTTCACGTGCAGGCGCACGAAGGCGTACGCCGCAGCGATCGCGAGCGGCATCGCGATCAGTGTCGCCAGCGCCGAGACGAGGACCGAGGTCCCCGCGGCGCGGCGCAGGATTTCGGAGTGCAGGGCACCGTCGAACGCGCTCCACGAGACGTCCCGCGGCCACAAGGTCTGCGGTGTGAGCCCGCTCGGCGCCGTCGCGACCGTGAACGTCCACAGCAGCGGCACCAGCGTGAAGACCGCGAAGATCTCGAGGCCCAGGACCGCCCAGAACGAGATCGCCCGGTTGGTGTCGGCCAGCAGCACCCCGACGACCCCGGTCCCCATCAGCAGACCGGCGACGAGGATCCAGAGCCACAGGTCGGGCCGCGCGATGCGCAGGACGCCGTAGTTGGCGAGCCCGAACCCCAGGGCGAAGGCGACGCCGGACGCGATGAGGCGCGAGCGGACCGACGGAGTCATACGGACCTCCTGACGCCGAGCAGCGGCACGAGCACCGCGCCGACCAGGCCCGCGAGGACGACGAGCAGGACCGACATCGCCGCACCCAGCCCGAGCTCGAAGGAGGAGAAGGTCGTGTCCCACACCAGCAGCGGGACCGTGTGGACCGTGGCGCCGGGCTGCTCGGCGACGAGCGGTCCCTCGAGGATGCGCAGGGCGTCGAGCGCTCGGTACGTCGCCGCGACCGCGACCGCGGGCCCCATCGCCGGCAGCACGACGCGGCGGAACCGTTGCCACGGGGTAGCCCCGTCGGCGACGGCCGACCGCATCAGCGACGACGACACCCGCAGGAGGCCCGCCAGCAGGATCAGGGCCGTGATGCCCGTCCCCCGCCACACCTCGCCGACCACGACGGCGACGAGTGAGCCGAAGGACCCCACGTCCTCGAGTCGCAGCCACGCCTCGAGGTAGCCCGTCGTGACCGCATCGCGCCACACGACGGCCGACACGACCGCCAGCATCGCGAACGGCACCAGCAGCAGCACCCGGGTGACCGGCCAGACCGTGGTCAGCCGGCGCAGCGCGGCCGCGAACGCCAGCCCGAGCAGCAGCTGCAGGACGACGACCGCCGTGACGATCGCCAGCGTCACCGCGACCGCGATCCACCACGTCTGGCTGGACAGCACGTCGGTGTAGTTGCCGAGCCCAACCGTCTCGGTGGCGTCGGGAGTCGTCAGGGAGGAGCGCGACAGCGACGTCCACACCCCGCGCCCGAGCGGCCAGAGGGTCACGAACCCCAGGACGATCATGGCCGGGGCGAGCCAGCGCCAGCCCCTCACGGCAGCTTCCCCTCGATCGCGGCCTGCACGGCGGACTGCGACTCCTGGGGAGTCGAGTCCTGCGCCACGGAGGTGACCGGCAGCCAGGTCTGGTCGATCGCGGCGAGCACGAGCGACCAGTACGGGGTGGCCGGCACCGTGCGACCGGTCGCGACCGCGGTGCGTACGACCGACAGGTCCGGCACCGCCGCCTTGACCGCCGAGTCGTCGTACGTCGACAGGCGGCTCGCGTGATGGCGCGCGGTCGTCGCGACGACCCGCTGCACGTCGGGCGAGAGCAGGCAGGACACTGCGTCGTAGGAGCGAGCGGGGTCGGAGGCGCTGGTCGGCACCGCGAGCCCGACCCCCGCGACCGGCGCGATGCTGTCGGGGCCGACCACGGGATAGGGGGCGGCCTTGACGTCGGCGGCGACCGCGGTCAGTGCGGGGTCCGAGACCGCCGAGCTCGACGCGACCAGGAAGCCGCCGTTGGAGGCGGCGAAGCCCGCGAGCGCATCGGTCGACGGGCCGGGACCGACCTCGGCGTCCTCGTAGAGCTCGACGACCGAGGCTGCGGTCCGGCCGGCGTCCGAGTCGAGGCCGACCGCGGCGTCCCGTCCGGTGCCGTCGACGAGCAAGCCACCGCTGCCAGTGACCAGCGCGTTGACCCACTCTGACAGGCCGGAGCCGTCGCGGTCCTCGACCTGGACCGTGACGCCGAGCCGCTGCGCCCCGGCGACGAGGTCGTCCCAGCTGATCGGCTTGGTGGTGTCCAGGCCGGCCCGCTCGGCGGTGTTGCCGCGGTACCAGAGCACCTGGGGGTCCAGCCACCACGGGGCGACGACGAGCTCGTCGCGGTACGTCGCGGCCGCCAGCGCGGCCGGGGCGATGTCGTCGGCGAGCTCGTTCGTCAGCGCCGACGGGACCGGGGCGAGGAACCGTGCAGCGGCGAACTCGGCGGTGAGGGCAGTGTCGAGGCTCAGCAGGTCGATCCGGTCGTCCTTCGCCAGCAGACGTCGCACGAGCAGCGCGTGCCGGTCGGTGACGTGGGCGGGCAGCTGCCGGACCTCGATCCGGTAGGCGCCGTCAGCGGCCTCGGTGCACGTGCGGGCTAGGGCCGCGGTGTCGAGCCGTTCCGGAGCGGCGTACCACGTCACGACCGGGGTGCTGCCCTCGTCCGGGTCGGCGCCGCAGGCGGCCAGCACGCACAGCGAGAGCACGGTCGCCCATCGCAAGACAACCCTCCCTGGTCCGCTCACGTGCGCAACTGTGCCACAGAAGAGGACCCTTCCCGGGAGGTATGTCCAACTGTCCGGGAAGACCCCTCTGTCACCGCGGGGTCGTCACCTCACAGCGTGACGTCCTCGAGCATCTCGGTCACCAGCGCGGCGACCGGGGAGCGCTCCGAACGGGACAGCGTGACGTGGGCGAACAGCGGGTGGCCCTTGAGCTTCTCGACCACCGCGACGACACCGTCGTGACGCCCGACCCGCAGGTTGTCGCGCTGCGCGACGTCGTGGGTCAGGACGACCTTGGAGTTGGCGCCGATGCGGGACAGCACCGTCAGCAGGACGTTGCGCTCCAGCGACTGCGCCTCGTCGACGATGACGTACGAGTCGTGGAGCGAGCGGCCGCGGATGTGGGTCAGGGGCAGCACCTCGAGCATCCCGCGCTCGAGGATGTGATCGATGACGTCCGGCGAGGTGATCGCGCCGAGCGTGTCGAACACGGCCTGGCCCCACGGCCCCATCTTCTCGGACTCGCTGCCGGGCAGGTAGCCGAGCTCCTGGCCGCCGACGGCGTAGAGGGGGCGGAAGATTACGACCTTCTTGTGCAGGCCGCGCTCCATCGTCGCCTCGAGGCCCGCGCACAGGGCCAGCGCCGACTTGCCGGTGCCGGCGCGGCCGCCCAGCGACACGATCCCGATGTCGGGGTCGAGGAGCAGGTCCAGCGCGATGCGCTGCTCGGCGGAGCGTCCGTGGATGCCGAACGCGTCCCGGTCGCCGCGCACGAGCTGCACCTGCTTGTCGGCGTTGACCCGGCCCAGGCCGCTGCCCTTGTCCGAGACCAGGACCAGCCCGGTGTGGCACGGGAGCTCGCGCGCCTCGGGCAGGTCGAGCGTCCCGCTGTCGTAGAGGGCGTCCAGGTCGAGGCTGTCGATCTCGATCTCCCGCATCCCGGTCCAGCCGGACTCCTGGGCCAGCTCGGCGCGGTACTCCTCCGCGACGAGGCCGACCGCCGAGGCCTTGACCCGCATCGGCAGGTCCTTGGACACGATCGTGACGTCGAGGCCCTCGTCGGCGAGATTCTTGGCCACCGACAGGATGCGGGTGTCGTTGTCCCCGAGCCGGAAGCCGGACGGCAGGGACGAGGAGTCGGTGTGGTTGAGCTCGACCCGGATCGTGCCGCCCTCCTCGCCGATCGGCAGCGGGACGTCGAGGGTGCCGTGCTCGACCCGGAGGTCGTCGAGGAAGCGCAGGGCGCTGCGGGCGAAGTAGCCCAGCTCGGGATCGTGCCGCTTGCCCTCCAGCTCCGTGATGACGACGACCGGGATGACGACCTCGTGCTCGTGGAACCGGTGGGCGGCACCGGGATCGGCGAGCAGGACGCTGGTGTCCAGGACGTACGTGCGGCGGTCGGACTGGCTCTTCGAGGTGCGCGGTGCAGCCATGGCTGTCTCCTCAACGGGCCCGCGCGCGCCTACGCCGGCCCTACTCGTGGGTAGGCGATCCAGGCTCAAGCGCGAGCGTCAACACACGCTCAACGTAGGACTGCGATCTGGGCAATCCCGGTAGGACACGCCCGCCCGCGTGTGACATCCACGTGAACGATTCGACCGCGAAGCGGGCGGCCGCTCGGCTCACTGGCCGAAGCGGCGCTGCCTCAGGGCGTACGACCGCATGGCCCGCAGGAAGTCGACGTGCCGCAGCGCGGGCCACAGGGCGTCGCTGAAGTAGAACTCCGAGTGCACGCTCTGCCACAGCAGGAAGCCCGAGAGCCGCTGCTCCCCCGACGTCCGGATCAGCAGGTCCGGGTCCGGCTGGCCCTTGGTGTAGAGGTGCTCGGCGATGTCGTCGACCTCGAGGGTCGTGGCGACCTCCTCGAGCGACCGCCCCTTGGCGGCCTGCTCCAGCAGCAGGGAGCGCATCGCGTCGGTGAGCTCCTGCCGTCCGCCGTAGCCGACGCACACGTTGAGCCGCATGCCCGGCAGCCCGTTGGTCGACTCCGCCGCCCGCTTGAGGCGCACCGCGGACTCGACCGGCAGCATGTCGAGGTTGCCGATCACCGCGAGCCGCCAGCGCTGCTCCGAGGCCAGCCGGTCCATCAGGTCCTCGACCGCGGCGAGGATGCTGGCGACCTCGGACTGCGATCGCTGGAGGTTGTCGGTCGACAGCAACCACAGCGTGACGATCTCGACGCCGAGCGAGTCGCACCACTCGGCGAACTCCGAGATCTTGTCGGCGCCGGCCTTGTAGCCGAGCTCGTAGTTCGTGCCCGCGCCCTTCGCCCAGCGACGGTTGCCATCGACGATCGCTCCGACGTGACGAGGGAGCTTCGCGGGATCGAGGCGCTTGGCGAGGCGCCGTTCGTAGATGCCGTACGCGAGGTCGCTGACTCCCATGGACTAGAGAGTAACCCTCACCACAGCCGCCCCGGTCGGGCACAGTCCCCGCACCCAGGAGTGCCCTACTCTGAACCCCATGAGCGATCGTCAGCACGAGGGTGCTGTGCAGGAAGCAAGTGAACGACTCCGCGAGACGGTCGACGAGATCAAGCCGAAGCTGCGTGGCTGGCTCCACGCCGTCACGATCCCGTTGGCCTTCTTCGCGTTCATCGTCATGCTCGTGATCGCCGACGACATCCTCGTCCGCATCGGCGTCGCGGTGTTCATGGTCAGCGCACTGATGCTGTTCGGCGTCAGCGCGGTCTACCACCGCGGCACGTGGTCCGATCGGGTCCGCGGGTTCTGGAAGCGCTTCGACCACGCCAACATCTTCCTGCTGATCGCCGGCTCCTACACGCCGTTCTCGCTGCTCCTGCTGTCGAACGAGCACGCCGCGATCATGCTGTCGGCCGTCTGGGGCGGAGCCCTGCTCGGCGTCATGTTCAAGATCTTCTGGATCGGTGCGCCCCGCTGGCTGTACGTCCCGCTGTACCTCCTGCTCGGCTGGGCGGCGGTCCTGTACTTCCCGGAGTTCGCCGACAACGCCTCGACGGCCGTGCTGGTGCTGCTCATCACCGGCGGCCTGCTCTACACGCTCGGCGCGATCGTGTACGGCTTCAAGTGGCCCAACCCGTCACCGACGTACTTCGGCTTCCACGAGGTCTTCCACGCCTTCACCATCGCGGCGTTCATCGTGCACTACATCGGCGTCAGCCTGCTGGCGTACCAGCAGCACTGACGAGCTCGTCGGCGCTGGTGACCGGGCGCCGGCACACGAACCCCTCGCACACGTACGCCGCGGGGTGCCCGTCGACGAGGTCCCGCTGCTCGAACAGCGGGATCCCGAGTCCCACCTCGCCGGCCACGACGACAGCACCCGGCGACGGCACTGACAGCGCCGCGCGGTGCAGCCCGGCACGTGCGCCGGCCGGGCCGACCACCGCGATCTCCAGGGGTCCGGCCACGACGGCCTCCGCCGCCGCGAGGGTCCAGCCGGCGAAGCGGGGCACCTGCAGCGCGATCGACGCCGCCGACGCGATCGCCGACTCCGCCGCGGCACGGTAGCGGTGCTCCCCGGTGACCGCCGCGAACGCGATGAGGGCGTGCGCCGCGGCCGACGTGCCGGAGGGGTAGGCGTTGTCGGACGCGTCCTTGGGGCGTACGACCAGGGTCTCGGCGTCGTCGGCGGTGTCGAAGAAGCCGCCCTCGGGGTCGGCGAAGTGGTCGACGACCCGGTCCAGCAGGACCCGCGCCCGGTCGAGCCACACCGCGTCACCCGTCACCCCGAGGACGGACAGGAAGGCCTCGGCGACCGAGCCGTGGTCCTCGAGCACGGCGGGGTTGCCGCTGGCGATCCCGTCGCGCGAGGTGCGGACGAAGCCGTCGGCGAGGTGCACGTCGTTGAGCAGCTCGGCGGCGGCGACCGCGGCGGCGGTGAAGTCCGGCTCCTCGAGCAGCACGCCGGCCTCGGCGAGGGCCGAGATCGCCAGCCCGTTCCACGACGCCACGATCTTGTCGTCGCGCGCCGGCCGGGTGCGCTCGGCGCGGGCGGTCAGCAGCTGCGCCCGGACCCGCTCCCACCGCTCCGGGTCCTCGGGGTCGACCCGCAGCTGCAGCGTCGAGAAGCCACGCTCGAACGTTCCCGCCCCCGTCACGCCGAGCAGCTGTGCCGCCCAGGCGCCGTCCTCGGCACCCAGCAGCCGCAGCAGCTGGTTGGGGTTCCACACGTAGAACGTCCCCTCGTGCCCGTCGCTGTCGGCGTCGAGCGCCGAGGCGAAGCCACCCTCGGGCGTCCGCAGCTCGTCGAGCAGGAAGCGGCCGGTCTCCCGCACGACCCGCTCCGCCAGCGGCGAGCCGCTCTGGCGCCACCAGTGCAGGTAGACCCGCAGCAGGAGGGCGTTGTCGTACAGCATCTTCTCGAAGTGCGGCACGCGCCAGAACCGGTCGACGCTGTAGCGCGCGAAGCCGCCGGACAGCTGGTCGTACATCCCGCCGCGGGCCATCGCCTCGCACGTCCCGGCCACCAGGTCGAGCGCCTGCCGCGACCCCGTACGGGCGGCGTTGCGGAGCAGGAACTCCAGCACCATCGACGGCGGGAACTTCGGGCTCGTGCCGAACCCCCCGGCCTCGGCGTCGTAGCCCTTGGCCAGCTCGGGCACCGCGGCGTCGAGCTCGGCGGCCCCCAGGTCGCCGCCGACCGGGTCGATCGTCTCGCCGAGGTGCTTCATGATGTCCTGCGTCACCGTCAGCACCTCGTCGCGCCGGTCGCGCCACGCCTCGGCGAGCGCCTGCAGGACCTGGCTGAACGCCGGCGAGCCCTGCCGGGGCTGCGGCGGGAAGTAGGTCCCCGCGAAGAACGGCTCGCCGTCCGGGGTCAGGATGCAGGTCATCGGCCAGCCGCCCTGGCCCGTCATCGCCTGGGTCGCGCGCATGTAGACCGCGTCGATGTCCGGACGCTCCTCGCGGTCGACCTTGATGTTGACGAAGTGGTCGTTCATGTACGCCGCGGTCGCCGGGTCCTCGAACGACTCGTGCGCCATGACGTGGCACCAGTGGCAGGCGGCGTAGCCGACGCTCAGCAGGATCGGCCGGTCCAGCGTCTTCGCGACCTCGAGCGCCTCCGCGCTCCACTCCCACCAGTCGACGGGGTTGTCGGCGTGCTGCTGGAGGTACGGCGAGGTGGCCTGGGCGAGGCGGTTGGGCATACCGCCAGCCTAGAGCCGTGTCACGATGACGGCATGAGCGCGACCGTGACCCCGACGGGCCGTCGCTTTGTCGCGCTCCTGGTCGTGGCCATCACGGTCGCCGTGGGAGTGCCGTTCTTCCTCGTCGGATTCCTCTCGTCCTCCTTCATGAACGACGTCCCCACCGGGGACGATCATCTCCGGTACGCGACGACCATGGCCGTCGGCGCTGCAGTGAGCGCCGCGCTCATCGCGTTGGCCCTCTGGCAGTGGGCGGGGTCGAGCCGCTCACGGGCGGCGTGGTGTGGGGTCGGCGGCGCCTTCGGCCTCAACGCCGCATTCCTGGCCACCCATTTCCTCGCCACTGCCTCGAGCCTCGGGAGCGACCCCGAGCACTTCTACGAGGTGTGGACCGTCCAGCAGGTCCGGCTGCTCGCGCTCGGATGCGCTGCCGTCGCAGCTGTGGGCCTCGCCGTCGCGGTCCGCACTGCCCCCGCGCGAGACGTGGCGTGACCCTCAGGCGGGATCGAACAGATTCCCCGGGTTGAGCAGGCCGTCCGGGTCCAACGCCGAGCGGACGGCCCGGTGCACGGCCATCGCCGTCTCGTCGAGCTCGCGCGCCAGCCAGGACCGTTTGAGCCGGCCGACCCCGTGC
>JAOPXL010000002.1 GCA_025965175.1 Aeromicrobium sp.
CGAGCACGACGAGCCGATCGTGATGTACCTGCGCAAGCAGGGGCCGGGCACCGTGACGGCGGCCGACATCGCGCCGCCGGCCGGGGTCGAGCTCCACAACTCCGACCTCCAGATCGCCACCCTGAACGGCAAGGGCAAGCTCGAACTCGAGCTGACCGTCGAGCGGGGCCGTGGCTACGTGTCGGCGAACCAGAACAAGACCGGCGAGCAGGAGATCGGTCGGATCCCGATCGACTCGATCTACTCGCCGGTCCTGAAGGTGTCCTACAAGGTCGAGGCCACCCGTGTCGAGCAGCGCACCGACTTCGACAAGCTCGTCATCGACGTCGAGACCAAGAAGTCGATCCTGCCCCGCGACGCGATCGCGTCGGCCGGCTCGACCCTGGTCGAGCTGTTCGGTCTGGCCCGTGAGCTCAACGTCGAGGCCGAGGGCATCGACATCGGTCCCTCGCCGGTCGACGAGCAGCTCGCTGCGGATCTGGCACTGCCGATCGAGGACCTCAACTTCACGGTTCGTTCCTACAACTGCCTCAAGCGCGAGGGCATCCACACCGTGGGTGAGCTCATCACGCGCTCGGAGCAGGATCTGCTCGACATCCGCAACTTCGGTTCGAAGTCGATCGACGAGGTCAAGGCCAAGCTCGCCGAGATGGGCCTCGCACTCAAGGACAGCCCGGCTGGTTTCGACCCGTCGGCGGTCATCGATGCGTACGACGACGACGCCAGCTTCGCCGAGGACGAGCAGTACTGACGTACTGCCCGATCCCGGCAACCAGCCCGATTGATTCTGGAGACAAACAATGCCCACCCCCACCAAGGGACCTCGCCTCGGCGGCAGCCCGGCGCACCAGCGCCTGATCCTGGCCAACCTCGCGCAGAACCTGTTCGAGCACGGCAAGATCACGACGACTGAGGCCAAGGCCCGCCGTCTGCGTCCGTACGCGGAGTCGCTCATCACGAAGGCCAAGACCGACACGGTGGCCAACCGCCGCCAGGTCGTCAAGGTCATCCGTGACAAGAGCATCCTGCACACGCTGTTCACCGAGATCGGTCCCGCCATGGCGACCCGTCCCGGCGGCTACACGCGCATCACGAAGATCGCGGCACGCAAGGGTGACAACGCCCCCATGGCCGTCATCGAGATCGTCGAGGCCAAGCAGTTCGGCGCGCAGAACCAGACGCCCAAGAAGGCCAAGGCTGACAAGTCGGCCGAGGCGCCCGTCGTCGAGGCCGAGGACGCTCCGTCCGACGACCTGGGCACGGACGTCGACGTGGTCGAGGCGACCGGCGATGCCGCTGCTGCGGCCGAGACGGTCGAGGCGAGCACCGACGCCGCTGCCGAGACCGAGGTTCCGGCCGAGGACGACGCCAAGTAGGTCACCGCACCACCCCGAACGCCCGTCACCTCATGGTGGCGGGCGTTCGGTCATGCTGAGGCTCTTCTACCCGGGCCGGCGGACCTCGAGGACGCGGAAGCCCTTCTCGCTCGTGACCCGGGTCGTCGGCCAGCCCTTGTCGAGGAGCCACGCCTGCAGGGAGTCGGCCCCGAGGTTCCTGCCCACCACGAGACGCGCAGTGCCGTCAGGCGCGAGATGGGGGAGCCAGCGCAAGAGCAGGTCGTGCAGAGCCTGCTTGCCGATGCGGATCGGGGGGTTGGACCAGATCTGGTCGACCACGAGATCGGCCGGCACGTCGTCCGGCAGCGCGGTGTGGACGGTGACACCGAGCGCCTCGGCATTGAGGGCGGTCAGCTCGAGCGCGCGCTGGTTGGGGTCGATGGCCCAGACCGTGGCACCGGCACCGGCCAGCGAGCACGCGATGGGCCCCCAACCGCACCCGAGGTCCAGCACTGTGCCGGAGGACGGGGGCGTGCTGTTGCGCAGCAGGATGTCGGTTGCCTTGTCGAGCCCCTCGCGGGAGAAGACGCCGGTCGACGTCGTGAACGTCAACGTCCGGCCCCAGATCGTGGTCGTGACCTGCTGGCGTCGGTCGTCGCTGCTGGGAGTCGCGTCGAAGTAGTGATCGGCCACGGGCCTAGTCTCCCAGACGGTTAGCGGCGAGCATTGGCCGATCCGGTGGTCAGCAGGTCCGGTGGACGTACCCCGGCGAGCCTGCCGGGACAACGTCGCGGTCACGCAGCATGATCGCGATCTGCCCGGCTCGTGCGGCGCAGGATCGCGCATACGCTGCGCGGCCGGTGTCGGAGTACTCGATCTCGATGACATTCCTGCCGTACACGGCGGTGTAGGCATCGCACTCGCGATAGACCTCGCACTCCTCGGCGACCGCGAAGTCGAAGCCGAGACCGAGGCGACCGAGCTCGGGCGAGTTCTTCTGCGCGATCGCGAGACCCGAGCGGTGGGACTCGCGGACCAGGCGCTTCGCGAGGTCGACCGCGTGCGCCTTCTTCAGCAGGCCTCGCGACCGGGTCCAGGAGTCGAGGTTGTCCGGCTCGACCCCGGCAAACCCGGCCCGAGCGCAGCCACCGAACCAGCTCCGGTTGATCTGGGCGATCGCTGCCCGGTTGGACGACGTGCGGATGTCCAGCAGCGCCTCGTCGGGCCAGCCGGGGTCGCGGACGAGATGTCGCGTGCGGTCACGGAGCAGGAGCTCGGGATGATTGCGCGTCCACCAGCCGAGGCTGCCGGGCTGGGTCTGGAAGGAGTTGACGTAGCAGATCGAGTAGATCCCCGGAGCGGGTCGCTCGGTTCGGTCGCGGGTCACGGCCTGGACATCGGGCGAGGGGGCGTACGCCCCGCCGAGCTGGTAGTCGGCGGGGACGGCCGCCGGGGGAGCGGTGACGGTCGGGGAGGCCATGGCGAGCACCGCCGCGAGCGCGGCGAGCCAACCGCTCACCGGGCGTGCCGCCTGCGCACGGCGGCGGGCGCGGCGAGGTGCCAGGCGTCGGTGACGAGCTCGAACAGCTCGAGGCGATCGACCCGGCCGAGGTCGACGAGGACGTAGTCGTGGCCGTCGTAGTGCGGGGTCGTGTAGAACGCCGGGTCGTCACCGCCGACGAGGGACTCCTTGTCGACCGCGCTGCACCTGAGCGCGAGCCCGCCCTCGCTCTCGGTGCGGAGCCGCCCCATGAGCCTGCCGGCAACCTTCAGCGACGGCGTGCGGTAGGTCGTGGACTCCTCGACCTCGGGCAACGTGACGGCGTACGCGACGACGTCGTCCCAGGTGACCGGCATGGGCCGAGTCTGCCACTCCGGGTTGGCGACGTCAGCCACGAACTGGAGCTGTCGGCCCCACCGAGGACTCATCCACTCGCCGTCGGGGACGAATCCGGCGGCGGTCACGACGCGGACCGAGGCGTCGTTGCCGGGGGAGATCCGGGCGATGACGCGCGCCACGAGCGGCTCGCGGCGGGCGTGCTCGAGCAGCGCGCGGACCGCGCCGAGGGCGTGGCCGTGACGACGGTGACCCGGCACGATGCGGTAGCCGAGCTCGGCCTGGCCGTCGCGGGGAGCACCCTTGAAGCCGGCGTTGCCGACGATGGTGTCGTCACCGATGACGACCGCCTGCATCGCCCAGTCCGCGTTGTCGGGGTGCTCCGTGACGACCCGGATCATGAACCGCCAGATGTCGACGGCCTCGGCGAACTCGGCGGGGATCGGCAGACCCAGCAGGTCGGCGGCCTCAGGGTCCTCCGAGGCGAGCGCCTCGAACACCGCGAGCGAGAGCGGGACGAGCCGAAGGTCACTCATCGCGGCGCCGCCGTGCCTCGATCGCCCGTGTGGCCAGACCGTCGACGTCGGGATAGACGACCTCCTCCAGCACGAGGCCGTGCGCCGGCATGACCCGGACCCGTGCGTCGCGGGCGAGTCCGGCGAGGACCGAGCTGGTCCACTCCGGAGGAAAGCGATCCTCCCCGACCGCGACGAGTGCGCCCATCAGGGCTCGCACCATCGAGTGGCAGAACGCGTCGGCGCGGACCGTGGTCGCCAGCAGGTCGCCGTCGCGGGCCGTCCGGAGCTCCAGCAGGGTCCGGATCGTCGTGGCACCCTCGCGCCGCTTGCAGAACGACGCGAAGTCGTGCTCGCCGAGCAGGTGCTGCGCAGCGGCATTCATCGCGTCCGCGTCGAGTCTTCGTCCGTGTGTGACGACAGACGCGCGGGTCAGGGGGTCGGGTCCGGACGGTCCGTCACAGATCCGGTAGACGTACCGCCGCTCGAGGGCCGCGAACCGGGCGTCGAACCCCTCGGGCGCCACGGACAGCCCGCGCAACGCGATGTCAGCGGGCAGCAGGCGTCGGAGCCGACGCTCCAGGGTCGGCGGATCGACGTCGTCGAGGTCGACGTGCGCGACCTGGCCGCGCGCGTGGACACCGGCATCGGTGCGCCCGGCCACCGTCAGCTGCGGCGTCGTGGTCAGGCGCAGGATCATGGCGAGCGCCGACTCGATCTCACCCTGGACGGTGCGCAGCGCGGGCTGGGTCGCCCAACCACGGAAGTCCGTCCCGTCGTAGGACAAATCGAGTCGCAGGCGCACCGGACCACGATATCGACTCCGGGAACGTCGAAGGCCCCCACCGTCGCGGTGGGGGCCTTCGATGGCCGGTTACTTCGCCCAGCGCTCCTCGGCGGAGACGAACTCCAGACGACGGTCGCCGGTGTAGATCTGCTTCGGGCGAGCGATCTTCTGCTCCTTGTCGTCCACGAGCTCCATCCACTGCGCCAGCCAGCCCGGCGTACGGCCGATGGCGAACAGCACCGTGAACATCTCGGGCGGGAACTGCAGTGCCTCGTAGATCAGGCCCGAGTAGAAGTCGACGTTGGGGTAGAGCTTGCGCTTGACGAAGTACTCGTCCTCGAGCGCGATCTTCTCCAGCTCCTGCGCGATCTCGAGCAGCGGGTTGACCCCGGTGACCTCGAAGACGTCGTCGCAGGCCTTCTTGATGATCGTGGCGCGCGGGTCGTAGTTCTTGTAGACGCGGTGACCGAAGCCCATGAGCTTCTCGTCGCCGTTCTTGACTCCCTCGATGAACGCGGGGACGTTCTCCTTCGAGCCGATGCGCTTGAGCATCTTGAGCACGGCCTCGTTGGCGCCACCGTGCAGCGGGCCGTAGAGGGCCGCGATGCCGGCGCTGACCGCGGAGTACGGGTCGACCTGGCTGGAGCCGACCGAGCGGACGGCGTTGGTCGAGCAGTTCTGCTCGTGATCGGCGTGCAGGATCAGCAGGACGTCCAGGGCCTTGGCCAGACGCGGATCCGGGTCGTACTTCGGCTCGCTCATCTTGAACAGCATCGAGAGGAAGTTCTCGGTGTAGGACAGGTCGTTGTCGGGGTAGACATACGGCTTGCCCTGCGCGTGGCGGAAGGACCAGGCGCCCAGCGTCGGCATCTTGGCGATCATCCGGACGACCTGCTCGTGGCGTACCTTCGGGTCGCTGATGTCGCGCGCCTCGGGGTAGAACGTCGACAGCGCGCCGACGCTCGACAGCAGCATGCCCATGGGGTGCGCGTCGTAGCGGAAGCCCTGCATGAGTGACTTGACGTTCTCGTGCACGAACGTGTGGAACGTGATCTCGTGCACCCACTTGTCGTGCTGCTCCTTGGTGGGCAGCTCTCCGTGGATCAGCAGGTAGGCGACCTCGAGGAACGTGGACTTCTCGGCCAGCTGCTCGATGGGATAGCCGCGATACTCCAAGATCCCCTTGTCACCGTCGATGAAGGTGACGGCGCTGCGGGTCGAAGCGGTGTTGGTGAACCCCGGGTCATAGACCGCCAGGCCGGGCTCGTCGTCGGTCTTGCCGATCTTCCCGACGTCTCCGGCGCGGATGGTGCCGTCGGTGATGGGGAGCTCGTACTCCTCGCCCGTACGGTTGTCGCGAACTGTCAGCGTATGGTTCTCGGTCACGATGGGTCTCCTGTGACGACATATTGTGGGGCTGCGAAGATGTTGCAGTCCACCTCCAAACCTAGAGGTGAGGTAAACCTCATCGGTCAACGGGTCCGCAGAGCGACCTCGTTTTGACCCGAGTGGCCCGTGCCGGTTAACCTAGTGTGTCGTGTCCCGGACGGCTCTGGCCTCCGGAACGACCACCGAACCACCCACATCAAGAACGAGAAGGTCACGCCGTGCGCACGTTCAGCCCCAAGCCGTCTGACATCACCCGTCAGTGGCACGTCATCGACGCCGAGGACATCGTCCTGGGCCGTCTCGCCGTCCAGGCTG
>JAOPXL010000017.1 GCA_025965175.1 Aeromicrobium sp.
CGGGGTGGATGCCGTTCTTCATGATGTCCTCTCGGCGGTCGCTGGGTCGTCTCGCGGGGTGCGGGTCCGTGAACCAGAACCAAGGATGGATTGTGCCAGTTGGCACCCACTACAAGGAAATCGGGACCGATTTCATTCCCGAAGGCCGATCCTGCGCTGGCGGGCTCGGACGCCAGGCCGGGGCCCGTCCACTAGCACCCCGCAGGATCAGGCAGGAAGGAGCTTCTCGATGTCGCCGCGGATCTTCTCGGGCTTAGTCGTGGAGCCGTAGCGCTTGACGACGTGGCCCTCGGCGTCGATCAGGAACTTGGTGAAGTTCCACTTGATCCTGGAGGGGCCGAGGCCGCCCTTCTCCTCCTTGAGCCACTTGTAGAGCGGGTGCGCGCCGTCTCCGTTGACCTCGATCTCGGAGAACAGCGGGAACGTGACGCCGAAGTTTCGCTCGCAGAACGACGCTGTCTCCTCGTCGCCGTCCGGGTTCTGGTTGCCGAACTGGTCGCACGGGAAGCCCAGCACGACGAGCCCACGGTCGACGTACTCCTGGTAGACCGCCTCGAGACCCTTGAACTGGGGCGTGAAGCCGCATTGGGTCGCGGTGTTGACGACCAGGAGCACCTTGCCCTTGTAGTCGGCCAGGAGCTGCTCGGTGCCGTCGATCGCGGTCGCGGCGAAGTCGTGTGCTGTCGTCATGGCGCAAGCCTAGGGGGATGCTCGTGGCGCAACCATCCGAGATCGACGGGGCGAGCGTCACGACCTTGCGTGCAACCAGACAGGGGCGCACCCGGATGTCCGGATGCGCCCCTGTCGTGCGTGATCAGCCGTTGGTGCTGGCTCCACCCTCGTGCGGGAGGGTCTTGTTGATCGACATCAGGAACTCGCCGTTGCTGCTGGTCTTCTTGAGCTTGTCGAGGATCAGCTCGAGGCCCTGCTGGCTCTCCAGGCCCGCGAGAGCCCGGCGCAGCTTCCAGACGACGGCGAGCTCGTCCTGGCCCATCAGCAGCTCCTCGCGACGCGTGCTCGAGGCGCTGACCTCGACCGCCGGGAAGATCCGCTTGTCGGCGAGCTCACGACGCAGGCGGAGCTCCCAGTTGCCGGTGCCCTTGAACTCCTCGAAGATCACCTCGTCCATGCGCGAGCCGGTCTCGACGAGGGCCGTCGCGAGGATCGTCAGCGATCCACCGTCCTCGATGTTGCGGGCGGCACCGAAGAACTTCTTCGGCGGGTAGAGCGCCGAGGAGTCCACGCCACCGGACATGATGCGTCCCGACGTCGGCGCGGCCAGGTTGTACGCCCGACCGAGGCGGGTGATGCCGTCGAGGAGCAGCACGACGTCGTGGCCCAGCTCGACCAGACGCTTGGCGCGCTCGATCGCGAGCTCGGCGACCATCGTGTGGTCCGTCGCGGGACGGTCGAATGTCGACGCGATGACCTCGCCCTTGACGGTGCGCTGGAAGTCGGTGACCTCCTCCGGACGCTCGTCGACCAGGACGATCATCAGGTGGCACTCGGGGTTGTTGGTCGTGATCGCGTTGGCGATCTGCTGCATGATCATGGTCTTACCGGCCTTGGGCGGCGAGACGATCAGGCCGCGCTGGCCCTTGCCGATAGGCGAGACCAGGTCGATGACCCGACCCGTGACGCCGCCGGCCTCGCTCTCGAGGCGCAGGCGCTCCGAGGGGTAGAGCGGCGTGAGCTTGGAGAACTCGACCCGCTTGTTGGCCTCCTCGAGCGTCATCCCGTTGACCGAGTCGATCTTGACCATCGGGTTGAACTTCTCCTTGCGCTCGCCCTCACGGGGCTGGCGCACCTGGCCGACGACCGCGTCACCGCGACGCAGGCCCCACTTGCGGACCATCGCGAGCGACACGTAGACGTCGTTCTCGCTCGGCAGGTAGCCCGTCGTGCGGACGAACGCGTAGTTGTCGAGGATGTCGAGGATGCCCGCGGCCGGGACCAGGACGTCGTCCTCGGTGTACGACGTGTCGACGTCGGCGTTGCCGCGTCCCGTGCCGCTGCTGCGGTTGCGTCCGCGACGGTTGCGACGACGGCTGTTGCCGAGCTCGTCGTCCTCGTCCGTGGCGGCGTTGCCACCCTGCTGGGCGCCCTGGTTGCGACCCTCGTTGCCCTGGTTGCGGCCCTCGTTGCCCAGGTTGCGGCCCTCGTTGCCCTGATTGCGGCCCTCGTTGCCCTGATTGCGGTTCTGGTTGCGGTTACCGCCGGCGTTGCCACCCTGGTTCCGGTTGCGGTTGCGACCGCGGTTGCCGCCGCTCTCGCCGTCCTCGTCCTTCGACGAGTCGTCGTCGGCCTTGTCTGCCTTCGTGTCGTTCTTCGGGGCGTCGTTCCTCGGCGCATCGCTCTTCGCGGCGTCGTCCTTGGGCGCGTCAGCCTTGTCGGCCTTGGCATCGCTCTTGGGCGCGTCGCCCTTCGCGGCATCGCTCTTGGCGGAGTCGTTGCGCTTGCGCTTGGGCCGGTCGGCCTTGGGGGCGTCCGTCTTGGCGGACTCCTCGCGGGAGGCGTCCGTGGTGTCGTTCTTGCTCTCCGGCAGCGTCACCGCGGGAGCGTTCGTCGTGTCGACGGCCGGACCGGAGGCGGCCTTGACGGCGGCCTTCGTCGAGGTGCCGGCGTCGCCGCGGGCGATCTTGATCGCGTCGATCAGCGCGCCCTTGCGCATCTTCTCGGCGCCGCTGATGCCGAGGCCGGCGGCGATCTCCTGGAGCTCGGCCAGGACCTTGCCACCGAGACTTCCACCGGTCTTGCGGGGAGCGGCGGCCGCGGGAGCGGCGGCATCGGCTGTCGTGGTTGTTTCCGTCACGTGGGTTCCTTTGAATGAGGCCACAAGGCCAGTGGTCCGGAGATCCGAACGCAGAAAGGCTTGCCCGCATCTGGCGGGCGACTTGAATGGCGATGCTCACTTGCTGTCACTGTCGGGGAGTAGAACTCAACTCCGACTCATCCACCATAACACCACAAGCTGGGACGGCATTCCCGATCCGCTACAAGTCGTCCGTGGATCAACCAGTGACGATCCGGACGCCATCCTGGTCAACGTTGAGCTCGTGCACGGCCCACCCCGCGGGGGCCAGGTCCGCAATGCCGCGGGCGAACGAGAGCACCGTCGGACCGGCGCCGGAGATGATCGTCGGCACACCCTCGACCCGCAGCCGGCGCAGGAGGTTATAGGACTCCGGCATCGCCTCGGCACGGTACGGCTGGTGGATCCGGTCCTCCGTCGCGGAGATCAGCCGGTGCGGCGCGTGGGTCAGGGCCGCGATCAGCAGGGCCGCGCGACCGGCGTTGAAGGCCGCGTCGCCGTGCGGGACGGTCTCCGGCAGGAGGCCGCGGGCCTGCTTGGTCGACACTGCTGACGGCGGGACGAACACCGTGACCTGCACGTCGGTCCGGAGGCGCTCGACCTCGGCCGCCGCACCGTCGACCCACGCGATCGTCAGGCCGCCGAAGAAGGCCGCGGCGACGTTGTCGGGGTGCCCCTCGAGGTCCACCGCCAGCTGATAGGCCGACGCGTCGTCGAGCAGCGCCTCCCCGCCGTCGACGAGGGCACGGGCCAGCACGATCCCCCCGACGATCGCGGCGGAGGACGAGCCCAGCCCGCGGCCGTGGGGGATCTGGTTGACGCACGTCAGCCGCAGCCCCTCAGGGCGTCCGCCCAACAGGTCGAACGCGGCGTGCATCGCCTCGACCACCAGGTGCGTCTCGTCGAGCGGGACGCCGTGCTGCCCCTCCCCCGTGACATGGATGTCGAGGCCCGAGGTGGTCACCTCGGCGGTGACGTCGTCATACAGCGTGACGGCGAGTCCCAGGGCGTCGAAACCGGGACCGAGGTTGGCGCTGGAGGCGGGGATCCGAACGGTGACCGGCCCCTCGACGAAGCTCACGCGAGACCGGCGGCAGCAGCCGCCGCGTCGACATCGGCCTCGATGATCGCGTCGACCATGGCGCCCGCGCCGGACAGCGCGGTATCGATGTCCTTGAGGCCGTGCCCGGTAACGGTCACGGCGATCGTCTGGCCCGGCTCGACCTCACCGGCCGAGGCGGCTGCGAGGAGACCTGCGACCCCTGCCGCCGACGCCGGCTCGACGAACACGCCGTCGTGCGAGGCGAGGTCACGCTGGGCCTGCAGGATCTGCTCGTCGCTGACCGACGCGATGCGTCCACCGGACTCGTCCCGCGCGGCCTCCGCCAGGTGCCACGAGGCGGGGTTGCCGATGCGGATCGCGGTTGCGATCGTCTCGGGGTGCGGGATCGGCGCACCCTGGACGATGGGGTCCGAACCCACGGCCTGGAATCCCCACATCGCGGGGGTCCGGGCCGCAAGGCCGGCGTCGGCGTACTCGCGGTAGCCCAGCCAGTAGGCCGAGATGTTGCCGGCGTTGCCGACCGGCAGCACGTGCAGGTCCGGGGCGGCTCCCAGCGCGTCGACGATCTCGAACGAGGCGGTCTTCTGACCCTGCAGCCGGACCGGGTTGACCGAGTTGACCAGGGCGACGGGGTAGTGGTCGGCAAGGGCGCGCGACAGCTGCAGGCACTCGTCGAAGCCGCCCTTGACCTGGATGACCTCGGCACCGTGCATGACGGCCTGCGCCATTTTGCCGGCCGCGATCTTGCCGTGCGGCACCAGCACGATGGGGGTCAGCCCGGCCTTGGCCGCATAGGCCGTCATCGAGGCCGAGGTGTTGCCCGTCGAGGCACAGACGACGGCCTTGGCGCCCTCGCCCACCGCGACCGAGACGGCGGCGGTCATGCCGCGGTCCTTGAAGGACCCGGTGGGGTTGTTGCCCTCGACCTTGAGCCAGACGTCGCCGCGGACGATGCCCGACAGCCACGCCGAGTGGACGAGCGGCGTGCCGCCCTCCCCCAGCGTCACGACGGGGCTGTCGGCGGTCACGGGGAGCCACTCGCGGTACTCCTCGATGACACCTCTCCACAGGTGGGCCATGTCAGGATCCTCCCTCGACGCGCATCACTGATGTCACGTCTCGCACCATCTCGAGCCCGCGCAACGAGGCGACGGTCGCGGACAGTGCCGCGTCCTCGGCCTCGTGCGTGACGATCACGAGCTGCGCGTCCGACCCGCTGCCCTCCTGGCGAACGGTCCTGATCGAGACGTCGAACTCGGCAAAGGCGTTCGCGACCGACGCCAGCACGCCCGCACGGTCGTCGACGTCTATCGACACGTGGTAGCGGGTCCGGGCGTGACCCATGTCGAGCACCTCGAGCTGCGCGTGGGTCGACTCGCCCGGTCCGTAGACGTTGCTGCGACGGTTGCGGGCGACCGAGACGGCGTCACCGAGGACGGCGCTCGCGGTCGGAGCCCCCCCGGCGCCGGGGCCGTAGAACATGAGCTGGCCGGCGGACTCGCTCTCGACGAACACGGCGTTGTACGCCCCACGCACGCTCGCGAGCGGGTGGGTCAGCGGGATCATGGCGGGGTGCACGCGGGCCGACACCGCCGGACCGTCGGGAGTCTCGTGCTTCTCGCAGATCGCGAGGAGCTTGACGACGCAGCCCATCTCGTCGGCGGAGCGTACGTCCGCGGCGGTGACGTCGGTGATGCCCTCACGGTGTACGTCGCCGATCGTGACCCGGGTGTGGAACGCGAGCCCCGCAAGGATCGCGGCCTTCGACGCCGCGTCGAAGCCCTCGATGTCGGCGGTCGGGTCGGCCTCGGCGTAGCCCAACCGCTGGGCCTCGTCGAGCGCCTCGGAGAAGCCCTGGCCCGTCGTGGTCATGGCGTCGAGGATGAAGTTGGTCGTGCCGTTGACGATGCCGAGGACCCGCTGCACGCGGTCACCGGCGAGCGACTCCCGTAAGGGCCGGACGATCGGGATGGCCCCGGCCACGGCCGCCTCGAAGTAGAGGTCGCGCTCGGCCTTGTCGGCCGCCTCGAACAGCGTCGCGCCGTCCTCGGCGAGCAGCGCCTTGTTGGCCGTGACGACCGATGCGCCGTTCTCCAGCGCCGACAGGATCAGACCACGGGCCGGCTCGATGCCTCCGATGACCTCGATGACGACGTCGATGTCACCGCGCGAGACCAGGCCGACGGCATCGGTCGTGAACAGCTCGGCCGGCACGTCGAGATCGCGCTCGCGGCCGAGGCGACGGACCGCGATGCCGGCCAGCTCCAGGGGGGCACCGACGCGCTGGGCCAGCTCCTCGGCGTCCCGCGTGAGCAGTCGGGCGACCTCCGTGCCGACGACTCCGCAGCCCAGCAGGGCGATGCGGAGCGGGCGTCCGGGGGTCCAGGAGGATTCGCTCACCGGTCAAGGGTATCGGCGCACGCCGGTCCGCGGTGACACGGTTCGCCAGCCGGTCAACCGTCGACCCTCAAGAGCGCAGCGTCGTGCTCGGCCGCATCCACCCTCCGGCGGCTGCGCGACGACCTCGACGGGCGCATCGGCGTCGGTCGCACGGGTCCTCAACCGGGGGGCGGCGGTCGACCGAGGAGAGACCTCAGACATACTCTCGGTATGGAACCGGCCGAGGGAATGCTCCTGTGATCACCCGCATGACCAAGATCCAACTTGCCGTGTTCGCCCTGCTCACGATCCTGGGCGGTGCCTTCGTCGGCGGCCGCTACGCACAGCTCGACCGGCTCGTGGTCGACCGCACGTTCAGCGTCGATGCACACTTCTCGGACTCCGGTGGCATCTTCAGGGGCGCGCAGGTGACCTACCGCGGCATCGAGGTCGGCTCCGTCGCCGCCCTCGACCCCGAGCCGAACGGCGTGCGCGTGCGTCTGGACATCGAGAAGAGCGCGCCGCACATCCCCGCCGACGTCGAGGCCCTGATCGCCAACAAGTCCGCGATCGGCGAGCAGTTCGTCGACCTGCGCCCGCGCGAGGACACGGCCCCCTACCTCGTGAACGGCTCGGTCGTCGCGCTCGAGGACACCGCGATCCCGGTCAGCTCGACGGATCTGCTGGTCGACGTCAACTCGCTCGTGACGTCGATCGACACCGACAACCTCCGGACCGTCGTCGACGAGCTCGGGCAGGCGTTCGAAGGCACGGGCCGTGACCTCGCCACGATCCTGGACACCTCCTCGGACTTCATCGAGACCGCCGACGACAACATCGAGACGACCCGGGGCCTGATCCGCGACTCGGACTCCGTGCTGCAGACCCAGATCGACTCGGCGGACGACATCGGGGACTTCGCCAAGAACCTCGCCCTGCTGTCGGACACGCTCGTCGACGCCGATCCCGACCTGCGCCGGCTGCTGGACAAGGGCACCGACTCGGCCAGGACCGTGCGGACCGTCGTCGAGGAGAACTCCGCCGACCTGACCCCCGCCATCGCCGACCTCGACACCTCGGTCAAGCCACTGACGAAGAACGTCCTGGGCCTCCAGACGATCTTCGTCATGTACCCGTACCTGCTGGAGGGCACGTTCTCGGTGCTCACCCCGACCGAGGACGGCAACTACAACGCCGGCTTCGGCCTGGCGCTGACCGACCTCACGCCCACCTGCACGTACGCCAAGAACGGCGGTGAGGCCTCGGGCTACCAGCCTCGCCGCGCCGAAGCCGTCATCAGCGACCGCGAGTTCGTGACCGACACCGACTGCCTGGTCCCCAACTCGATCGCCCGCCAGCCGTCGAAGACCGGGCTCAACCGCCCGGCCGCGACGACCGGCGACTCGTGGGCCGACCTCATGATGGTGACCCTGCGCGACTGACTCGTCGTGGGACGATCGGTGCCATGACCTGGACCTCCCCCGCGCCGGCCGGCGAGGTCGACGGACCCATGACGGGGCCCGAGCGGCCGATCCTCGAGGGCGTGCTGGCATGGCAGCGCTCGACCCTGGTGAACGTCTGCGCCGGGCTGACCGCCGAGCAGCTCGCAGCCCGCCCGATCGCCTCCACCAACCTGACCCTGCTGGGCCTGGTCCGCCACATGGCCAAGGTCGAACGCATCTGGTTGCGCAAGCGGGTCGCCGGCGAAGCCATCGGGCACCTGCACCGCTTCGAGGCCCGCGACGACACCGACTTCTGCGTCATCGACCCTGCCGACGCCGAGGCCGCCGTGGCGCAGCTCGCCGAGGAGCAGGCGGCGGCCGCGGCCGCGGTGGTGGGCCTCGACCTCGACACCGAGATCGACCTGCATGGCGGCCCCATGTCGTTGCGGATGGTGCACGTGCACATGATCCAGGAGTACGCCCGGCACAATGGTCACGCCGATCTGATCCGCGAGGCGATCGACGGCGTCACGGGCCGGTAGGCATGCTCGTGCGCTTGATCATCCCGCGGTGCGGTGAGGGACGTGTCGCGACAGTGACCACGAGGTGTCCTCCAGGGGCTCGGCTCAGCCGGAGACCGCCGCGACCAGCGGACCGATGAACCGCAGGAACCGATCGGGCGACGCATCACGATTCGTCACCTGACGGATCGCGACGCCGATCGCATAGTCGACAGCCGCCTCGGCCAGCACCTCGAGCGTCTCGTCGTCCGTGCTCCCACCCGGCACGATGGACCGGACGACGACCGTGGCCTGCTCGACCGCTGCGGCCTGCCGTGCGGCCTGGGCCGCGGCGAGGCGGGGGTCGTGGATCGTGTCGAGCAGCAGCTCGAGCTCGAACCGGACCCAGCCCGACGCCGTCGCGGCAGCGGCCCACCCACGGACGCGGGCCAGGACCTCCTCGGCATCCGCGACCCCGGCGACGCTGTCGCCGAGGGCCCCGATTTGCTCGGCCTGCAGGACGTCGAGGACCGCCAGCGCGAGATCGGCCTTGCTGCCGAAGCTCGAGTAGACGATGCCTGTCGTGAAGCCCGCCTCCCGTGCGACCGCCGCGACCGAGGTGGCGACGTAGCCGTCACGCAGGAACTCGCGGCGCGCCACGTCCAGCACCGTCGCCCGGTTGCGCTCCTGCACCTGACTTCGGGAGAGGGACGCCATGCACGACAGCCTAGTCAGGCTGCCGCGTCAGATCGCCGAGGCGCTGGACTGCGCAGCCGATCCCCCGTCGGTGTCGGGCTGCTGCCGGTCCCGGCCCGAGCCGTCTTGCCCGGAGCCCTCCTGGCGCGGATCATCCTGGCGCGGATCATCCTGGCGCGGGTCGCCCTGGCCGAACCCACCGTGCGACCCACCGGGCACCGGGCCGCGGAAGTGTGCCCACTGGCCGCCCGGGCCACCGCGGCCGTCGGAGTCCGAGCCTCCCGGGGCCGTGCCGATCGCCGCCCCCGCGCCGCCGACCAGGACCGCCGCGAGGGCCGCAGCGACCAGTGTGCGGGTCGACCACGACCGGTCCTTGAAGGCCACCTTCTGTGTCGCCGGGCCGGCGGTCGGCGCCGACTCGTGCGCCGGGGCCGGCGGAGGGGTGGGCTGGGCCGGGAGCTCGCTGGTCGTCCCAGGCGCGGGTTGCTGGATCGTCTTGTCGGTGTCGTCGGTGTCGCTCATGGGCAGACCCTCTGCCGCGTCCCTGTCACGAACCTGTGACGGGGTACAGATTCGGCTGCGCGGCGTGTTCACAGGTTCTCGACAGGGAACGCCTCGCAGGCTCATGGCCAGCAGGCCCACAATGAACCCATGGCCTCCTCATTGACCCGTGCCGACGGATTGCCCCTGCGCGTCCTCGTCGTCGACGACGAGGTCAACATCGCCGAGCTCCTCCAGATGGCGCTGCGCTACGAGGGCTGGGACATCCAGACCGCCCACACGGGTCGCAAGGCCGTGCCGTCGCCAAGGAGTTCGGGCCCGACGCGATCGTCCTGGACATGAGAAGGGTCGCGGTCGTGCCCTCAAGCGGGCCTGGTCGGAGTCGGATGCCGAGATCCTGGTCTACCTGGACGTAGACCTGTCGACCGACCTCAACGCCCTGCTGCCCCTCGTCGCGCCGCTGCTGTCGGGGCACTCCGACCTGGCGACCGACTCCCGCCTGGCCCGGACGTCCCGCACGACCCGGGGGCCCAAGCGCGAGCTGATCTCCCGGACGTACAACGCGATGCTCCGCGGCGCCCTGCGGGCCCGGTTCTCTGACGCGCAGTGCGGGTTCAAGGCGATCCGTCGTGACGTCGCCGCTGAGCTGCTGCCGCTGATCGAGGACGACGAGTGGTTCTTCGACACCGAGCTCCTCGTCGTCGCCGAGCGGGCCGGGCTCCGCATCCACGAGGTGCCGGTGGACTGGGTCGACGATCCCCGACACCCGTGTCGACATCGCGCGGACGGCCGCGGCCGACCTGCGCGGGATGGGGCGACTCGGCTGGGCTCCTGCGCGGACGAATCCCCCTGGCCGAGGTCACCGCGACGCTGGGCCGGGCCACGGCTCGCAGCGCGGGCCGGGGACTCAGTGCCCAGATGGTCGTCTTCGCGATGATCGGGATCGCCTCGACCGTCGTGTACGCCGTGCTGTACGTCACGCTGCGCGGCAGGCTGGGCTCGCTCAAGGCCAACGCCGTCGCGCTGGCGGCGTCCGCGATAGCCAACACCGCGGCCAACCGCCGGTTCACGTTCGGCTCCGTGGCTCGACCGCCGCTCTGCGCCACCACGTGCAGGGACTGCTGGTCTTCGCGTGCGGCCTGGCGGTGACGAGCGGTGTGATCTGGACGATGCGCCGGATCCACGGCGAAGACCACCCGCTGGCGGAGGTCGCGGTCCTGACCGCTGCGAACCTCTTCGTGACGGCGATGCGGTTCGTGCTGATGCGGGCGTGGATCCTCCGGGTCCCCCCACGGAGGTGAAGGCCTGACCATGGCCGGGACCAGCGGTTGTCTCGACCCCCACGATGGACCAAGATCGAGGACGACGGCCCCCGCGCCGACCGCCGACCGACCGAAAGTGACGACCATGGCTCAGAAACAGTCCATCCTCGGGCGCATCGGGCAGCTGACCCGCGCCAACATCAACTCGATGCTCGACCGCGCCGAGGACCCGGAGAAGATGCTCGACCAGCTCGTCCGTGACTACACGAGCTCGATTGCCGAGGCCCAGGACGCTGTCGCGCAGACGATCGGCAACCTGCGGCTCGCCGAGGCCGACCACGCCGAGGACGTCGCCGCGGTCAAGGAGTGGGGCGCCAAGGCGCTCGCCGCTTCGCGGAAGGCCGACCAGCTGCGGGCCGCCGGCTCCCTTGACGCCGACAAGTTCGACAACCTCGCCAAGGTGG
>JAOPXL010000030.1 GCA_025965175.1 Aeromicrobium sp.
CATGAGGAACTCATCCGGAGCGGGTGAGTTGGCGCGGGCGCTGCTGCTGGCGCTTGGCTCGCGGCGAGTCGGGGACGCGCGTCCCTTGATCTGCTCGATGACTCCAGTCTTTGCGTCAGCGTAGGCAATCTCGATCGCGCACGCACGAGACTGGGTCGACACCGCAGGGGGTGCTCCGTTGCGCTGTTGCCTGCGCGACAGTTGGGTTGGCGAGCGAGTGCGTACGGGCGCCGTGAGTCAGCCCGGCCCACGAGGTGCGCATCCCGAGACTGGGCCGGTGCTCGTTCATGCCGATGGCTGCGATGAGGCCCCAGCCTTCGGGCTGTCCACTAGCTGCGTTGCTCAAGACCCTTGACCTCGCACCGGCGCCCATCGCGGCCTGTCCTGGCGCGGCTCGATCGTGCTCGAGCTCTACGGCCGTCACCGTTCCCTCGTCGCAACACTGATCCTCATCGACACCTGTGCCGGGCTCGATCGCCTCGGCGACCGGGGCCGGGTGCACGACCAGGGCACGCGGAACGGATCGAGGCCGATGACCAGGACCTGGCCACGCTCAACTGCAGCTGCCCCCGCCGTCGCCACAACCGCCCCCGAAGCCGCCGCCGTCGACACCCACCCCTCCGAAGCCGTCGCTCGCCATGCCGCGTGCGCCATGGGACATGCGCATGCTGCCGTCGTGGCGAGGGATCGGCGAGATGATCGAGCCCAGGAGGGCCGCCGCAATGCCCAGGACGATCAAGCCACCCAGCAGGACCGTGGCGCCGGTGGAGCGGCCACCTGCTGCGACATCCGCGCCCACGCCGGCACCGAGGGCGAGGATCGAGAGGCCGCCGAAGATCGCCCACCACAAGCGCCGGTGGGCGGCCTGGACGTTGGGGGCTCGACGATTCTTGCTGGATCGAGTGTGCCGGAACCTCGGATCGGAGTCAGGCGCTCTGGACTAGGTCGCGGGGTCGTCTCGTCGGCAGGTGACGAGCAGACCGACGACGAGCTCGTCGCCGATCAGTCGCACGATGGTCTCCTGCTGGGACTGCGCGCGCTGCCACCGTTCGTCGTCGTGATGGTCGCGCTCGACGACCTGCTCCACCCGTGCAGCCGCCCGATCCCAGTCGTCGGGGGTTCCCGGGACGTCGGTGAGCAGCGTCTCCGCGACCAGGGTGAGTCCGGTCGCCCGCAGGTCGTCCAGGAGCTCGGTCCGGCTCGGGAAGTGGTTGCCCTCGGGCTGGTCCGGCAGCGATTCGACGGTCCGGGCGTAGACGAGCAGGCCGACCGCGCCGCCGGGGACCACGGCCCGTCGCAGCTCGGTCAGGTACGCCCGCTTGTCCTCGATGGTGCACAGCACGCCGAGGGACCAGGCGGCGTCGAACACCGCCCCCGGGAACGGAAGCGCAAGACCGTCGGCCACCACGACCGGGTGATCGAAGAGGCGTCGTGCGGCACGGCAGGCGCCCTCCATGGGCTCGGCGAGCACCGGACGCACCCCGCACGAGCGGGCGACGTGCTCCGCCGGCCCACCGACCCCGGCGCCGGAGTCCAGCAGGCGCATGCCGGGCGCCAGCCCCATGGAAGCCGCCAGCCAGTCGAGACCGGCCGGGCTGCCGCTCCCCCGGCACGCGGCCGGCAGGGCGTGGTCCTCCCCCAGCTCCGCCACGGCGGATGCCGTCCACCAGGCGACGGTGTCGAACTCGTCGGCCATGGGTTCTGCCTGCGGCTCGGTCTCGCTCATCTACCCTCCCGGATCCGGTGGCCGATCTCCGCCTTGACCTGCGCTCCGGACATCGCACCGTCGCCGCAGGCGAGCCCGGAGAGGTTGACCCCGGCGACGCCATCGATGGCCAGAAGGGTACGCGCCTGCGTCAGCGCCATCTCGATGCCCGCGGAGCGGACGTCCGCGGCGCCGAGCACCTGCGCGACCTGGTCGGGATCAAGGTGGAGCCCGGGGAAGTTCTGCAGGACCTGCGCGGACCGCTCGTCGGTGTAGACCGCAACCGCGGCGATGACCGGGATCGTGAGTCCGAGGCGGCGGGACGCGTCGACGAAGGACGCCACCTCGGCCGCAGTGCCCACGTGGTTGAGGACGGCCAGGTGGGCTCCCGCGTGCTGCTTCTGCACCAGGCGCCCGGGCCGGAGGTGTCGTGGGACCGCTGACGGCGCCTCCGCAACAGCGACCGCGTGTCCCGCCCGGGACGCCAGCGCAGCGAGCTGCGTCCCGTCGAGGTCGAAGACCTGGGTGACGCCGGGCCGCACACCTTGCGCCCGGACGTCCCCAGTCACGCACAAAACCCCGTCGACACCGGCGACCGCAAGCCCCGCCAGCTCCTGCTCCAGCACGAGACGGTTGCGGTCACGGCACGCGAGGGTCACCCAGGCGACGCCGCCCGCCCGGGCGATCAAGGCCGCCATCAGGGTCGGGGGGAAGTCGGGGCGGTTCTGGTGCTCACCGACGAGCACTGCGTCGCACGATCCCGCGAGCGTCTCGGTGATGGCAGCGACCCCGCCCGGGTCGTACGGCGGGATGGTCAGGTCGGTGAGCACGACGGGTCCGTGCCGTGCCGCGTCCAGCAGCGCACTGGCCGGGGACGTGCTGGGCGGCTCCTGCTCCCACCGCACGACCTGCGCGTCAGACCCGGCGAACGGGCAGGGGCGGGCGTCGAGCTCGCAGGAGGCGTCGTCACGGACGCCACCGCACGGGCCGAACGTCATCGCCTTCGGACATCCACCGACGTCGGCAGGCGCCGACCGAGCCGCCGTCACGTCGCCGCACCGAGAAGCCGGCAGCGCGAGGGTGAGGACACGCCAGAGACTCTAGACCGCAATGCGCGGGGCTGCCGGGTCACGAGCAGCCCCCGCGACCCTGGGTCGAGCTTCCGCCTCGTTCGACGATCAGTTGATGATCTCGCCGCGTTCGTCGTCGAGGATCGCCGCCAGACGTTCGCGCCAGGCCTGCAGCGCGTCGGGGGTCAGACGGGCCCAGTCAGCCACTTCACCGACGACTCTGAGCGGTTCCCTGCTCCGGAAGGACCGAGTGGGATTGCCGCGGAACTTCTTGTCGGTGACGTTCGGGTCGTTCTCGAAGGCGCCCGTCGGCTCGACGACGTACACGCGCGGAGCACCCTCGCCCGCTGCGAGCTCCGCAGCAAGCCCGGCCCCGTCAGGCAGCGCGGTGAAGTAGATGTGATTCATCACGACCTCAGGCCGGTAGTTCGATCGGAAGCCCGCACGGAGGAGCTCGCCCACGCGCAGATCGGCTTTCGTGCCGTGGAAGAACGGACCCTCGTCCAGCACGTCATTCATCCGTTCAGCCTATGCAGCGTGGGGCCCGTTGGGGTTCAGGCGATGACCGCGGTCATGCGGATCGAGATGAGCAGTCCTGGCACGTCGACCCCGAGCTTGGCCACGTAGCGGGTCGGTGGGTCGGTGGGAAACCACCGGTCGTACTCCTGGTTCATCCCGGCCAAATCATCCGGGTCCGCCAGCAACACGCCCACCTCGACCACGTCGACCAGGCTCGCGCCAGCTGCCTGCAGGACGGCTTCGCAGTTCGCGAACGCCTGACGGGTCTGGACGTCGATCGTGGGGCCTGCCATGTCACCAGTACGCGCGTCGATGCCGGTCGTTCCGGAGACGAACACCTGCGCTCCAGCCTTGACGGCCTGGCTGAACAGCGGCGAGCTCGGCGCGTTCGGGGTCGTGATGATCTGCCGGGGCATGTCGTCCTCCTCATCAGAAGATACGCCCGCCAGCACAGCAGCGAGCAGCATCAGCCCGGTCCTTGTGCCAGGTTCAGCTTGGACCGACGTTGCAGGAGTGCGCGTTCGCTCTCGTTCCTGGAGCGCGCGGCCGCATCACTGAACGCCTCGCTCGCCTGCCCGTGCAGCCCCGCCCGCTCGAGCAGGTCGCCACGCACGCTCGGTATGAGAGGTGAGTCGCCGAGGGCACCAGCGTCCAGCCTTTCGAGCACGGCCAGCCCCGCATGCGGGCCGAAGGCCCGTCCGTGCGCGACAGCCCGGTTCACCTCGACGACCGGACCTGGCGCGGCGTCGGCCAGGACGTCGTACAAGGTCGCGATCTGGCGCCAGTCCGTGTCCTCGGCACGCTCTGCGCGGGCATGCTGCCTGGCGATCGACGCCTGCAGGAAGTACTTGCCGACCGGCTTCCCGCGTGAGGCAAGCAGCTCGGCCTGCCGCAGGGCGGCCGTCCCGCGCCGGATCAGCAGCCGGTCCCACTGCGTCCGGTCCTGCGCCTCCAGCAGGACCGGCGCGCCGGACTCATCGAGCCGGGCCGGCATCCGCGAACCTTGCATCTCCAGCAGCGCCTGCAGCCCGAGCGCCTCGGGCTCGTCGGGGGCGAGGGCGGCCAGCGTGCGCGCGAGCCGCATCGCCTCGTTCGACAGGTCGGTGCGCATCCAGTCCTTGCCGGTGGTGGCGGTGTAGCCCTCGTTGAAGATCAGGTAGATCACGGCCATGACGTCGTCGAGGCGCCTGGTCCGCTCCGCCCCCGTGGGCAGGTCGAACCCGACGTGCGCCTCGGTCAGGGTCTTCTTGGCCCGCGAGATCCGCTGCCCCATCGCGGACTCGGCGGTCAGGAAGCCACGGGCGATCTCGCCGGTGGTGAGCCCCCCGACCAGTCGGAGCGTCAGCGCCGCACGGGACTCGGCGGTCAGAGCGGGGTGGCAGGTCAGGAAGATGAGCCGTAGGACGTCGTCCTCGATGTGGTCGACCTGGGCGTCCAGATCAGGCATCGTCTCCTCCTCTCCCCCGCCGGCGTGTCCGAGCTCCGCGACCTTGCGGCGAAGGACGTCGGCGCGCCGGAAGTGATCGATGCCACGCCGCTTCGCGGTCGTCATCAGCCACGCGCCGGGGTTGTCCGGCACGCCGGCCGTGGGCCACTGCTCGAGCGCAGCGACGAGTGCGTCCTGCGCCAGGTCCTCGGCGAGCTCGACATCACGCGTCATCCGGGTGAGGGCGCCGACGAGGCGGGCCGACTCGGCCCGCCACGCGGCGACGATGGCCTCGCTCGGGTCATCCGTACTCGTCTGTGCCGGCACAATGCCAGCGTAGTGAGTCCCTCTCGCCAGGAAGCCCCGTTCAGTCGCCCGGCGCCTCCGGGCCCGTCGAGATCTGCCGGAGGGTCGAGATCACGGTGACCTCGGGCCAGTACTTCGCGTGCAGCTCGGCGAACTCCCGCTGATCGGCCACGGCTTCCTCGAGGGTCTCGTACTCCATGATGGCCCAGCCGCCGACGACCTCCTTGGCCTCGGCGTACGGTCCATCGACCCGGCTGACCTCGCCCTTGCGGACCACGAAGTTGACGGCGTCCTCAGTCCCGTACAGACCGCCGCCGTCGAGGAACACGCCCTTGGCGGCCTGCTCGCCGATGTAGGCGTCCATCGCCTCGAACAGCTCCTGCGGCGGCGTTCCAACGCCCTCTTCCATCCTCACGAATCCCATGAAACGCGGCATCTTGATCACTCCTTGTGGTTGCTGGGAAATGCTTTCTCGCACAGACGTCGAACGGCTGGCAGGTTCTTCGACATCACACCCCGAAAATTTCTTGACGGCGCGGGTCAGGACAGGCCAACGATGGTCCCGTCGTCGAGCAGGTCGATCCGGGAGGCGGCAGGTGTGGCCGGCAGGCCGGGCATCGTCATCACGTCGCCACACACGAGGACCACGAAGCCCGCGCCCGCGGAGAGCCGGACCTCTCGGACGTGCAGGTCGTGACCGGTCGGCGCTCCGCGCGAGGTGGGGTCGGTCGAGAAGGAGTACTGCGTCTTGGCCACACAGACCGGCAGCCCGCCGTACCCGTCTGCCTCGAGACGGTCGAGCCGTCTCCTGGCCTTGCCGTCCCAGGTCACGCTGGAGGCTCCGTAGAGCCGGTGGGCGAGTGTCTCAGCCTTCTCCTTGAGCGGGAGCCCGTCGGGATAGGTGAAGGAGAACGTCGACGGGCCAGAGCTCTCGAGCAGGTCGAGCACGCCCTTCGCCAGGTCGGTCGCACCGATGCTGCCGTCGGCGAAGTGGGTGGCCGGATAGGCCCGGACCCCCAGGTCCTCGACCAGCTCCACCACCCGGGCCACTTCCGCGTCCGTGTCGGTGGGGAACCGGTTGAGCGCGACCACGCAGGGGATGCCGTAGACCTCACGAACGTTGCGCAGGTGTCGTGACAGGTTCTCCATGCCGCGCTCCGCGGCGTCGAGATCCTCCAGACCGAGGTCGGGCACCTCCACACCGCCGTGGAACTTGAGCGCCCGGACCGTGGCCACCACCACCGCGGCGTCTGGACGGAGACCGGACTTGCGGCACTTGATGTCGACGAACTTCTCCGCGCCGAGGTCGGCCCCGAAGCCAGCCTCCGTGACGACGTAGTCGGCCAGCCGCAGGGCCCCCCGGGTGGCGACGACCGAGCTGCAGCCGTGCGCGATGTTGGCGAAGGGTCCACCGTGCACGAACGCCGGCGTGTGCTCCAGCGTCTGCACCAGGTTGGGCGCGAGCGCGTCCCGCAGCAGCACCGCCATCGCGCCGTGGGCCTCGAGCTCACGAGCGGTGATCGGCTTCTTCTCGCGGGTGTGGCCGACCACGATGTCGCCGATCCGGCGCTTCAGGTCGGCCCAGGACTCGGTCAGGCAGAAGATCGCCATCAGCTCGGAGGCGACCACGATGTCAAAACCATCCTCGCGCGGATAGCCGTTCGCGGGGCCGCCGAGACCGACCGTGACATCCCGGAGCGCCCGGTCGTTGAGGTCGAGCACCCGCTTCCAGTCCACCGACCGGATATCGATGCCCAACGCGTTGCCGTGATGGATGTGATTGTCCACCAGTGTCGCCAGCAGGTTGTTCGCTGCCGCGATCGCCGCGAAGTCACCGGTGAAGTGCAGGTTGATGTCACTCATCGGCACCACCTGGGCCCAGCCGCCGCCTGCCGCGCCGCCCTTCATGCCGAAGACCGGACCCATCGACGGCTCGCGAAGGCACGCCATCGCCTTCAGCCCGAGCCCTCGCAAGGCGTCGGCCAGCCCGACCGTGGTCGTCGTCTTGCCCTCGCCCGCCGGGGTCGGCGACATCGCCGTCATCAGGACGAGCTTGCCGAGCGGCCGGTCCTCGAGAGAGTGGAGGAAGCCGAGATCGACCTTCGCCTTGTGGTGCCCGTACGGCACCAGATTGACGGGGTCGATGCCCAGCTCCTCCTGGGCGACGTGGGCGATCGGGCGAAGCTCAGCGGCGTTCGCGATCTCGATGTCCGACAGCACTCAGATCCTCTCCTTCGTGACGCCCATGCGCCGCAGTAGTCGCGATCGGCCCTCGGAGTCCGGCAGCCCGCGAACATTGGACTCCACGTTCATCCGAGCAATGGCCGACCCGGCCCTGGCAACCTCGCCGGCCGCGACCAGGTCGGACAGCAGCCCGGACCTGGCGGTGGGCCGCAGCAGATCGATCAGGACCAGCACCTCGATCACGGTCTCGACGACCTGGGCCTGCGGCTCGGACGCCCCCAGGAGTGCCTCGTCGATCGCCGAGCGCCGGTCTTCGTCGTCAGCCGATGCTCCGTGGGGAGCTGCCCAGGCGTCGGCCACGGCCCCGAATGCCCGTTCGTCGTCGGCCACCAGCTGCTGGGCCCGGGTGACGAGCCTCTCGGCCCGTTCGACCAGTTCCGGGGCCTCGCAGTAGCGCGCCACCATCGCCACGAGAGCCGCGGCCTGGGCACTGCACAACGCCGCGACCGAACCGCCCGCCGGTGTCGGAGTCCGGGCGGCGAGACGATCCAGGAAGTCGGCGACCGTCCTGGCGTCAACGTCGGCGTCGCGCACCATGAGCCCACGGTAGTACCGCGCGGGCCCGAGCAGACCCCATTTCGGTCGACTCCATTCGTCGATGCTCGAGAACCGCCGATCCATGCCTAGGCTCTCGTCATGGAGCCTTCAGCGAATGCTCGCACGGTTGAGTCCTACGAACGGATCGCGGCCGACTACGCCCGAGAGACCGCCGGCCACCGTGTCCTGGCCGGGGCGCTGGCGCGCCTGGCCGAGACAGTCCCGGCAGGTCATGCCCTCGAGATCGGCTCCGGCCCGGGTTGGGACGCCGACCAGCTCGAGGACGCTGGGCTGACGGTACGCC
>JAOPXL010000135.1 GCA_025965175.1 Aeromicrobium sp.
CGGCGCGAACGCCGAGTAGAGGCCTCCCGCGACGACGAGCCCCAGCAGGAGCACGACAAATCCGGCGAGTGGATGCCGGCGTCTCGTGGACAGTTTCCGCACCGAGAACCTCATTCCTGGAAGTAAAATCAGCGTACCTGTGTCAAGGACGCTGGGCTGAGTGAAAGTTGGGGGCTAGCGGAGGAGGTAGATCGTGGCGAACAAGCCGACCCACACGATGTCCACGAAGTGCCAGTAGTAGGACACGACGATCGCGGAGATCGCCTGCTCGTGGGTGAACTTTCGGGCGGCGAACGTACGGCCGATGACCAGCAGGAACGCGACGAGACCACCAATCACGTGGAGGCCGTGGAAGCCGGTCGCGAGGTAGAAGAGGCTGCCGTAGGGCGAGCCGGCGATCGTGACGTTCTCGTGGACGAGCTCGGCGTACTCGGTGGCCTGGCCGCCGATGAAGATCGCGCCCATGAAGTACGTGAGGATGAACCACTCGCGCATGCCCCACTGGCTGATCTGGAACAGGCGACCCGTGCGGCCGGCCTTGCCCCGCTCAGCGGCGAACACGCCGAACTGGCAGGTCACCGAGGACAGCACGAGGATCGTCGTGTTGGCCGTCGCGAACGGGATGTTGAGCTTGTCGGTCTCCGTCGCCCACAGGTCCGGTGAGATGTTCCGGATCGTGAAGTATGCGGCGAAGAGGCCGGCGAAGAACATGAGCTCGCTGGAGAGCCACACGATGGTCCCCACCGTCACCATCGACGGTCGGCCTTCTTGGCCATGGAGTCGGGAAGCAGGAATCACGGATGTAGTCGCCACGGGTTCATTATGTACGATCGACTCGTGAGTGAGCACAAGCCCCTACGTGTCCTGGTCTACAGCGACGATCGAGACGTCCGAGCCGCTGTGATCTCGGCACTCGGCACTCGCCCTCACCCCGACCTGCCAAGCTTTGAGTACGTCGAGACGGCCACCGAGCCGGTGGTCTTCCAGCACCTCGACTCCGGTGGTATCGACCTCGTGATCCTCGACGGCGAGTCGGTGCCTGCCGGTGGCCTCGGCATCGCCCGCCAGGTCAAGGACGAGATCTTCCGGGCCCCGCCGGTGGTCGTGATCACCGGACGCCCCCAGGATGCGTGGCTCGCGACCTGGTCCCGTGCCGAGGCGGCTGTCTCGCACCCGATCGAGCCGATCCGTCTCGCCGAGGTCGTCATCGACCTGGCGCGCGGCGTGCTGCAGCCCGGCTGAGGGCGACCGACATGCCACAGACGTGGCCCGACGTGCTGACGGCACTCGTGGCCGGTCAGGACCTCGACGCGTCGACGGCGGTCTGGGCCATGGACCAGATCCTGGCCGGCGAGACGACGGACTCACAAATCGCCGGCTTCGCGGTCGCGCTGCGCGCCAAGGGGGAGACCGCCGAGGAGCTGCGCGGCCTTGCTGACGCGATGCTCGCCCGCGCGACACGTCTGGACATCCCCGGCCGGTTCGTCGACATTGTCGGCACGGGCGGGGATCGCTCTCGGACCGTCAACATCTCGTCGATGTCGGCCGTCGTCGCCGCTGGCAGCGGGGTCGGCGTCGTCAAGCACGGCAACCGGGCGGCGTCCAGCGCCAGCGGGACCGCCGACGTGTTCGAGGTGCTGGGCATCCGGCTCGACGTCCCGGCCGCCCGCATCCCCGAGGTCTTCGCGCGCAGCGGCATCACGTTCTGCTTCGCCCCGGTGTTTCACCCCTCGTTCCGTCACACGGCCGTGCCGCGGCGCGAGCTCGGCATCGCGACCCCGTTCAACTTCCTCGGCCCGCTCACCAACCCGGCCCAGCCCGCCGCGTCAGCGATCGGCTGCGCGGACGTGCGGATGGCGCCGCTGATGGCCGAGGTGCTCGCCACCCGGGGCCACGATGCCTTCGTGTTCCGCGGCGAGGACGGGCTCGACGAGATCACGATCACCACGACGACCCGCGTGTGGGAGGTGGCGGGCGGCAAGGTCGTGGAAAGCGTCCTGGATCCCACGGAGCTGGGGTTCGAGCTCGCGCCGCCGGCCAGCCTCGTGGGTGCGGACCCGGCGTTCAACGCCGACGTCTTCCGCCGCGTCGTCACCGGCGAGGTCTCGCCGGTGCGCGACGCCGTGCTGCTCAACGCTGGGGCTGCGATCGCCGCCCACGCGGCGGACGGTGGGCCGCTCGTCGAACGTCTGGCAGCGGGCGTCGAGCGGGCCCGGGCCTCGATCGACTCGGGCGCGGCCGCCGACACGCTGGCCAAGTGGGCGGCGGCCACGCAGGAGCTGGCCGTCCGCTGATCCGTTGGGCCTACAGGCCGATGCTGAACGCGTCCTCGAGGTCGTGCTGGCTGTAGGCGCGATAGGCGATCTGCGTCTGCGTCGACAGCACCCCGTTGACCTTGTTGAGCTGATCGGCGACCACGGACGAGACGTCGTCGATCTGGCGGACCCGCACCATCGCCACCAGGTCGAGCTCACCGGTGACGGAGTAGACCTCGCTGACGCCGTCGATCGCTGCGATCCGCTCGGCGATCTCGGAGAGGCGCGCGACCTCGGCCTGGATGAAGACGATGGCGGTGATCATGTGCTCAGCCTAGCCACGACACGCGTGCCGAGGGCTAGCCCGGCTGCTGCAGGAGCTGCCACGAGGAGCTGGCCTCCTCGAACGGCGTCAGGTGACGTGCCGCGCCCTCGAGCGGCGCGTGCCAGGCGCCACGGACCATCCGGAGCCCCGGTGAGTCGAGCCAGCGCAGCAGGGTCTCGGTCTCCTCCGCGGTCGCCGCCGGGATCGGCCCGAAGCCGCCGACGACGGTCTCGGCGGTCGCCAGCAGCGCGTCGACCCACCCGGTCGGGTGGGTGCCACGTGGGAGCACCCCGGCGGCGGCGAGTCGGCCGTGGCGGATCACGTGTACCTCCCAGCCCTGCGGGTGCGGGGTCGCCGCGACGAGCTCCTCGACGCCGGTGAGCTCGCGCAGGCGCTGCGTGCGCACGACGGCGCGCAGGAACCCCGTGAGCCGGTCCCGCCACATCGCGGCGTCCTCGAAGCGCTCCGCGCGGGCGAGGTCGAGCATGTGCTGGCGGACGGCGGTCACGAGCTCGTGCGGGTCGCCGGTCATCGCACGACGTACGCGCTGGACCTCCGCGGCGTAGTCGTCGACGTCGGCCGAGCCGTCGCAGGGCGACAGGCACTGCCCCATCTCGGCGAGTGCGCACGGCGACCGCTTCGACCGCAGCACGAGCCGCGGCGTGCACTGGCGGATCTTGTAGGAGTCGTGCAGCGCCGTCAGCGCCCCTTCCGCGGCCGAGCGTCCGCGGAACGGCCCGATGTAGTCGGCCTGGTCGTCCAGGATCGTCCGGACGATCGACAGCCGGGGCCAGGGCTCCCGGGTCAGCTTGAGCCACGTCAGTCGCTCGGGGAACCGGGAGCGTCGGTTGTAGGGCGGGCGGTGTCGGCCGATCAGCCGCAGCTCACGGACCTGCGCCTCGAGGGCCGTCGCGCACACGATCCCCTCGATGCGCTGGGCCAGCATGACCATCTCGCCCATGCGGGTGCGGGTCTCGGCCTTGGTGAAGTACGAGCGGGTGCGGGTCCGCAGGTTGCGGGACGTGCCGACGTAGAGGATCTCGTCGTTGGCATCACGGAAGAGGTAGACGCCCGGCGCCTCGGGCAGGTGCTCGGCGAGGTGGCGCTTGCGGCGCTGCTCCGGCTTGACCTTGGAGGTGTAGGTCGACACCTCCTCCAACGTCGTGACACCGAGCGGCCCCAGCCGCTCGAAGAGCGCGTGCAGCACGTCGACCGTCGCCCGTGCGTCCGACAGCGCCCGGTGGTTGGGGGTCGAGGTCGCCCCGAACGCCGCGGCGAGCGTCGAGAGCTTGCAGTTGGGCACCTCCTCGCGGCTCAGGACCCGCCGGGCCAGGACCGCGGTGTCGAGCGTCTCGAAGCCCGGCCACGGGATCGCGAGCTCCCGGCTGAAGTGCTTGAGGAAGCCCACGTCGAACGGGGCGTTGTGCGCCACGAGGATCGTCCCCCGGGCGAACTCCAGGAAGCTGGGCAGGACCTCCGCGATCCGCGGCGCCCCGATGACCATCTGGTTGGTGATCCCGGTCAGGACCGTGATGTAGGCCGGGATCAGCTCGTCGGGGTTGACGAGGGTCTGGAACTCGCCCAGCACCTCGCCGCCGCGGACCTTGACGGCACCGAACTCGGTGATCCGGGAGCCCTTTGCCGCCGAGCCGCCCGTGGTCTCGAGGTCGACCACACAGAAGGTCACGTCGGACAGCGGACGGCCGAGCTCGTCGAATGATCCCTGGACTGCTTGCACGCGGCACACGCTAGGCGGCGGCACCGACAGACCGGGGTAGCCACGCGGCGGCCGCTGCGGTCCCCGGCGTTTTTGTCGGACGGGGCTCCTAGCGTGGTCGAGGTCCCCGAACGACGGGGTCAGGATCAGCCCAGGAGGTGCCGGAAATGCACGAGTCACACGAACCCACGGACTCGGTGGTCGTCGACTGCGACCGCTGCCTCGTCCGCAGTCCCAGCGCCTGCGGCGACTGCGTCGTGACGTTCCTGCTGGGGGCACCCCCCGCAGGCATCGAGATCGACGCCGACGAGATGGCGGCGCTCAGCGTCCTGTCCGACGCCGGCCTGACCCCACCGCTGCGCCTCGTGACTCCTGTCACGGGCCCCGAGACGCAAGCAGTCTGACCTGCCTGTCGAAGTTGAACTGTTCGCCAGAGCACGTATAGTCGATCCTCGTGCGTCCGGATAACGGCGACCGTCCAGGTCGGCGTCGGGCGCACCGTCGAGTCGTCACAGTCATGGGGAAGATGCCTGGGACGAACCGGGGAACCAAGTAACTGGGGTGAATCGGACCGCGTTCGCGCGGACCGTAGGGCAATCCGAGGCCCGAATCCGTCAGCTCACCCGGTAGACGTCGAGGATGTAGGAGTTCTGCGTGCGCATGTCACGTTCTTCGGCGCGCCGCGGCATCACCGCCGCCGCTGCCATCGCCCTCACGGGCGCACTGTTCACCATTCCGTCGGCCCAGGCCGCGCCGGACGTCACGAAGAAGGACGTCGAGCGGGCCTTCCACGAGGCCGAGACGATCAACGAGCAGGTCAACGCCATCGGCGTGCGGGTCAAGCAGACCCAGGCCGAGATCGATGACATCTCCGCCGACATCAAGCACGATCTGGTCGCGTACAACGCGCAGAAGGACGAGCTCAGCGGCGCGATCGTGCAGCAGCAGATGGACGCGCCGCTCGGCCCGACGGCCAACCTGCTCGGCAGCAGCAACCCCGAGGAGCTCCTCGACGGCCTCGGCGCCGTCCAGGCCCTCAACAGCACGCGCGCCGACGCGCTCGCGCAATTCGCCGACAGCAGCACCGCGCTCAAGAACCGTCGCGCCCAGCTGGAGGACCGCCGCAAGGACCTGGCTGCGGCCAAGAAGGACGCCGACGGCAAGCGCGCCAAGATCCAGAAGAAGTACCAGAACGCCAAGGCCGAGCTCGCTCGCCTCAACGCCGCCGACCAGGCCTCGCTCAACAGCAGCGACACCAACCTGGACTTCAACCCGTCCGCCTCGGGCCGGGCCAAGGCGGCCGTGGCGTTCGCGCTCGCCCAGCTCGGTGAGCCGTACGTCTACGGTGGCGCCGGCCCCAGCAGCTGGGACTGCTCGGGCCTCATGATGAAGGCCTGGGCGGCTGCCGGTGTCACGATCCCGCGTGTCGTCGGCCCCCAGATGTCGGCCGGCAAGCGGATCTCGCTCAGCCAGGTGCAGCCCGGTGACCTGGTGGCGTACGGCGACATGTCCCACATCGGGATGGCCCTCGGCAACGGCAAGGTCGTGCACGCGCCGCGCCCCGGCAAGAGCGTCGAGATCACCAGCCTGAGCGGCTTCACCGTCGCAGCGCGGGTTGGCTGACACCAGTCCTCGACCGTCGCCCAACGTGGCGGCGGTCCTGGTCCTGGCGCTGCTCGCCGGCGTCCTGCTGCTCTGGCAGCGACCGTGGGCGTCCTCCTCCAACGACGCCGCAACCTCCGCCGAGCTTCCCTCCGACGTCTCGTCGCGGCTGACCGGCCAGCTCCGGTCGCTGGCGGCGGCAGACAACCAGAGGGCGTTCGTCGGGACATCCGGGTCCCTGCCCGACGCCGCCCGGTTCGGCCGACGCACGTGGTCGTCGCTGCGGGCGCTTGGCGCGACCGACCTCGACCTCCGGTACGTCAGCGGGGGAGAGGTCGCGGACCGTGCCGACGGCTCGGCCGAGGCGATCGTCGACGTGTCCTGGCGGGCCGGCAGGGAGTCCGGGCTCGGCGCCGAGGCCCTCCACCGGTCCACCGTGGCGCTGCGGATCGCGCCGCAGGCCGACGGTGGGTTGTCGATCGTCGGGGCGGCCTCACGCACGGGTCCGCTGCCCCTCTGGCTGGCCGGCCGGGTTGAGGTCGAGCACGGCCGCGGCGCGGTCGTGGTGACGGTTGACGGCGGGGACGGGAGCTTCCCGCTCGTGTCGATGGGCGAGGTGGCGCGTGACGCGGTGACCCGGGTTGTCCCGAAGGCCGCGGGGGAGGTCACGGTCGTGATGCCACACACCCAGGGGCAGGCCGCGATGCTGCTCGGCCAGGAGGCCGACACCGTCGCCCCGATCGCCGCCGTCGCGACACGGCTCGACGACCGTTCGTCCGCGCGTGCTCGCGACGTCGTCGTGCTCAACCCCCGGGTGTTCAGCACGATGAACCAGCGGGCCGCACAGGTCGTGCTGACCCACGAGGCGACCCATCTGCTGACCGGTGCGGTCGGCACCCGCGCTGCCACGTGGGTCGTGGAGGGCTTCGCCGACTTCGTGGCCCTGCACGACGACACCGAGCCGCTGTCGGTCAGCGCTGGGCAGGTCCTGAGCCAGGTCCGGGACGGTCAGGTCCCGCAGCAGCTGCCCGACGCCGAGCAGTTCTCCTCCGCCGGCCGTGGGCTCGGCGCGGTCTACGAGTCGACCTGGATGATCTTCCGAATGCTCGGCGAGCGCTACCCGGACAGCAGCATCGTCGAGCTCTACCGGTCCGTGCTGGCCGGCCGACCGGTGGCCCGTGCGCTCGACGCGTCGACGGGCCTGAGCGTCGAGCAGCTCACCGCCCAGTGGCGCCGCTACCTGACGAAGAGTGCCTCGACCGTGTCGTGAAGATCGCGCAGCACCGCTGTGCGCTTGACCTTGAACGACGGCGTCAGGTAGCCGTTCTCCTCGGTCCAGTCCTCCTTGAGGATCTGGAACTTGCGGATCGACTCGGCCTGCGACACCTGTGAGTTGGCGTCGTCGATCGCCTTCTGCACCTCGACCTCGAGCTCGGGGTCGTCCAGTCCACCGGTCCAGGCTTCCTCGTCGATCGTGACGAGGGCGGCCACGAACGGCTTGCCGTCGCCGACCACGAGGCACTGGCTGACGTAGGGGCTGGCGCGCACACGGTCCTCGAGCACCGCGGGGGCGACGTTCTTGCCGCCGGCCGTCACGATGATCTCCTTCTTGCGACCTGTGACGCGCACGAAGCCGTCGTCGTCAACCTCGCCGAGGTCACCCGTTGCGAACCAGCCGTCAGCGTCGATCGCCTCGGCGGTCGCGTCGTCGTTGTGCCAGTAGCCGTGGAACACCTGCGGACCGCGGAAGCACAGCTCGCCGTCCTCGGCGACCCGCACCTCGGTGCCGGGCAGCGGCTTGCCGACCGTGCCGACGCGCTGGTCCTCAGGAGTGTTGACGCACAGGGCCGCGGTGGTCTCGGTCAGGCCGTAGCCCTCCAGGACCGTCACGCCGATGCCGCGGTAGAAGTGGGCGAGCCGGTCGCCGAGCGGCGCGCCGCCGGAGATGGCCCACTCGGCGTGACCGCCGAGCGCAGCGCGGAGCTTGCCGTAGACAAGCTTGTCGAACAGGGTGTGGCGGGCCCGCAGGGCGAGTCCGGGCCGACCGTTCTCGAGGGCGCGGCTGTACGCGATGGCGGTCTGCGCGGCCCGGTCGAAGATCTTGCCCTTGCCGTCGGCGTACGCCCTGCTGCTCGCGGTGTTGAAGACCTTCTCGAACACGCGGGGAACCGCGAGCACGAACGTCGGCTGGAACGTCCCGAGGTGAGTCACGAGGTCCTTGACGTCCGCGGTGTGGCCGAGCTTGGCGCCCGAGCGGATCGCGCCGACCTGGATGATCCGGGCGAAGACGTGAGCCAGCGGCAGGAACAGCAGCGTCGAGGCGTCCTCCCGGCCGAACAGGTCCGGAAGCTGCTCGGTCGCTGCCTCCAGCTCGTAGCGGAAGCAGCCGTGCGTCAGGCGGCAGCCCTTGGGTCGCCCCGTCGTGCCCGACGTGTAGATCAAGGTGGCCAGGGTGTCGCTCGTGAGCCCGCCGCGGCGGGCCTCGAGGTCGTCGTCGGAGACGTCCGAGCCCAGTCCGCGGACCTCCTCGAGCCCCCCGGCGTCGAGGGTCCACACGTGGCGCAGGTCGGGGGCGTCGCCGCGAGACTTCTCGACCCGTCCGAGGTGGCCGTCGTTCTCGACGACTGCCGCGACGGCGCCGGAGTCCGAGAGGATCCACGCGATCTGGGCGGCCGAGGAGGTCTCGTAGATCGGGACGGTCGCGGCGCCGGTCCACCAGATGGCGTAGTCGACGACGGTCCACTCGTAGCGGGTCTTGGACAGCAGCGCGACCCGGTCACCGGGCGCGACACCGGCGGCGACGAGGCCCTTGGCCACCGTCACGACGTCCCGGTGGAACTCGCCGAGGGTGACATCGGTCCAGGAGTCGCCATCCATGCGGGCCAGCGCGACATCGTCCGCGTGGTCGGCCAGTCGGTTGAGAATGTCTTGGCTGAGGTTGCCCAGATCGGGCGTGCGAGGCTGTGTCACACACGGCAGGCTACCGGGCCGGAACGCCCTATCGCGTGCGCGGGTCGCAGGGTCCGCAGCGAGTCGGGCGTCACCCGTCCGGGCGGAGTGCCCGGGCGTGCCGGTGCGACCCGTGGCACTAGCATGGGGTGACACCACCGAGCGGATGAGGAGGGCTGATGGCGAGGACCACGAGCGACATCGTCATCGACGCTCCGGCCGACAAGATCATGAGCGTCATCGCGGACTTCCCGTCGTACCCCGTGTGGGCGACCGGCGTGAAGACGGCCGACATCGTCAGCACGACCGCTGACGGCCGCGCTGAGCAGGTGCACTTCGTGCTGGACGCCACTCCGATCCGGGACGAGTACGACCTCGGCTACGTGTGGGACGGCGATCGCACCGTCTCGTGGAGCCTCGCAGCGGCCGGCTCGATGCTGAAGTCGATGGACGGTGCGTACGTCCTGGAGCCAGTCGACGGTGACAGGACGCGGGTGACCTACCAGTTGGCGGTCGACGTCTCCGTCCCGCTGCTCGGGATGCTGAAGCGCAAGGCCGAGAAGGTCATCATCGACACTGCCCTCAAGGGGTTGAAGAAACAGGTCGAGGCCCAGTGACCGGAACTGACTCGGCCGCCGCCGGTGCGTCCCTCCCGGGATCGTCCGACGCGGAGCCCGTCGGCACGGTCGCCGAGGAGGCCTTCAAGCTGTTCCGGGCGGTGACGTCCTCGTCGGCAGCACCCGGTCCCGCCCCGATGCACGTGTGCACCGAGACCTGGTGCCCGGCGTGCCGCGTCTCCGGGTTCGTGCGCGATCACCCGGAGGCGATCGCCTCGGTGACTTATTCGGCGGCCCAGCTCGCCCGGTCCCTCAAGGACCTGGTCGACACGGCCCTGGCTCCCCAGGAGGAGCAGTGACTTTCGCCATCGGCGTCGACATCGGCGGCACGAAGATCGCGGCGGGCCTCGTCTCCGAGGCCGGCGAGATCATCGAGGCCGCCTCGGAGCCCACGCCCGACGATGCGACCAAGATCCCGCGGATCGTGGCCGATCTCGTCGACCGGCTGACGGGTGACGAGAAGCCCGTCGGCGTCGGGATCGGCGCGGCCGGTTTCGTCGGCGAGGACCGGGCGACAGTCCGTTTCGCCCCCAACATCGCGTGGGCGGAGGAGCCGCTCGCCGAGCACGTCCGTGCGTTCGTCGACCTGCCGATCGTGGTCGAGAACGACGCCAACGCCGCGGCGTGGGGCGAGTTCCGCTTCGGTGCGGGTGAGGACACGGACGATCTGCTCCTCATCACGCTCGGCACCGGCATCGGCGGTGGCATCGTCCACCGGGGTCGCCTGTTCCGCGGGGGCTTCGGCGTCGCGGCCGAGATCGGCCACATGCGCGTCGTGCCCGACGGGATCCTGTGCGGCTGCGGCCAGCACGGCTGCTACGAGCAGTACGGCAGCGGCAGCGCCCTGGTGCGTGCCGCCCGCGAGCGCGTGGCCAACGACGACCCGGCGGCGGGTGCCATCGCACGGCTCGCCGACGGTGATCCGGGACGCATCACGGGTCCCGCCCTGACCCAGCTGGCCCGGGAGGGCGACCCCCTTGCCGTGGACCTGCTGATGGACCTCGGCCGCTGGGTCGGAGAAGGAGCTGCCGTGCTGGCCACGATCCTCGACCCCAGCGTCATCGCGATCGGCGGTGGCGTCGCTGCGGCCGGTGAGCTGCTGCTGACGTCGGTGGTGGAGGCGTTCGAGTCGCATCTGCCGGCCCGGGCCCACCGCCCGGAGGCCGCGCTCCGGCTCGCAGCCCTCGGCAACTCCGCCGGCATCATCGGCGCTGCCGACCTCGCCCGAGTCGACCCCGTCTGATGGCGGACAAGCTCGCGGTCGGCATTGACATCGGCGGCACCAAGATCGCTGCCGGCGTCGTCGACGAGGACGGCCACATCCTGGCGCGGCTCAAGCGTGAGACGCCGACGACCGACCCACTCGAGGTCATCGATGCGATCGCCGACATCACCGAGGAGTTCCGCCGGGAGCACCACATCCGGGCCATCGGCGTGGGGGCCGCCGGATTCGTCGACGCGACCCAGTCGACGGTCCTCTTCGCACCGCACCTGGCGTGGCGGCACGAGCCGTTGCGCGACTCGGTCGCCCGCCGCACGGGCCTGCCGGTGCTGGTCGACAACGACGCCAACGCGGCCGGCTGGGCCGAGTGGCGCTTCGGCGCGGCCCAGAACGAGGCCGACCTGGTCCTCATCACCCTCGGCACCGGCATCGGCGGCGCCATCGTGATCGACGGTCAGCCGTACCGCGGTCAGTTCGGCATCGCCGGCGAGTTCGGCCACATGCAGGTCGTGCCCGGCGGCAACCAGTGCGAGTGCGGCAACCGAGGCTGCTGGGAGCAGTACGCCAGCGGGCGGGTGCTGACCCGCCGGGCGCGTGGGGCCGCGACGGACGGCACCGACTTCGGCAAGCGGCTGCTCGCCGAGGCGGGGGGCGCTGTCGACCGCATCGAGGGCCACCTCGTCACGAAGCACGCCAAGGCCGGCGACGACGAGGCCGTCCGGTGGATCGCCGACGTGGGGGACTGGCTGGGTGTCGGCATCGCCAACCTGGCCGCGGCCCTCGACCCGGGGATGTTCGTCATCGGTGGTGGCGTCAGCGACGCCGACCAGCTCCTGATCGATCCCGCGCGGGCAGCGTTCTCACGCACCCTGACGGGGCGCGGCTTCCGGGCCGAGGCGCGGATCGTGCGGGCTCACCTGGGTCCGGAGGCCGGCCTGATCGGCGCGGCGGACATGGCCAGGCTCACAGCACGGCGCCGTCGTCCGGCCAATCCCTCCGCCCGGGCCCGTGTTCGGGCAGCTGCAAGAAAAGGTATATCGCCGAAGCCACGAAGATGAGCACGGCGGCGGCGAGGATCGACCGGTCGAGGAACACGTGCACCACGGTCGCGAGGACCAGGGCCAGCGGGGCGCAGACCAGGCCGATCCAGGCGAGGAGCACGCTGCGCCGGCGGGGGATCAGCGGCGTGGAGTCGACCCGCCGGTAGAACGGCTCCTCGGTCTCGACCGGCTCGGGCTCCTCGGGCGACCAGTGCAGCGGCGGGTCCTCGACGACCGGATCGGCTGGCTCGTCCGGGAACGAGAGATCGAGGTCGAGCCCCTCCACGATCCGGTCGAAGTCGTCCTTGTCAGTCACGGCGTGCTCCGACGTGCTGGGCGATGAAGTCGTCGGTCGCGGCAAAGATTCGGGCCGCGTCGTGATCGAGCGTCGCGACGTGGAAGCTGTCCTGGAGCGTCACGAACTCCTTCACGTTGGAGGAGACGCCGTCGAGGATGATCGTCTTCGACGTGGCGTCGACGACGTGGTCGTCGGTCGAGCGGAAGAACAGCAGCGGCTGGGTCACCTTCGGCAGGCCGGCGCGTACGTCCTTCCACATCTTGAGCTGCGAGGCGAGCGCCTTCAGCGGCGTCTTGTCGTAGCCGATCTCGTCCTGGCCGGGCTTCTTGATGTCGTTGCCGATCCCGGGCATCGCGGGGACGACCCACTGCAGTGCCGGCACGAGCTTGATGTCCAGCCGGGCGACGTTGACCGCCGGGTTGACCAGGACCAGGGCGTCGACGTCGGCGGGGCGCTGCTCGGCGAGTCGCAGCGCGAGACAGCCACCCATCGAGAGGCCGGCCACGACAACCTGGTCGCAGCGGGCCCTCAGGTCGGTCAGCGCGGCGTCGACCTCGGCGTACCAGTCCTCCCACCGGGTCGTGTTCATGTCCTTCCACGTCGTTCCGTGCCCGGGCAGGCGAGGGACGCGGACGGCGTGCCCCGCGTCGGCGAGGTGTTGGGCCCATGGCCTCATCGAGGCCGGGGAGCCGGTGAAGCCGTGGCTCAGCAGCATGCCGACGGGACCACCCTCGGCGAAGTATGGCTCGGTGCCGGGCACCACGGTGGACGTCATGTCCCTCATCCTCCCTCATGGGGTGTCGTGCCGCGAAGCATCCAGCGAAAGGCACGTCGTTCGGAGTAGTGTCCTGTCCGTGTTCTATTGGTTCCTGAAGTTCCTCGCGCTGGGTCCCTTGCTCAAGCTGATCTTCAGACCCTGGGCCGAAGGCACCGAGAACGTGCCGAAGGATGGCGCTGTCATCCTCGCGAGCAACCACCTGTCGTACAGCGACTGGTTGTTCATGCCGCTCGTCATCCCGCGTCGAGTCACGTTCGTGGCCAAGGCGGAGTACTTCGAGGGCTCGGGCATCAAGGGCTGGCTGCAGAAGACGTTCTTCTCCGGCGCGGGTCAGGTGCCGATCGACCGCTCGAGCGGATCGGCAGCGGCCGGCGCGATCAAGACCCAGCTGCGGCTGCTCGCCGACGGTGAGGTGTGCGGCATCTACCCCGAGGGCACCCGGTCCCACGACGGCAAGCTCTATCGCGGTCGCACGGGTGTCGCCCGGCTGGCGCTGGAGGCCAAGGTCCCCGTCATCCCGCTGGCGGTCATCGGCACCAACGTCGTCGCGCCCCCCGGCAAGATCTTCGGCAGGTTCGTTCGCCCGGGCGTCCGCTTCGGCAAGCCGCTGGACTTCAGCCGCTACGAGGGGATGCAGGACGACCGCTACATCCTGCGTGCCATCACCGACGAGATCATGTACGAGATCATGCGGCTCTCCGATCAGGAGTACGTCGACCTCTACGCCCAGGACGCCAAGAAGCGCGACCAGGCACGGGAGCGTGAGGCAGCCAAGATCGCTGCCCGGGCCGAGGCCGACGAGGTCTGGGACGAGATCAAGCCGGACTGACCACACCGTCCACCACGAGGAGATCCAGATGCGCATCGGCCTGCTCACCGGGGGTGGGGACTGCCCCGGCCTCAACGCCGTGATCCGGGGGGCGGTCCGCAAGGGCGTCGCGTCGTACGGTCACGAGTTCATCGGCTACCGGGACGGGTGGCGGGGACCACTGGAGAACGACACGATGACGCTCGGCGTCGACGAGGTGCGCGGGATCCTGCCCCGCGGTGGCACGATCCTCGGCTCGTCCCGCACCAACCCGTTCGCGATCGACAATGGGGTCGAGCAGATCAAGGACAACCTCGCGGCCGGCGGCGTCGACGCGCTGATCGCGATCGGCGGCGAGGACACGCTCGGCGTCGCGACGAAGCTGGCCGATCTCGGCGTCAAGGTCGTCGGGGTGCCGAAGACGATCGACAACGACCTCTCGGGCACCGACTTCACCTTCGGCTTCGACACCGCGGTCAACATCGCGACCGAGGCCATCGACCGGCTTCACACGACGGCCGAGTCGCACCACCGGGTGCTGGTCGTCGAGGTCATGGGCCGCCACGCCGGCTGGATCGCGCTGCACAGCGGTCTGGCGGGTGGCGCGAACATCATCCTGATCCCGGAGCGCCCGTTCGACATCGCCAAGGTGTGCGCCCAGGTGGAGAGCCGCTTCGCGACGCACTACTCGCCGATCATCGTGGTCTCCGAGGGAGCGGTCCCCGCCGACGGCGGTGACATGTCCCTCGTCAACGGCGAGAAGGACGCCTTCGGCCACGTCCGCCTCGGCGGGATTGGTGACCGCCTGGCGCATGAGATCGAGCAGCGGACCGGCAAGGAAGCCCGCGCCGTCGTCCTCGGCCACATCCAGCGCGGCGGCACCCCCACGGCGTTCGACCGCTGGCTCGCGACCCGGTTCGGCCTGCACGCCATCACGGCGGTGCACGAGGGCGACTTCGGCACGATGATGGCGCTGCGCGGCACGGAGATTGCTCGGGTTCCGCTGGCAGAGGGCACCGACAAGCTCAAGACCGTACGTCCCGATCTCTACGACGAGGTCGAGGTTCTCTTCGGTTGAGCCGGTTCGCAAAGACCGCCGTACGCTCGGGGCCATGACCTCCCGACCTGTCGAGAACGTCTGGGACTACCCGCGACCGCCGTCGATCGAGCCAAGCGACGAGCACCTCGTGGTGACCCTCGGCGGGATGACGATCGCCGACACGACGTCGTCCTACCGGATCTGTGAGACGAGTCACCCGCCGACGTACTACCTGCCGATGTCGGCACTCGTCGCCGGCGTGCTGCGACCGATCGACGGGACGACATTCTGCGAGTGGAAGGGTGCGGCGTCGTACTTCGACGTCGTGACACCGGCCCGGACCATCCCGGCGGGCGCCTGGACGTACGTGGTCCCGACCCGGGGCTACGCCGACCTGGTCGGACACGTGGCGATCTATCCGGGCAAGGTTGACACCGCGACGGTCGACGGCGAGGTCGCGCAGGCCCAGGAAGGCGACTTCTACGGCGGCTGGATCACGTCCCGCGTGACGGGCCCGTTCAAGGGAGCTCCGGGGACCCTTCGCTGGTGAGTCCACGCACGACGGCGCGTCGCCGGCCCTTCCCGGCTCGCCGTATCATTGGCTGGTGAGCATTCCCAGCCTTGACGAACTCCACGCGATCGGCGCTGCCCAGCAGCCCACGTACGTCGACCAGTCGGCCCGCGACGCCGCGGTGCAGACCCTGCGCAAGATGCCTCCGCTGGTCTTTGCCGGCGAGTGCGACGCGCTGCGTGACCGGCTGGCCGACGTGGCGCGCGGCAAGGCGTTCCTGCTGCAGGGTGGCGACTGCGCCGAGACCTTCGAGGGCGTCACGGCCGAGAACGTCCGCAACAAGCTTCGCGTCCTGCTGTCGATGGCGGTCGTCCTGACGTACGCCGCGAGCGTCCCGGTCGTCAAGGTCGGCCGGCTCGCCGGGCAGTACGCCAAGCCGCGTTCCAGCGACACCGAGACCCGCGACGGCGTGACCCTGCCGGCCTACCGCGGCGACGCGGTCAACGGCTTCGACTTCACTCCCGAGTCCCGCGCCCACGACCCGCAGCGGCTCGTCGACGTCTACAACGCCTCGGCCTCGACGCTCAACCTGGCGCGCGCGTTCACGACCGGCGGCTACGCCGACCTGCGCCAGATGCACGCGTGGAACACCGACTTCGTCAAGAACAGCCCCGTGGGGGAGCGCTACGAGCGCATCGGCGCCGAGATCGACCGCGCTCTGGCGTTCATGGACGCGATCGGCGTAGACCCCGACGAGTTCCACACCGTCGACTTCTTCTCCTCTCACGAGGCGCTGATCCTCGAGTACGAGCAGGCCCTGACCCGGATCGACTCGCGCACCGAGAAGCCGTACGACGTGTCGAGCCACTTCGTCTGGATCGGCGAGCGCACCCGTCAGCTCGACGGCGCCCACGTCGAGCTGCTGAGCCGGATCGCCAACCCGATCGGCGTCAAGCTCGGGCCCACGACGACCGCCGACGACGCGATCGCCCTCTACGAGAAGCTCAACCCCGAGCGGATCCCCGGCAAGGTCAGCTTCATCACCCGCTTCGGCGCCGGCAGGATTCGCGAGGGCCTGCCCCACCTGGTCGAGAAGGTCACCGCCGCCGGCATCGAGGTCGCCTGGATCTGCGACCCCATGCACGGCAACACGTTCGAGACCAGCAACGGCTACAAGACCCGCGAGTTCGATGACGTCATCGACGAGGTGCGTGGCTTCTTCGAGGTCCACCGCTCGCTCGGCACGTGGCCCGGTGGCGTCCACGTCGAGCTCACAGGTGACGACGTCACCGAGTGCGTCGGCGGCGGCGCCAAGCTGTCGGCCGAGGACCTGACTCACCGTTACGAGACCCTCTGCGACCCACGGCTCAATCGCGCCCAGAGCCTCGAGCTGGCCTTCCTGGTCGCCGAAATGCTTTCCGGTCGCGGCTGAGACTGGGTCACCTCCTACACGGCTCGGGCGCGTGGACTGCCCGGTCGATCCCGTCACCGCCGGATCGGCGTTGGGTGCTCGGTCCGGACAGTGCTTCGAGGCGCTCAACCTCGTTCCTGCGCCCCGGTCCACGCGTCGCGTCGGGACGGTGCCTTCGTTCGGTCGCTAGTCCTCGGGTTGGACCTTGAGGGTCAGCAGGGTCGTGGCCAGGGAGTCGTACTGGCCGCAAAGCAGCAGGAGCTCGATCGTGTCCGGTTCGTTGAGGTGCGTCCGCAGCTCGGCCCAGGTGGCGTCGTCGAGGCCCTTGGTCTGGACCAACGACGTCGCTGCGGTCAGCAGCGCGAGCTCGCGCCGTGACCAGCCGCTCCAGCCGAGGTCGGCGAGGTGGGCGATCTGGTCCTGCGTCACGCCAGCCCGGCGCCCGAGGCGCAGGTGGTGGCGGCGTTCGTACTCGCAGTCGCGCAGTGTCGCGATGCGCAGGATCACGAGCTCGGACTCATGGCGGGGGAGCCGGCCGCCGGGCATCAGCCGGCCGCTGAGGTGCAGCCATGCACGGAACAGTCGTCGCTGACGACCCAGGGTCGTGAAGACGTGCGGCTTGCCGCCGCCGATGACCCGGCCGGCCAGGGCGGCGAAGGCATAGTTGACGAGCCCGAGCTCGCGGAGGCCGCCCGGGGCGATCCGTGGTGGCTCCATGGCGGTCACTCTACGGGAAGTGGTACGGATGTCTCAGTACGTCCGCAGGACTCGGCGAGCACCATGGCGGCAAGGACGAGTGCGCCGCCGATCACCAGGCGCCACCCCACCGCCTCGCCGCCCAGCACGATCGCGAACATCGCGGCGAAGACCGGCTCCATCGTCATGAGCAGCGCCGCCCGTGCGGCGTCGAGCTGGCTCTGGGCCCAGGTCTGCGCCAGCATCGCGACGGCGCCCGCGACGATCGCCATGTAGGAGATCGCGAGCCAGTCGCCGGCGCGGTCGGGCAGGGTCAGGCCGTGTGGCGTTGCGGCGACGAGGCTCACGAGAGCGATGACGCCCATCTGGATCATCGCCATCGCATACGCCTCGCGGGCCGACGACCAGCGCGATAGCAGCACGATGTGGACGGCGTAGAGGATCGCGCAGACCAGGGTGATCGACTCGCCGAACCCGATCGACAGGCCACGCAGCGACAAGATCCCGAGCCCGAGGGTCGACAGGACGACGGCCAGCCACACGGTCCGCGGCACCCGCAGTCCGAAGGCTGTCGAGGCGATGACCGGCGTCGCGACGACGTAGAGACCGGTGATGAACCCCGAGACGCTGGCATCGGTGTGCCCGAGACCTGTCGTCTGGAGTATCTGGGCGACGCCGTAGACCAGGCCGGCGACGACGCTGCGGCGGCGGGCCAGCGGGCTGATGCGCGCGATGGCTCGTGGTGCCACGAGCAGCATGACGACGAATGCCATCGAGAAGCGCACGACGAGGAAGTCCGCCGCCGGCACCCGGTCGAGCAGGTCCTTGATGAGGAAGAACGTCGATCCCCAGACTGCGGTCACCCCCAGGAGTGCCGCTGCGGCGAGCCGAGGCATCACTACAGGAAGGGGACCGAGGTGATCGTCACGGTCGAGCCCTTGCGTTGCTTGGTGCCGCCGTTGGGGCTCTGGGAGGCCACCGTGAAGTTGCCCGCCCCGAACGTGCGGACCTTGAAGCCGCGCTTCTCGAGGATGCGGGTGGCCTCGTCGCGAGGCTTCCCCTTGACGTCGGGGACCGCCACGAGCTCGGCGCCCTTGGAGACCTTCAGCGTGATCGTGTCGCCCCTGAAGCCCGTGCCGTCGGCCGGGTCCTGCGAGATGACGACGCCCTTCTTGACCTTGTCGTCGAACGCCGTGGAGGTCGTGACCGCGAAGCCCGCATTCTCCAGAGCCGCGGTCGCCTCGTCGACGTCGCGTCCCACCTGGCTGTCGATCGCGATGGGCTGACGGCCCTTGCTCACCACGACCGGAACCTTGTCGCCGCGCTTCAGCAACGTGCTCGACGTGATCCCGTCGGCCTTGATGATGCGGTCCTTGTCGACCTTGTCGTCGTACGCGGCCGTGCGCTCACCCAGCACCAGGTCGACCTTGGCCAGCTCGCGCTTCGCCTCGTCGATCGTGAGTCCTGCGAGATTGCCCTTGGGGATGCTGACCCGGTCGGGGCCCTTGGACACGACCGCCTCGATCGTGCTGCCGGGCAGGATCTTGTCACCGGGGCCGGGGTCGGTGCTGATGACGGTGCCGAGCGGGTCGTCCTCGGAGAAGGTTCGCTCGACGACCTTGAACGAGAAGCCCTCGGCCTCGGCGTTCTTCTTCGCGACCTTCTCGGTGCTGCCGTTGAGCACCGGCGTGGAGTCGTAGCGCAGGTCGGTGTAGTACCAGGTGAGGGCGCCGGCGAGCAGGGCGAGGAGGACCGCGATGATCAGCAGGTTGCGACCGCGGTGCGAGGGCGGCTTGTTAGTCGCGCGGCCATACTCCTCGCGCGACATCTCCGGGTGGAGCCCGAGCGGCTTGGCGGCGTCCCGGGGCAGGACCGGCGGCTCGTCGGTCAGCCCGGCGCTCCACTGCATCGTGTCTTCGGACGACCTGACCATCTCGGTCGGGGCGGAGGCCCCTGCCGACTGCGTGACCCCGGCGGCGACGGTGGCACGGCGCACGGGCACTGTCGCGGCGGCGTCCTCGTCGACGCGTCCACCCGGCGCGAGATCGGCCACCAGCTCCGGGTCCTCGACTAGACCCGCGCCGAGCGCGCGCTGGACCGACCGGACCTGTTGCAGCAGGACCCGTGCGTCCGTCGAGCGCTGGTCGCGGTCGCGCACCGTGGCGCGGGCGACGAGCGCGTCGACGTACGGCGGAATGCCCTGCTGGACCCTCGACGGGGGAGCGATGTCCTCGTGCACGTGCTTGTAGGCGACCTGGATCGGGGACTCGCCGGAGTGTGGCTTGGTGCCGGTCAGCATCTCGAAGAGCATCGCGCCGCAGGCGTAGACGTCTGATCGGGCGTCCGCACCGTCGTTGGTGACGATCTCGGGAGCGAGGTAGGACACCGTGCCGATCAGCGTGCCGCCGGTCGCGGTCGTCGCGGCGCTGACGGCGCGTGCCAGGCCGAAGTCGGCGACCTTGACCTCCCCGTCGGGGGTGATGAGGACGTTCTCGGGCTTGACGTCGCGGTGGACGAGACGCGCGGCGTGGGCGGCCGACAGGGCGATCAGCACCTGCTCGAGGAGCTCGAGCGCGCGATAGGGCGGCATCGGTGACTCGACGCGCATGACGTCCCGCAGGGTGTGACCGGGGACGTACTCCATCACGAGGTACGTCACCTCGCCGTCCATGCCCTGGTCGAAGACCGACACGACATTGCGGTGGTTGAGCTTGGCGGCGGACCTGGCCTCGCGGACGAACCGCTGGGTGAACTGCTGGTCGTCGCCGAGACCGTGATGCATGATCTTGATCGCGACCTCGCGGTCGAGCCGCTGGTCGGTCGCCTTGAAGACGCTCGCCATGCCGCCGCGGGCGATGCGTTGGCCGATCAGGTAGCGGTCGCTGAGGACACGCCCGACGAGGGCTTCGTCGCCCGTCAGTGCCACGCCAACCCTCCCTCGTCCGCAGGGCACGGTCGTGACCCTCAGTGCAGTCTAGTGACTCTGCCACATCCGTCCGTGACCTGCACCGACGCGTGTCACGTCCGTCTCGTGATGTGGCACACGTGACGGCATGGGTCACGATGTGTCCATGAGGCGCTCGGCGTGGTGGCAGGTGATCGGCATCGCCGTCGTCGTCGCCGCTGTCCTGTGGGGCGTGGGCCGGACCGGCTCGGACCCGGGCCCTGCGGCCGGCGGGGCCGGCATGTCGCAGCTGCCGTCGGAGGCTCGGGACACGCTCGAGCTGATCGACGCGGGCGGGCCCTTCCCGTACGACCATGACGGCGCCGTGTTCATGAACCGGGAGCGGCTCCTGCCCCTCCACAACCGGGGGTTCTGGCACGAGTACACCGTGCCGACCCCGGGGGAGAGTGACCGCGGACCGCGCCGGCTTGTGGTGGGCGCGGACGGCTCGGTCTACTACACCGCGGACCACTACCGATCGTTCCGCCAGGTCAGGAAGGCCGCCCAATGACTGCGACGTACGCCTCGCTGCTCGCCGGGACGACCGCCCCGGGCCTCTACACGTGGCGCGGGGACCCGACACGGGACCTCGCGGGCGAGGCCGAGCGGGCGGGGTGGCGTGCCCTGACGCTCGACACGCGGGACGTGGGCTCGGTCGAGGGCTTCTGGGACGCGGTCGCCGCGGGGTGGTCACTGCCGGAGTGGTTCGGCCGCAACCTCGACGCACTGTTCGACGTCCTCGCCGACCTGACCGGGACGCCGGTGGTCCTGGTCTGGGACGGCCTCGGCCCGGTCTCGGACATCGACCCGGTCCTCGTCGCGGCCGTCGTCGACGTCCTGCGCGACGCCAGCGGGCGGGCGACGGCGTTCGCCGTCGTCGTGCGCGACGGGCCGGGGGTCAGCGGGCTCGACGAGTTGCAGTGAGGGCCAACGGCCCCAGCACGTCCTTCGCACCGAGGCGGTCGATCGCGGCATCGGCCTGGTCCTCGAGGTGGGAGATGTCGGCCTCGACGGCGTCCAGCGCGCCGCACGCGCGGATCAGGTCGGCGAGGGGACCGACGCCGTCCACCGTGCCGAGGCCCTCGGCGAGCATCGCGCGCCCCGCCTCGTCGGCGAGCTCGAACGCACGGGCGACCAGCACGGTCCGCTTGCCCTCGCGCAGGTCGTCCCCGGCGGGCTTGCCGGTGACCGCGGGATCCCCGAACACGCCCAGCACGTCGTCGCGGAGCTGGAACGCCTCGCCGAGCGGGAGGGCCACCTCGCTGAGACCGTCGATGAGGGCGGGGGATCCGCCGGCCAGCGCGGCCCCGATGTGCAGCGGGCGCTCCACGGTGTACTTGGCCGACTTGTAGCGCACGACCAGCATGGCCTCCTCGACCGACAGGGAAGCCCGGGTCTGTCCTGCGACGTCGAGGAACTGGCCCGCGACGACCTCGGTCTTGCACCGGTCGAGGAAGTCGAACGCCGCGCGGGTCGTCGGGAGGTCGCTGGACCGGAACAGCTCGTCGGTCCACGACAGCAGGAGGTCGCCCATCAGGACGGCCGCGGAGGCGCCGAAGCCGGCAGCGTCGCCGTGTCGGTGCTCCGCGACGTGCTTGGCCTCGAACGCTCGGTGCACGCTGGGGCGCCCGCGGCGGGTGTCCGACCCATCCATCAGGTCGTCGTGGACCAGGGCGCTGCCCTGCAGCCACTCCAGCGCCGCGGCGGCTCGCACGATCGCCGGCTCGTCCGGATCGCCACCGGCGACGAGCCAACCGGCGTAGCAGAACTGCGGCCGCAGGCGCTTGCCACCAGCGACGAAGGCGATGGCCGCGTCAGCGAGGGCGTCCAGGTCGGGTCCGAGCGGCGACAGCACGGCGCGCTGGGAGTCGACGAACTCCGTCAGGGTGTGATCTATCCGCTCCCTGAAGCCCGGAAGATCCGCACGAGTGGTCACATCCCGAACGGTATCGTTGGCGCATGCCCTCCGAACACCAGTCCCTGGTCGCCGCCCTGCGCGCGCCCTCGCCGTGCTGCTCGTTCGAGTTCTTCCCGCCCAAGGACGACGACGGCGAGGCGGTGCTCTGGCAGACCATTGCCGACCTCGAGCCCCTCGACCCGACCTTCGTCTCGGTGACCTACGGCGCCGGCGGCACGAGCCAGGAGCGGACGGTACGCATCACGGCCCGGATTGCCGAGCAGACCGCCATGCGTCCGGTCGGGCACCTGACCCTCGTCGGGCAGACCCGGGGCGAGATCGAGTCGGTCCTCAAGCAGTACGCCGCGTCGGGCGTCGACAACGTCCTGGCGCTGCGGGGCGACCCCAAGGGAGGACCGCGCGCTCCGTGGGAGCCGCACCCGGACGGCATGACGTACGCCGTCGATCTCGTCGAGCTCGCGTCGCAGATGGGCCTGTTCGAGATCGGTGTCGCGGCGTTCCCCGAGGGGCACCCCGACGCGGAGAGCCTCGATCGCGACGCCGAGGTGCTCGTGGAGAAGGCGCGCGCCGGGGCCCAGTACGCCATCACCCAGCTGTTCTTCCGCGCCTCGGACTACTTCGGGCTGGTCGACCGGGTCCGAGCCCTCGGCAGCGACCTCCCGATCGTCCCGGGCATCATGCCGATCCTCAACTTCGCCCAGGTCGCCCGGATGGCTGAGCTGTCGGGGGCCCAGATGCCTGCCGAGGTGCTGGCGCACATCGATCCCATCCGCGATGACAAGGTCGCCGTCCGCGCCAAGGGCATCGAGCTCGCGACGCAGCTGTGCCGGGACCTGCTGGCCGGTGGCGCGCCGGGGCTGCACTTCATCACCCTCAACCGGTCGAAGGCGACCCGGGAGATCTTCGAGCGACTGCGCTCCGAGGGCCTGGTCTGACCCGACAGCGATCAGCGGGGCGCGGGACCGACGTCGGTCGCGATCGCGGCGGTCGCCATGCCGATCGCCTCGAGCGACCCCCCGGGGTAGGCGTGGGCTCCGGCGAAGTAGAGGCCGCCTGCCGGCGCGACGCCCGGCAGCTCCAGCGCCGTCGTCCACGTGTTCCATGCCCAGCCCCAGTGACCCAGAGCGACGAGCTTCGTCGGAGGGAGGTCCGTCCGGGCCAGCACGTGGGGACGCAGATCGATCCCCGACCGGGCGAGCACGTGCAGCGGGTCCTCGCCGCTGCGGTGCTCGATCGTCCACGTCGTGCCGTCGGCCGAGGACAGGCGAATCGGCGGATTGGCGTGCACCAGCAGGTCGTGGGGCAGCGCCGGGGCGTCAGGCCCCATGACCACGAGCGTTCGTGACGCCGGGATGATCGGGAGCATGGGGAGCGGCGGCAGGGGAGCGGGGCGGTTCGGGGCGCACCAGACGACGACGTCGGCCGGGAGCGCGCGACGATCGGTCACGACGGTGCGGACCCGGCCGGCGTCCAGCACCAGCTCGTGGGCCGACTCGCCGAGCTCGACCGTGACGCCGCGCTCGACCAGGCGCTTCTCGAGGGCTGCGGCGAGGGCCGGGAGGCCTCCGTCGAAGCGCCACCGCCCGAACGACCGCTCGACGTGGTGGGCCACCGCCACGAAGGCCGGGGTCGTACGCCGGTCCTGACCCGCGAGGCGCACGGGGTCGAGGACGATCTTGGCGAGGCGTTCGTCGGCGAGCTCACGGTCGAGCGCCTTGACGGTGCGCCGTGGGTGCAGCGTCCTGCGGAGCTGCCGATCCACGGCGGCCTTGCCCACGAAGACCCGGTCGAGCGCGGTGCGCCGGAGGACGTCCCACTGGTCGCCGAACCGGTCCAGCCAGGGGGACCACTCGTCCTCCCCGAAGGTGTCGAGGAGGGCGTGGTGCTGGTCGCCGCGGCTGCCGAGCGGGAGGTCCAGCACCGTGCGGTCCTTGAAGACATGTCGGCGACCCGCGACCATGGTCAGCCCGAGCACGTCCTCCAACGGGCGACCGGACTTGCGGAACAGGTCGCGGAAGACTCCAGGCAGCGTCACGGTGTCGGTGTCGAGCTGCCACGTGCGGTCACCCACGCGGTGTCCGTGGAGCCGTCCCCCGAGACGGTCGCCGGCCTCCACCAGCGTGACGTCGTGGCGAAGCTTGGCCAGACGCGCGGCGGCGGACAGTCCGGCGAACCCACCACCCACGACCACGACGTTCGCCATGCGCGAACCCTATCGGGGCCGGACGAGACGCTCCCGGGAAGTCGCGCCGAGCGCTGTGGCACAGTGTCCGTCATGGGTCCGGTCCGCTCCGAGCTGATGTGGCAGGCCGTCGTCGACGCGGTCGAGATCGCTGGTGCCGGTCGACTTCTCGATGTCCTCGATCTCGGCGGTGGCACGGGCGGTGACGCGGTGCACCTGGCTCAGCTCGGCCACAGGGTCACGGTCGTCGACCCGAGCCCCGACGCGCTGGCGTCCCTGCACCGCCGTGGCATCGAGGCCGGGCTGCCCGAGCCGGTCCGCGGTGTCCAGGGCGACTCCGGCGACCTGCTCGACCACGTCGAGCCGGCGGCGTTCGACCTCGTCGTGTGCCACGGCGTGCTCGAGCACGTCGACGACCCGGCCCAGGCGCTGGACACCGTCGCCACGGCACTTCGTCCCGGGGGCCACGCCAGCGTCATGGTGGCCGGCCGCAACGCGGCGATCGCCGCGCGAGCCCTGGCCGGGGACTTCGTCACGGCGCAGACCCTCCTCGGACGCACGGCCGGCACGTGGGACCTGCGCTCGATGGGGCCCCGCCGGTTCGCGCCGGCCGAGCTGGAGGAGCTGCTCTCGACGCAGGGATTCGTCACGGTCCGGACCAACGGCGTGCGGGTCTTCGCCGACCTCGTTCCCAGCGCGATCGTCGACATCGAGCCCGGAGCGCGGGACGCGTTGTACGCCCTGGAGCGCGAGCTGCGCTCGTCCAGCGAGTTCTCAGCGCTTTCCGCTGGCTTGCAGTCGATCGCCCGCCTAGACTTGCCATCAGCAGCAACACCCGATCCAGGAGGCAGAAGTGCCGCTCTCTGACGAAGAGGCCCGTTTGCTCCACCAGCTGGAGCAGTCGCTGGCCGCCGAGGACCCCGATTTCGCATCGACCCTCCGTGGGTCGAAGTTCATGGCACACAACCGTCGTGTCGCGCTGCTGGCTGTCCTCGGCTTCATCGGAGGGCTTGTGATGCTCTTCGCCGGCACAGTCTCCAAGATGACGTGGCTCGGTGTCCTGGGCTTCCTCGCGATGCTGGGCACGGCCTATCTCTTCACGATCGCGTGGAAGCGCGGGATCGGTGGCCGCGACGATATCGCAACCGGCCCGTCCGGCAGGTCGGGCAAGCCCGGACGCTCGGGCCGAGGACGCCACCCCGGCAAGCAGTCCGGCTCGTTCGTCGACCGCATGGAGGAGCGCTGGCAGCGCCGCCGGGACGGCGACGACCACTAGGTTGCCGCTCGGGGACGGGATTTCCCCCCACTTCGCTCCACCTGCACGTCGACCGCCCCCACGGGGGCGGTTTTTCTTTGCCCTGACACGGAATTGAGCGTCTTCCACCTCGGTGGAGGACGCCCGCTGGCATGCCTGAAAAAGGTGCTCGAATGTGCACCAAGTGGGGAAACGTGGAGTACAGTGGGGCAAAATGGAGCAACTACCCCGGCGATGAGGAGGAGCGAGGTGAACCCGGATGTGTCCAACTTCTTCGGCACCTACACCCCTCGCCTCGACGACAAGGGCCGGCTGTTCCTCCCCGCGAAGTTCCGTCCCCGCCTGGAGACCGGCATCGTGCTCACCCGCGGGCAGGAGAACTGCATCTACGGGTGGACCACAGAGGCGTTCAACGCCTTCACGGACCGGATCCGCAACACGCCCTTCACCAACCAGGCGGCTCGCAACTTCAACCGCATGTTCTTCTCCGGAGCCTCCTCGGAGGTGCCGGACAAGCAGGGCCGTGTCTCGATCCCGTCGGTGCTGCGCACCTGGGCGCAGCTCGACAAGGAATGCACGGTCGTCGGTGCGATGGATCGCATCGAGATCTGGGACTCGGGCCGGTGGGACGAGTTCTCCGCGGCCCAGGAGGGGCCGTTCGCGGACATGTCGGAAGAAGTGATGCCCGGCATCTTCTGACGCTCGTGCGGCGAGATCTGCGCCCGTGTGGTTCTGACATCACTTCCCCGGTGTCAGACCCAGCGGTCGCGGATCTGGCCACACGACACGGCCGGGCACAGCATCACCACGAGATCGAGGACAGGAACTGATGAGGATCGAGCAGGGCACCAGACGCGTACGGCACGAGGTGGCCGACGGCGTCCGGGTCATGGCCTTCTCGCTCGCCGCATCGATCGCCCTCGCCACCGCCATCGCCGTCGGGCTGGGGCTGTTGTGAGCGGGGCGGGCCACGTCCCGGTCCTGCTGGGGCGCGTCCTCGACCTCCTCGCACCGTCCGTCGCCGCCGTCGACCGTCCGGTCGTCGTCGACACGACCCTCGGGCTCGGCGGTCACACCGAGGCGATGCTGACCCGCTTCGAGAACCTCCACGTCATCGGGATCGACCGCGATCCCGAGGCGCTGGCCCGGGCCGGCGCCCGGCTCGCGCCGTTCGGCGACCGGGTGACGTACGCGCACGCCGTCTACGACGAGATCGCCGACGTCGTCCGCGACGCCGGCTTCCGGACGGTCGACGGCGTGCTGTTCGACCTCGGAGTCTCTTCGATGCAGCTTGACCTCGCCGACCGCGGTTTCGCGTACTCGCAGGACGCGCCGCTCGACATGCGGATGAACCCCGAGGACGAGCTGACCGCCGCCGACGTCCTCAACACGTACACCTCCCGTGAGCTGTCGAAGGTGCTGCGGGAGTACGGCGAGGAGAAGTTCGCCAAGCGCATCGCCGACGCCGTCGTTGCCGAGCGGGCCAAGGAGCCCTTCAGCTTCAGCGCTCGTCTCGTGGACCTGATCCGCGACTCGATCCCGCAGGCCGCACGACGGACCGGTGGCAACCCGGCCAAGCGGACGTTCCAGGCGCTGCGCATCGAGGTCAACGACGAGCTCGGCGTCTACCGCCGGGCGCTGCCCGCCGCGCTCGAGGCGCTGGCACCCGGCGGACGGGTCGTCGTGCTGGCCTATCACTCGTTGGAGGACCGCATCACGAAGCGGGCCTTCGTCGAGGTCACGACGACCGACGTCCCGCGGGACCTGCCGTTCGTCCCCGAGGGGCATGAGGCGAAGTTCCGCCTCGTGACCCGCGGCGCCGAGATGGCGACCGAGCAGGAGATCGAGGACAACCCCCGCGCCCGGTCGGTCCGCCTCCGCGTCGCAGAACGGATCACCGCCGCATGAGCACCTCATTCGCGAGGGCCTTCGCCCCATCGCCCAGCCGGATCGACGACGCCAAGGCCGCCGGTCTGCGACTCGTCCGACCGGTCCGCAGCCGCGCCCGCAAGGCGCCCTTCGTCGTCGTGGTCATGACAATCCTGTCGATCGGCCTGGTCGGCCTGATCCTCATGAGCACTGTCCTGCAGGCGCAGTCCTTCGAGGCTGCCCGGCTCGACCAGCGGGCCGCGCAGCTCCGGACGCAGCAGCAGGCGCTGGGGCGTGAGGTCGAACGCATGCAGAGCCCGGCGAACGTCGCGGCCAAGGCGGTGCAGCTCGGGATGGTCCCCAACGCGAACCCGGCCTTCCTGCGACTCTCCGACAACAAGGTGCTCGGCAAGGCGGAGCCCGCCGTCGCGGGCAGCAACATCGGGAGCGTGACGCGATGACCCAGAGGCAGCTCCTCACGCGCCGGAGGCTCCGCTGGTGCCTGGTCATGGTGCTGGTCGTCTTCGGCCTGTTCGGCGCGCGGCTGTTCCAGATCCAGGGGATCGACGCGAGCGCATACGCCGCGGCGGCCGTCAATGCCGGCACCAAGACGTCGACCGACCCCGCCCCTCGCGGCACGATCCTCGACCGCAACGGCGAGGCGCTCGCCACGAGCGTCGACGGGCTGACCCTGACGGCGGACCCGAGCATGACGGCCGACACGGCGCCGCAGATCGCCCGGATCCTGCACGAGAAGCTCGGCAACCGAATCGACTACTTCGAGACGATCGACAAGCTGCGCAGGCCCAAGTCGCGGTTCGTCTACCTCGTGCGCGATCTCCCCAAGTGGACGGCGGACCAGGCCCTCGACGCCGTCGCCAAGGCCGGGCTGACCGGCGTGTTCAGCGAGAAGGAGACCCTGCGTTCGTACCCCGGCGGCAAGCTCGCCGCCAACCTCCTCGGCTACGTCAACGGCGCCGGCAAGGGCGTCGCGGGTCTTGAGCAGCAGTACGACAAGACGCTGACCGGCACCGACGGCTCGAGCACGTACGAGGTGTCGCCGACCGGCCAGCGCATCCCGATGGCCGACAGCACGGTCAAGGAGATGGTCCCGGGCAGCAACGTCAAGACCACGATCGACCGTGACCTGCAGTGGTACGGCGACCAGCGCCTCGCGGACGCCGTGCGGGAGTCGAGCTCGGACTGGGGCCTCGCGATCACGATGGACGTCAAGACGTGCCAGGTCGTGCAGATGTCACAGGCGCCGACGTTCAACGCCGACGACCGCACCGGCATGACCGACGACAAGACCGTGTCGCGTGCGGTGCAGAACGTCTATGAGCCCGGCAGCGTGCTCAAGACCGTGACGATGGCGTCACTCGCCGACCAGGGCAAGGTGTCGTCGAGCACGCCCATCGTGGTGCCGTCGGGCATGACGATCGACAAGTTCCACATCGGGGACTACTGGCAGCACGGGACGATCCACCTGACGGCCGCCGGCGTCATCGCGCTGTCGTCCAACCTCGGCACGATCGTCGCGGCGAAGCAGATGAGCGACCAGGTGCAGTACGACTACCTCCGCAAGTTCGGCTTCGGCCAGAAGACCGGCATCAACCTGCCGGGCGAGTCGAAGGGCATCCTCACCAACGGCGACGAGTGGACCGACTCCAACAAGGCCACGATCTCGTTCGGGCAGGGCATCTCGGTCACTGCGATGCAGATGATGCGTGCCGTGGGCGCGATCGCGAACGCCGGCAAGATGTGTGAGCCGACGATCGTGTCCGGCACGGTCGACGGCAAGGGCAACGAGACCAAGACATCTGTCGCAGCGAGCCACCGGGTCGTCTCCAAGGACGCCGCGGCGACCGTGACCCGCATGATGGAGGCCGTCACGGCTCCGGACGGCACCGCTCCGGCGGCGGCCATCAAGGGCTACCGGGTGGCCGGCAAGACCGGCACCGCCTGGCGCGTCGACCCCACGACAGGGCGTTACATCCGCGGCCAGAACACCGTGTCGTTCATGGGCTTCGCCCCGGCCGACAACCCGCGGTTCCTGACCTACATCGTGCTCGACAAGCCGTACAGCAACGCGGGCGGCGGCTCGACCGCCGGACCGGTCTTCCACGACCTGATGTCGATGGCGCTCGAGCGCTTCGGCGTCGCCCCCAGCGGCTCCGAGAGCCCGAAGGTCCCGCAGGAGTGGTAGGCGGCACGCGCTCGTGCCTCGCGGTCGCCTCGCCGCTCGCGGGGCTCGCAGCGAGCCGCCTGTCCGACTCCGCCGGCCCAAGCTCCCTTCGCTGACGCGTGGGTTGCGCACCGTGACGCGTGGGTTGCGCACGTGCGTATCCCACGCACCGATGCGCGGAACCCACGCGTCAGCGTTCGCAACCCACGCGTCAGCGTTCGCAACCCACGCGTCAGCGTTCGCAACCCACGCGTCAGCGTTGGGTAGGGTTCGGGGGTGACTGAGAGCATGCGGGTACGACCTCGGGAGACGCCGCGTTGGACGCTCGCGGACCTGGCTGCGGAGCTCGGCGCGACGGCCACCGGGGACGCCGTGGTGACCGGGATCGCGCTCAACACGGCGCACCTGCTCGAGGGTGACCTGTACGCCGCGCTGCCCGGGGCCAACGCGCACGGTGCGATATACGCCGGTGCCGCCCGCGACCGCGGTGCGAGCGGCATGCTGACCGATGCCGAGGGCGCCGCACTCGTCGGCGACACCCTCCCGGTCGTCGTGGTCGAGGAGCCCAGGAGGCTCCTCGCCGGTCTCAGCGCGACGTTCTACGGCCACCCGGCCGAGTCCTTCACGACCCTCGGTGTCACCGGCACCCAGGGCAAGACCACCGCGACATACCTCGCCGAGGCCGCGCTCGGCGATCGCCCCTCTGCCGTCGTCGGCACGATTGGCACGCGGATCCGCAAGGTCCCGGCCGCCTCGACCCTCACGACGCCCGAGGCCCCACAGCTCCAGGCGCTGTTCGCGGTGATGCGCGAGGAGAGGGTCGAGGTGTGCGCCATGGAGGTCTCGAGCCACGCGCTGGTGCAGGGGCGGGTCGCCGGGTTCGCATTCGACGTCGCGGTGTTCCTCAACCTGGGGCGTGACCACCTCGACTTCCACACCAACCTCGAGGACTACTTCCTCGCCAAGGCCGCACTGTTCACGCCGCAGCACGCCCGGCACGCCGTGATCAACGTCGACGACGCCCACGGTCGGCGGCTCAGGGAGCTGACGCCGTTGCCCGTCACGACGTTCTCGACCGACGGCAACCCGGCCGACTGGCGCGCGGTCAACATCCGGCCGCACCGCCTCGGGACGGACCTGGAGGTCCTCGGCCCGGACGGCCTGGCGGTCGGCCTCTCGGTGCCTCTCCCGGGTGTCTTCAACGTGTCCAACGCGCTCGCCGTCATGGCCGCGCTGGCGCAGGCAGGGCACGACCCCGCCGAGCTGGCCAACGGCATCGCCGCCAGCACGGGCGTGCCGGGCCGCATGGAGCGGGTCGACGCGGGTCAGCCGTTCACGGCGCTGGTCGACTACGCGCACAAGCCCGACGCCGTCTCGGCGGTGCTGACCGCGCTGCGCCCGGTGACCGCGGGACGGCTCATCATCGTGATCGGCGCCGGGGGAGACCGCGACCACGGCAAGCGACCCATCATGGGCGAGGCGGCAGCGCGCAACGCCGACGTCGTCATCGTCACCGACGACAACCCGCGCAGCGAGCGGGCCGCGACGATCCGCTCCGCCGTCATGGCGGGTGCCGCCGCGGGACCCGGCGTGGCGATCGAGGTGGCGGGACGTCGGGAGGCGATTGCGCAGGCCGTCGCGATGGCGCACCTCGGTGACACCGTGGTCGTGGCCGGCAAGGGGCACGAGCGCGGCCAGGAGGTCGACGGCGTCGTGCACCCGTTCGACGACCGGGAGGTCCTGGTCGAGCTGATCCAGGAGCATGCATGACCCCGTTCACCCTGCAGGAGATCGCCGACGTCACGGGCGGCGCGGCGCGCGGCGAGGCCACCGTCTCCTCACCGGCAACGATCGACTCGCGCGCCGTCGTCCCGGGTGGCCTGTTCGTGGCGCTCGCGGGGGAGCACGTGGACGGGCACGACTACGTGCGCGCTGCGATGGACGCCGGCGCGGCGGCCGTCCTGTCGAGCCGCCCGGTCGACGCCCCCGGCGTGCAGGCCTTCGACGTCACGAAGGCCCTCGGCCTGCTGGCCAGCGAGAACCTGCGCCGGATCGGCACCCCCGTCCTCGGCATCACGGGATCGCAGGGCAAGACCAGCGTCAAGGACCTCCTGGCCCACGTCCTGGAGGGATCGGGGCCCACGGTCTCGCCGGTCGGCTCGCTCAACAACGAGCTGGGTGTCCCCCTGACGGTGCTGCGCGCCGATGGCCACACGGCCCACCTCGTCGTCGAGATGGGCGCCAGGGGGGTCGGCCACATCGCCGAGCTGTGCCGTATCGCGCCCCCGACGATCGGCGCTGTCCTCAACGTCGGCCACGCCCATGTGGGTGAGTTCGGGTCGCCCGAACGCATCGCCGAGGCCAAGGGTGAGCTCGTCGAGGCACTGCCCCGTGACGGCGTGGCAGTCCTCAACGCCGACGACCCGCTCGTGTCGGCGATGGCGTCCCGCAGCTCGGCGCGGGTCCTGACCTTCGGGCGTACCGGCGACGTCGCCCTCGGCCGGGTGACCCTCGATCCCGCGGGCCAGCCCCGGTTCGCCCTGGCGCACGACGGGGTCGTGGTGGACGTGCACGTCCCGCAGATCGGTGCGCACCATGCGATCAACGCCGCGGCCGCAGCTGCGATGGCCCTGGCCTCGGGCGTCCACCTCGAGGAGGTCGCCGCTCGGCTGTCGACCGCCGTGGCCGCCTCACCGATGCGGATGGAGCGCCACGTCCGGGACGACGGGGTGGTCGTGGTCAACGACGCCTACAACGCCAACCCCGAGTCGATGGAGGCCGCCCTGCGGGCCATCGCGGCGATCGGCCACGGTCGGGCCGTCGCGGTGCTGGGGGAGATGCTGGAGCTCGGCGACGACAGCGTGGACTCGCACGTACGCATCGGGCGCCTGGCGGCCGAGCTCGGCTTCGTCCGGGTCGTCGCGGTCGGCGAGGGCGCGCGAGGCATCGCCGTGGGCGCCGGCCGGGTCGGCGAGCTCGTGGCCGATGTGGATGAGGCCACTGTCACACTCTCCGCGAGCCTGTCAGGGGACGAGGTCGTTCTTGTGAAAGCATCGAGGGGCGGCCGGCTCGAGCGAGTCGCGCGCGCCCTGCTGCAGGGCTGAGGACATACTCGACGGACCAGGTCGAGAACACCGCCGAAAGGATCCACCAGTCGATGAAGGCCATCCTGATCGCGGGAGCGCTGTCGCTGCTGGTCACCCTGATAGGCACTCGCTTCGCGATCTCCGTGCTGGTCAAGCAGGGCTACGGCCAGCTGATCCGCGACGACGGTCCCACCTCGCACCACACCAAGCGGGGAACTCCGACGATGGGCGGCCTGGTCGTCATCGTGGCGGTCGTGATCGGCTACTTCTCGGCCAAGCTCGTCACGGGCATCTCGACGGGCTTCGAGTCCGGTTGGGCGCCCAGCGCCTCGGCGCTCCTCCTGCTGTTCCTGTTCGTCGGTCTCGGCGCGATCGGCTTCCTCGACGACTTCATCAAGGTGGCCAAGCAGCGCAACCTGGGACTGCGCAGCAAGGCCAAGCTCATCGGCCAGACCGTCATCGGCCTGATCTTCGCGGTGCTCGCGATCGGCTGGGAGGACGACACCGGACGTACGCCCATCACCCACGGGATCTCGTTCACCCGTGACATCGCGGGGTGGAAGCTGCCCACCGTGCTGCTGGTCATCTGGGTCCTGCTCCTGGTCGCCGGCGCCAGCAACGGCGTGAACCTGACGGACGGCCTCGACGGCCTCGCTACCGGCGCGTCGATGATGGTGTTCGGCGCCTTCGTCTTCATCAACATCTGGCAGAGCAACCAGAACTGCTCGTTCAACCCCGGCATGAAGTGCTACGAGGTGCGAGACCCGCTCGACCTCGCGGTCGTGGCCTCCGCCCTGACGGGGGCGTGCTTCGGGTTCCTGTGGTGGAACGCTTCGCCGGCCAAGATCTTCATGGGCGACACGGGCTCGCTCTCGCTCGGCGGGGCCATGGCCGGCTTCGCCCTGATGACCCGCACCGAACTGCTGCTCGTCGTGATCGGCGGCCTGTTCGTCGCGATCACGATGTCGGTGATCCTCCAGGTCGGCTGGTTCAAGCTCTCCGGTGGCAAACGGATCTTCCGGATGGCGCCGCTGCAGCACCACTTCGAGTTGCTCGGCTGGGCCGAGATCACCATCGTGGTCCGGTTCTGGATCATCAGCGGGCTGTGCGTCGCGACGGGTCTGGGCATCTTCTACAGCGAGTGGGTCACCGGCGCATGACCGGAGCTGATGTGACGACGCTCGGCCGGGAGTCGTCCTGGGAGGGCGTACGCGCAGCGGTCGGCGGGCTCGGCGTCAGCGGCTTCGCCGCGGCCGACACCCTGCAGCACCTCGGCGCCGACGTCGTGGTCCTCGAGGACGGTGACGACGACGCGCTCCGGGACAAGGCGACCCTGCTGGAGATGTTGGGCGCGGAGGTCCGTCTGGGCCCGGGGTCCACCGACGGGTTCCCCGAGGGCATCGACCTGTTCGTGACGTCGCCCGGCTGGGCTCCCACGACACCTCTGCTCGCCGAGGCGGCGGCCCGCGCGATTCCCGTGTGGGGCGAGGTCGAGCTGGCCTGGCGCCTGCGCGGTGACACCCCGGCGCCGTGGCTCGCGGTCACCGGAACCAACGGCAAGACCTCGACGGTCCAGATGGTCGAGTCGATCCTGCGGGCGGAGGGGCTCAACGCCTTCGCCGTCGGCAACGTCGGCACGCCGGTCCTCGAGGCGGTCATGAACCCCGAGCCGTTCGACGTGCTCGCAGTCGAGCTGTCGAGCTATCAGCTGCACTGGAGCCAGTCGGTATCCGCCGAGGCCAGCGTCGTGCTCAACCTTGCCCCCGACCACATCGACTGGCACGGCGGCTTCGACGCCTACACCGCCGACAAGGCGCGGATCTATGACCGCACCCGGCTCGCGTGCGTCTACAACGTCGAGGACCCCGCGACCGAGCACATGGTCGAGGAGGCGGATGTCATCGAGGGGTGCCGCGCGATCGGCTTCACCCTCGGCATCCCGGCCCCCGGGATGATCGGCCTGGTCGACGACGCGATCGCCGACCGGGCCTTCATCGCCGGCCGCGTGTCGAGCGCTGCCGAGCTCGGCAGCATTCACGACCTGGGCGACTCGCCAGCGCCCCACATGGTCGCCAACGCCCTCGCCGCCTCCGCGCTGGCCCGGGCCCACGGAGTGTCGCCGCGCGCGGTCCGGGACGGGCTGCGCGGGTTCCGCCCTGACGCGCACCGCATCGCGGAGGTCGCCGTGACCGACGGCGTCCGCTGGGTCGACGACTCCAAGGCGACCAACGCGCACGCCGCCCTCGCCTCGTTGCAGAGCTTCGACTCCGTCGTCTGGGTAGCCGGCGGACTGGCCAAGGGCGCCAGCTTCGATGACCTGGTGCTCGCGACCCGGGACCGCCTGCGGGCGGTCGTCCTGATCGGCGCGGACCGCGCGCTGATCGCCGAGGCCCTCGCCCGACACGCGCCTGATGTCCACGTCGTCGACGTCGACACCGGCGAGACTGATCCCATGGATCGCGTCGTCGAGGCCGCCGCATCGCTCGCCCAGCAGGGCGACACGGTGCTTCTGGCTCCCGGCTGTGCCTCCATGGACCAGTTCCGCAACTACGCCGCCCGGGGCGACAGCTTCGCCGCCGCGGTGCACCGGTTGCGCGACCGGTCCTGACGACCACCCAGGACTGCGGACCCCGAGGCAGAGGACGACGATGACGATGGCCGACCGGCGTTCCCCGGCGATCATCGAGGCGGCCCGCCGGGTCCTCGAGCGGCCGCTAGCGTCCTACCAGATCATCACCGGCACCACCGCGCTCCTGCTCGGCATCGGGCTGATCATGGTGCTCAGCGCCAGCTCGGTGTACGCCCTGACCAACTACGGCAGCTCGTTCGCGATCGTGCTGCGGCAGCTGATCTTCGCGGTCCTCGGAGTCCTCGGGGCCTTCATCGCGGCCCGCATGCCGCTGCCGCTGATGCGCCGGTTCATCCGTCCCTTCCTGTGGATCTCGGTCGGCCTGATCGCCGCGACGTTCATCCCCGGCGTCGGCATCACCGTCAACGGCAACCGCAACTGGCTGCCCCTCGTGGCCGGCTTCCAGTTGCAGCCGTCAGAGTTCGCCAAGCTCGCGCTCGTGCTGTGGATCGGTGACCTGTACGCCCGTCGGCAGAAGTACCTCGACACCCCGCGCTACGTCCTGACCCCCATGGCCCCGGTCGCCGGCGCGGTGGGCCTGCTGGTCGTCCTTCAGCACGACCTGGGCACGGCCCTGGTCATCTTCGCCCTGATCGTCGGGATGCTCTGGGTCGCCGGCCTGCCGACCAAGCAGATGGGCGGCATCCTGGCCGCCCTGTTCGTCGGGCTGCTCGCGGCGGTCGTCAACTCCCCGCACCGCGTCGAGCGACTGCTCAACTTCACCAACCCGCAGGCCGATCCCGACTCGACCGGGTTCCAGGCGATCCACGGCATGATGGCATTGGCCCGGGGCGGGTTCTGGGGCGTCGGGCTCGGAGGCAGCCGGCAGAAGTGGGGCTCCCTGCCCGAGGCACACACCGACTTCATCCTCGCGGTCATCGGCGAGGAGCTCGGTCTCCTGGGCACCCTGGTCATCCTGCTGCTGTTCGTCCTGGTCGGCTTCGCCGGCATCCGGATCGCGACCCGCACCCGGGAGCCGTTCGTGCGCTACGTGGCCGCGGGCATCACGATCTGGATCCTGGTCCAGGCCGTCATCAACATCGGCATGGTGCTGGGCCTGCTTCCCGTCATCGGCATCCCGCTGCCGCTGATCTCCTACGGCGGCTCGAGCCTGCTCGTGACGTTGGTCGCGATGGGCGTTCTGGTTAACTGTGCTAAGACCGAACCCGGGGCCCAGCGGGCCCTCGCCGCCGGTCGCGCCAACCGCAAGCGAAGCGGTTCGGGACTCGCCGGCACCCCACGGAGGAGATGACGAAGTGCGCGTGCTGCTCGCCGGCGGAGGGACCGCCGGTCACACGTCACCGCTGCTGGCCACGGCGGCCGTCCTGCGCGACGCCGGCGCTGACATCACGTGCCTCGGCACCCCGCGGGGGCTCGAGGTCACGCTGATCCCGCAGGCCGGCTACCGACTCGAGCTCGTGCCGCCGGTGCCAATGCCCCGCCGCCCCGGCAAGGCGATGGTGCAGGTGCCCGGCAGGCTGCGCGCTGCGGTCAAGGCCACCGCCGAGGTGGTCGACCGGGTCCGTCCGGACGTCATCGTCGGCTTCGGCGGCTATGTCTCGGTGCCCGCCTACCTCGTCGCCCGACGCCGCCACATCCCGCTCGTCGTGCACGAGGGCAACGCGATCCCCGGCATCGCCAACAAGCTCGGCGCCCGCTTCACCGAGCACGTCGCGACAAGCTTCCCCGACACCGACCTGCGTCACGCCCACTACATCGGGCTGCCGATCCGGCGCGAGATCTCCCGCCTCGACCGCGCGGCGCTCCGGGCCGAGGGACGCGCGTTCTTCGGCCTCGATCCTGACCTGCCGACACTGCTGGTCACGGGGGGCTCGCAGGGCGCGCGCCGGATCAACCACTCCGTGGCGGCCGCGGCTCGGGACCTGGCCGACGCGGGGGTCCAGGTGCTGCACGTCGCCGGACGGGTCGAGGAGGTCGAGGTCGAGCGCCGTGAGAGCGATCCGCCGTATGTCATCGCGCCCTTCATCGATCGCATCGACCTGGCCTATGCCGCCGCCGACCTCATCGTCTGCCGGGCGGGCGCCAACACCGTGACCGAGGTGGCCGCCGTCGGTCTGCCTGCCGCGTTCGTGCCGCTGCCCATCGGCAACGGTGAGCAGGCGCTCAACGCCCACCCGGTCGTGCAGGCCGGCGGAGCCCTGTTGATCGACGACGCCGCGCTGACTCCGGCTTGGATCGACAACGTCATCATCCCGTTGGCCTCCCACACCGGCCGGCTCGCGGCCATGTCCCGGGCCGCCTCCGGGATCGTCCCGCGCGACGCCGACGAGCGTCTGGCCCAGATGATCCAGAAGGCTGTCAACGCATGAGGATCCCTGTCCCGACCGACATCCCGTCGGTCGATGCGCTCGGCGCTGTCCATCTGATCGGCATCGGCGGTGCCGGCCTGTCGGCGATCGCTCGGCTCATGGCCCAGCAGGGTGTCGTCGTCAGCGGCAGCGACGCCAAGGACAGCGCGGTCCTGCAGGCGCTCCGCTCCGAGGGCATCACGTGCCACGTCGGTCATGCCGCCCCGAACCTCGACGGGATCGACACCGTCATCGCGTCGACCGCGGTCCGAGAGGACAACCCGGAGATCGTCGAGGCGCAGCGCCGCGGCCTGCGCCTGTGGCCCCGATCGGCCGGCATGCGCTCGATCATGACGGGGCGCCGCACGCTCGCGGTCGCCGGCACCCACGGCAAAACCACCACCACGGCGATGCTGACGTGCGCGTTGATCGCGGCGAAGGCCGAGCCGTCGTTCGCGATCGGTGCCGAGGTGGCGAGTCTGGGCGCCAACGCCCGTCTGGGGGCGGGTGGCCTCCTCGTGGCCGAGGCCGACGAGAGCGACGGCGCCTTCCTCGTCTATGCGCCCGAGGGTGCGATCGTGACCAACGTCGACGCGGACCATCTCGACAACTACGGGACCGTGGAGGCGTACGCCGCAGCGTTCGACGAGTTCATCGGCAACGTCGGACGGTTCGTCGTCCTCAACGCCGACGACCCCGGTGCCCGTCGCCTCGCCGAGGCGGCGGGGTCCCGTGGCCTCGACGTGCTCCTCACCGGGTTCGCCGAGGACGCCGACCTGCGCGCGACCCACCTGGTCGTGGACGGCACGACGACGACCTTCGACGTCGCGCTGCGTGGTGCGGACCTGGGCCCCGTACGCCTGGTGGTGCCGGGCCAGCACTACGCCCAGGACGCCCTGCTGGCTCTCGGCGCCGGGCTGCTCCTGGAGCAGGACGCCGAATCCCTCGTTGCCGGGCTGGCGGCCTACACCGGCGCCCAGCGACGCATGCAGCTGCTCGGCCACGCGGCCGGCGTGCGGGTCTACGACTCGTACGCCCATCACCCGACCGAGATCCGTGCAGACCTGGCGGCGGCCCGGGCGATCGCCGGCGCCGACCGGCTGGTCGTGGCCTATCAGCCCCACCTCGTGAGCCGCACGCGCGTCTACGGGGCCGAGATGGGCCGGGCGCTCTCCGCGGCCGACCTCGTCGTCGTCGCGGACATCTACCTCGCGCGGGAGGACCCGGACCCCGCCGTCACGGCGGACCTGATCGTCGCGGCAGTCGAGGACACGGTGGCGACGTCCGGCGGCCCCGTCGTGGGGCTGTCGCAGGTGCTCGTGCCGATGCTGCGTCCGGGTGACCTGCTCCTCACCCTCGGTGCAGGGGACATCACGACGGTCGGGCCCGAGGTGCTCGCTGCCCTGGGATCCGGGACGTGAGCGGCGACCGCTTCGCCGCTCGCACACGCGACATCCGCCGTCGTCGTCTCAAGCGGGCTCTCCTCGGCGGCGCAGCGGCCGTCGTGCTGGGGACCCTGACCTGGCTCGTGTGGTTCTCGGACGTGCTCGCGGTGCACGACGTGGAGGTCACAGGGCGCACGAGCCTCCAGGAGGCGCAGGTGCTGCGCACGGCGCAGGTGCCCGCGGGCGAGCCGTTGGCCCGGGTCGACCTCACGGCCATCAAGGCCCGCATCGCCTCGATGGACCGCGTCGAGTCGGTCGACGTCTCCCGCTCGTGGCCCACGCGGATCTCGATCGACATCGTCGAACGTCGCGCCGTCATGTGGTCCTCGATCGGCGGCCGGACCCGCGGGATCGATCGCAACGGCATCGACTTCCGGGCGTACTCCCGGGCGCCGGGCTCGTTGGTCGAGGCCAGCATCGCCGTAGCGGACCCGGACGAGCGCCTCGAGGTGACCGAGGCCCTCGCCTCGGTCGTGGACCTGATCACGCAGAAGGATCGGGCGCTGCGACGCCAGCTCCAGGGGGTCAACGCCGAGACGAAGGACTCGATCGTCCTGGACCTGACCCGCGGGCGCACCGTCGTGTGGGGGAGTGCCACGAAGGGACCCCGCAAGCTCGAGGTCCTGGACTCGCTGCTGACCCTCAAGGCGAGTCGCTACGACGTCAGCGCGCCGGACCAGCCCACCACGCGCAAGTAGCCCGCGGCGTGTCGCGCCGGCTCGACGAGCCGGTCCGCGTACCGTTCTGGTTAGGGCAGAGGTTGACATAACTATAAACCTCCACCTCAGGGTTAGAGTTTCCGGCCCCAACGAGCTTTTCCACCCCAACGAACACAGACCCGGAAGGGACACACCATGGCGGTACAGAACTACCTCGCCGTGATCAAGGTTGTCGGCATCGGCGGGGGCGGCGTCAATGCGGTCAACCGCATGATCGAGATGGGGCTCAAGGGAGTCGAGTTCATCGCGATCAACACGGATGCGCAGGCACTCTTGATGAGCGACGCCGACGTCAAGCTCGACGTCGGCCGCGACTCGACCCGCGGCCTCGGAGCCGGCGCGAACCCTGAGATCGGCAAGCGCGCAGCTGAGGACCACGCCGAGGAGATCGAGGCCGCCATCAAGGGCGCCGACATGGTCTTCGTCACCGCCGGTGAGGGTGGCGGCACCGGCACGGGCGGCGCGCCCGTCGTGGCTCGCATCGCTCGCTCGCTCGGCGCGCTGACGATCGGCGTCGTGACGCGCCCGTTCAAGTTCGAGGGCCGCAACCGCTCGGGCCAGGCCGACGCCGGCATCATGGCGCTCCGCGACGAGGTCGACACGCTGATCGTGATCCCCAACGACCGGCTGCTGTCGATCAGCGATCCCAACGTCAGCCTGCTGGACTCGTTCCGCCAGGCCGACCAGGTCCTGCACCAGGGCGTCTCGGGCATCACCGACCTCATCACGACGCCGGGCCTGATCAACCTCGACTTCGCCGACGTCAAGTCGGTCATGTCGGACGCCGGCTCGGCCCTCATGGGCATCGGCTCCGCCCGCGGCGAGCACCGTGCCGCGGTGGCCGCCGAGAGCGCAGTGTCCAGCCCGCTGCTCGAGGCCTCGATCGAGGGCGCCCGAGGCGTCCTGCTGTCGATCGCCGGTGGCTCCGACCTCGGACTGTTCGAGATCAACGAGGCTGCCGGCCTGGTCGCCGACGCGGTCCACCCCGACGCCAACATCATCTTCGGTGCCGTCATCGACGACGCCCTGGGTGACGAGGTCCGGGTCACGGTCATCGCGGCCGGCTTCGACGGTGGGGAGCCCATGCTGCGCGACGCCAGCAAGCCGGCGCTGCTCAAGGACTCCCCGGCCCCGACCCCCGAGCCGGAGCGGGCGCAGACGTACCTGACGCCCGACCCGCACCTCGACGGACCCCGGCAGCCGCAGGACGGTGCCGGCAACGCCACGATCCCGGCGGAGCCCATGCCGGCGAGCTACGGCGACGACCTCGACGTGCCCGACTTCCTGCGCTGAGCCGAGGTGTTCTGGCACCGGCGGACGGTCGGTCGGGTCGAGCTCGCGTTCACCGATCGCGACGGGGGGTCGAGCGAGGGCCCCTGGTCCTCGCTCAACCTCGGCACGTCCAACGGTGACGTGGACGACCTGGTCCGGCGCAACCTGGAGCTCGTCTCCGAGGAGCTCGACGTCGACCGGCTGGTCCGGATGACCCAGGTGCACGGCGCCGAGGTGGCGTGGACCGACGAGGTCGCGGCGGGGGAGATCCCGGTCGCCGACGTCCTGCTGACCGACGAGCCCGGGGTCGGCGTGCTGGTCCGGGTCGCGGACTGCACCCCGATCGTGATCGTCGGGCTGGACGAGCCCGTCGCGGGAGTCGTGCACTGCGGTCGTGAGGGCCTCGTCAAGGGTGTCGTCATGGCGGCCGTCGGCTCGCTGCGCGAGCGCGGCGCCGAGGCCCTCGAGGCGTACGTCGGCCCCCGCGCCTGCGGACGCTGCTACGAGCTGCCCGAGGAGATGGCGGACGCCGTCGGGGCGGTCGTCCCCGAGGCGCGGTCGACCACGTCGTGGGGCACCCCGGCGATCGACGTCGGGGCTGGCGTCATGGCACAGCTGCGCGAGCTCGGCATCCCCGCGACGGACCTCGGTGCTCACGAGTGCACGATCGAGGACGAACGCTTCTACTCCTACCGTCGCCAGGGCCAGGACTCCGGCCGGTTCGGCGCCGTCGCGGTGATCCGATGAGCAGCGACCGGCGCGACGAGCTGGCCGCCGGCCTCGCCGAGACCGAGCGCCGCATCGCGGCCGCCTGCGCCGCTGCGGGGCGCAACCGGTCGGAGATCACGCTGGTCGCGGTCACCAAGACCCATCCCGCCTCGGACGTCGACCTCCTGGCGGAGCTCGGCGTGACCGACATGGGGGAGAACCGGCACCCCGAGGCGGGCGACAAGGCCCGCGAGGTGCAGCACGCCGTGCGCTGGCACTTCCTGGGCGGGCTGCAGACCAACAAGGCCGGCGCGGTCGCCCGCTACGCCGACGTCGTCCACAGCGTCGACCGGGTCAAGCTCGTCAACGCGCTGTCGCGCGGAGCCGAGTCCGCCGGGCGTACCCTGACGTGCCTCGTGCAGGTCGACTTCGACGCGACCGACCCCGGCCGGGCGGGCGCCGTGCCCGACGACATCGGGACGGTGGCCGACGCCATCGTGGCCGCCCCGGGCCTGGTGCTGGGCGGCCTGATGACGGTCGCGCCGCTCGGCGAGGACCCCGCGCCGCACTTCGAGCACCTCGTCCGGCTCTCGGCTCGCCTCCGCGAGACGCACCCGGACGCCGCGATCGTCTCCGCCGGCATGAGCGGCGACTTCGAGGCCGCGATCACCGCCGGCGCGACACACCTGCGCATCGGGCGCTCGATACTCGGTGAGCGGCCCTCCAGCGGGTAATCTCAGACATGTCATTTCCGATCGGACACACGGAGCAACCATGGCAGGCGCAATGCGTAAGGTCGGCGAGTACCTCGGCCTCGTCGAGCAGGCAGACTTCGACGACGAGTACGACGAGGACATCGACGCGCCCGA
>JAOPXL010000098.1 GCA_025965175.1 Aeromicrobium sp.
CGGCCTGGTGCACCGGAGTGCTGTAGCCCTTGTGCGTGGCGAAATCGTATGCCGGAAAGTCCTCGTGCAGGCGGACCATCAGGCGATCGCGTGTCACCTTCGCGACGACCGACGCCGCCGCGATCGAGGCGGCGACCCGGTCACCCTTCCACACCGCGAGTCCCGGGACACCCAGACCGTCGACCGGGAAGCCGTCGGTGAGGACGTAGCCGGGTCGCACCGCGAGCCTGGCCAGGGCGCGGCGCAGGGCCGCGATGTTGGCGTGGTGCAGTCCCATGCGGTCGCACTCGGCGGCCGGGATGACCACGACCGAGACGTCGACGGCCTTCTCCATGATCAGGTCGAAGCAGGCCTCACGACGCTTCTCGGTCAACAGCTTGGAGTCGGCCAGCCCGGCGATGGGCCGCTCCAGCACCACGGCGGAGGCGACGAGAGGACCTGCGCACGCACCGCGGCCCGCCTCGTCGACGCCGGCGACGGGGTGCAGGCCCTGGCGTGCCAGCGCGCGCTCGTAGCCGTAGAGCCCGGCGTCGCGACGGATCGTCGACCCCTTCGCCAGCCTGGTCATGGCAGCCGCCGCCTCACTTGCCGTTGACGGCTTCGAACGACTTGGGCTTGTGGATGAACCCGGCGCGACCGAGCGGCCACACCCTCACCCACGCCTTGCCGACGACGCTGTCCGCGGGCACCTGTCCCCCGCCCGGGTCGCCCTGGTGGGCACGCGAGTCCGACGAGTTGCCCCGATTGTCGCCCATGACCCACAGATATCCCTTGCGGACCGTGACCTCGAACGTCTGGTCCGCGGTCGCCGACTCGTTCGCGACGTACGGCTCGTCGAGCTCGACGTCGTTGACCGTCAGCTTGCCGTCCGTGCAGCACTTCACCTTGTCGCCGCTGACGCCGATGACCCGCTTGATCAGGTGACCGCCGGTCGGGAACAGCCCGACCTTCTCCAGGGCGCTCTGCAGCGGGTTGGAGGCGTGCCGCGACTCCTCGGGGCCGAGCCAGCCTCCCGGGTCGTCGAAGACCACGATGTCGCCGCGCTTGATGTCGCCGCCCCAGTAGGAGACCTTCTGGACCAGGATCTTGTCGTCCACGAGCATCGTCGGCTCCATGGACTCCGAGGGGATGTAGAACGCCTGGAGGAAGAACGTCTTGACCACGACAGCCATCACCATGGCGGTCAGCACCAGAAGGATCGACTCCTGCCAGACGGGGAGCTGTCGCTTCTTCGTGGTGGTCACTCGGCGAGCCTAGCCGGAACGCGCAACGCCCCGACGCCCAGACCGGCGTGTCAGCAGTGGGTCCCGATCATGGTGCGGGGACGTCGTCGAAGACTGGCGTGCCGCGCAGGAAGCCGGCCCGTCCGAGCGGCCACAGACGCACCCACGCCCGGCCGACGACTCTCGACTCCGCGATGAACCCGTGGTCGGGATCGCCCAGGTGCTGTGGCGACGCGTACGAGTTGCCCCGGTTGTCACCCATGACCCACAGGTGGCCGGCGGGGACCGTCACGTCGAACGGCGTGTCGCTGGTCGCTGCACGATCCAGGACGTACGGCTCGTCGACCGAGAGGCCGTTGACCTGCAGCCGGCCGTCGACGCAGCACATGACGTGGTCTCCCCCGGTGCCGATGACCCGCTTGATCAGGTGCCCCCCGGTCGGGGCCAGGCCGATCTTCGCCAGGGCGCCCTGCACCGGGCTGCTGGGCGGCGTGTCAGCCGGGTCGAGCCAGCCGCCGGGATCGTCGAACACCACGACGTCCCCGCGGTGCACGTCCCCGCTCCAGTAGGAGACCTTCTGGACCAGGACCTTGTCGTCGACCCGCATCGTCGGCTCCATCGACCCGGAGGGGATGTAGAACGCCTGGACGACGAAGGCCTTGATGACGACCGCCATGAGGACGGCCGCGACGACCAGCAGGATCGTCTCCTGCCAGAACGGCAGCTGCCGTGCTCGACGCACGCCGGTGGGCGGGACGGGCACGGCAGCACCGGGCGACTCAGACGTCGCGCTTCTCCTTGATCTTGGCGGCCTTGCCGCGCAGGCTGCGGAGGTAGTAGAGCTTGGCGCGACGCACGTCGCCGCGGATCACGACGTCGATCTTGTCGATCACGGGCGTGTGCAGCGGGAACGTACGCTCCACGCCGACGCCGAAGCTGACCTTGCGGACCGTGAAGGTGCGGCCGACGCCGGACCCCTGGACCTTGATGCAGACACCCTTGAAGACCTGGACGCGTGAACGCGTTCCCTCGATGACCTTGACGTGCACCTCGAGGGTGTCGCCGGCCCGGAAGGCGGGGATGTCGGTGCGCAGCGACTCGCTGGCAACCTGATCGATGATGTTGGTCATGGTTCTACTCCTCGCTGGCGCCACAGGTCACCCACGGATGGGGGGATGTTTCGAGAATGGAGTGGCGATGATCGACGACTCCCCTGTGGCAGAGGCATCCGGCGCCAGAGGCCAATTCTGCCACACCTGATCGCGTCGGAGCCAATCGGCTCGTCCCGCTCCCGCGGGCACGATCCGACGCGGCCGCCGGTCGTACCGGCGGGCGCGTCGGGTCGTGCGGTCAGGCTCAGCCGAGCGGACCTAGCTGAAGGAGTAGCCCTCCTCGCCGTGGAGCACCGAGTCGATGCCCGCGGCCTCCTCGTCCTCCTTGATGCGGAAGCCGATCGTCTTGTTGATGACGGTGCCGAGGACGAACGCCACGGCGA
>JAOPXL010000106.1 GCA_025965175.1 Aeromicrobium sp.
ATGGGTGGACGATGGCAACCTCACCGCGGCGACGCCGCTACCACGCATCCAGTCCCTTCCAGGCCGGTCCGGAGGTCATTGACGAGGTGTACGAAGTCGGTGCACGCGTCTCGCACGACACCTACGGACTCGGTCGCATCGTCAGCCTGCAAGGCACCCAGTCGGCCCAGGTCGACTTCGGTGAGGGCGCGAAGCACATTCCGCTTCCCTGCGCCAAGATGACGAACCTCTAGACCCCTCGGGACCGATCTTTCGGCGTGCGTGCTGCTCCAGCGGCGTGAACGCCGAAAGATCGGTGCGCTGACGCCTACTCGACCGGCAGACCGAGACCGCGTGCGATCAGCATCCGCTGGACCTCCGAGGTGCCCTCCCCGATCTCCAGGATCTTGGCGTCCCGGTAGAACCGGGCGACGGGATACTCCTCCATGAAGCCGTAGCCGCCGAAGACCTGAGTCGCGATGCGGGTCGCGGTGACCGCCGCCTCCGAGGTGTAGAGCTTGGCGATCGACGCCGCCTGCTTGAACTCCTTCGACGACGCGCCGTTGTCCTTCATCGCCGCCGCCTGATAGGTCAGCGCCCGCCCGGCCTGGGCCATGACGGCCAGGTCCGCGACCTGGAACGCGACACCCTGCTTGCTGCCGATCGGGACGCCGAACGTCGTCCGCTCCCCGGCGTACTGGACGCACAGGTCGAGGCAACCCTGGATCAGCCCGACAGCCAGGGCCGCGATCGCGACCCGGCCGTCGTCGAGCGTCGCGAGGAACTGCGCGTAGCCCCGGCCGCGATCGCCGAGAAGGTGGTCGGCGGGCACCCGCACGTCGGTGAACGACAAGGGGTGGGTGTCGGAGATGTGCCAGCCGAGCTTGTCGTACGGCGCCTCCGCCACGAAGCCGGGCGTCCCGGACGGGAGGATGATCGCCGAGATCTCCGGGCTGCCGTTGTCCCGCGTCCCGGTGCGGGCGGTGACCGTGACGACCGAGGTGATCTCGCTGCCGGAGTTGGTGATGAACTGCTTGGAGCCGTTGACGACCCACTGGTCGCCGTCCAGCTCGGCCTTGGTCTTGGTGGCCGAGGCGTCCGAGCCCGCGCCGGGCTCGGTCAGGCCGAAGCCGGCGAGCCTCTGCCCGGCCACGAGGTCGGGGAGCCACTGCTCCTTCTGCTCCTGCGTGCCGTACTCGAGGATCGGCGTGATGCCCAGACCGACGCCGGCCTCCAACGTGATGCCGATCGACTGGTCGACCCGACCCAGCTCCTCGATCGCGACGCACAGGCTCGTGAAGTCGCCGCCGGACCCGCCGAACTCCTCCGGTGCGGTCAGGCCGAACAGGCCGAGGTCGCCCATCTTGTGGACCGCGTCGACCGGGAAGTGGTGGTCCTTGTCCCACTGTGCGACGTGGGGGCCGATCTCGGCCTCCGCGAACTCGCGGACGCTGCGGCGGAAGGTCTCGTGCTCGCGGGAGAGTGCGAAGGTCATGACCGCATGTTAACAACCATTAACCAGACGTGGTGATCCGAGCGTGCACCCTGCGGCCTACCGCCGCGTAACCAACCTCATATCCCGGCCACGGGCCGTACGCCCTAGACTGCGGCAGGCAGTGCCGTCACGTCGAGGAGAACAATTCAGTGAGCAAGCCCCTGGCCAAGGTCCTGATCGCGAACCGCGGAGAGATCGCCGTTCGCATCATCCGAGCGTGCAAGGACGCCGGCATCGGCAGCGTTGCCGTGTATGCCGAGCCCGATCGCGACGCGGTGTTCGTCCGTCTCGCCGACGAGGCGCACTCGCTCGGCGGGTCCACACCCGCCGAGTCGTACCTGTCGATCGAGAAGATCCTCGCGGTCGCCGACAAGTCCGGGGCCGACAGCGTCCACCCCGGCTACGGCTTCCTCGCCGAGAACGCCGACTTCGCCCAGGCCGTCATCGACGCCGGGCTGATCTGGATCGGTCCGCCGCCGTCGGCGATCGAGAACCTCGGCGACAAGGCCAAGGCCAAGCAGATCGCGCAGAGGGCCAACGCGCCCCTCGCCCCCGGCACCAAGGAGCCGGTCAAGGATGCCGACGAGGTCGTCGAGTTCGCGAAGGCCAATGGTGTGCCGGTCGCGATCAAGGCCGTCTTCGGTGGTGGCGGACGTGGCCTCAAGGTCGCCCGCACGATCGAGGAGATCCCCGAGGCGTACGAGTCCGCCGTCCGCGAGGCGATCAGCGCCTTCGGCCGCGGCGAGTGCCTCGTCGAGAAGTTCCTCGACCAGCCGCGCCACGTCGAGACCCAGTGCCTCGCCGACAGCCACGGCAATGTCGTGGTCGTCTCGACCCGCGACTGCTCGCTGCAGCGTCGTCACCAGAAGCTCGTCGAGGAGGCGCCCGCGCCGTTCCTGACCGATGAGCAGATCGAGCGGCTCTACTCCTCCTCGAAGGCGATCCTCAAGGAGGCAGGCTACGTCGGCGCCGGCACGTGCGAGTTCCTCGTGGCCCGCGACGGCACGATCAGCTTCCTCGAGGTCAACACCCGCCTGCAGGTTGAGCACCCGGTCTCCGAGGAGGTCACCGGCCTCGACCTGGTCCGCGAGATGTTCCGCATCGCGGCGGGCGAGGAGCTCGGCTACGGCGATCCGGAGATCCGTGGCCACTCGATGGAGTTCCGCATCAACGCCGAGGACGGCGGCCGCGGCTTCCTCCCGGCCCCCGGCACCCTTACCAAGTGGGCTCCGCCGTCGGGCCCCGGCGTCCGCCTCGACGGCGGCTACGAGGAGGGCGAGACGATCCCCGGCTCGTTCGACTCCCTCGTCGCCAAGCTCATCGTGTCGGGCACCAGCCGTGAGCAGGTCCTGCAGCGATCGCGCCGCGCGCTCGACGAGTTCGTCGTCGACGGCATGCCGACCGTCATCCCGTTCCACCGCTCGGTCGTCGACGACCCGGCCTTCACCGCCGAGGACGGCGACTTCACGGTCTACACGACGTGGATCGAGACCGACTACGTCAACGAGCTCGAGCCGTACACCGGCGGGTCCGTGGACTCCGAGCCCGAGGAGCGCGAGCGCGTCGTCGTCGAGGTCGGCGGCAAGCGCGTCGAGGTCGTCCTCCCCGGCGGGCTCGGCGCCTCCGCGGCTGCGACCGGCACCGCCAAGAAGGCCAAGCGCAAGGGTGGCAAGGCCGCCGGTGCCGCCGCGGGCGGCGACTCGCTCGTCGCCCCGATGCAGGGCACCGTCGTCAAGGTCACCGTCGAGGAGGGCCAGGAGGTCGCCGCGGGCGATCAGGTCATCGTCGTCGAGGCCATGAAGATGGAGCAGCCCATCACCGCCCACAAGGCCGGCATCATCACGGGCCTCAAGGTCGAGGTCGGCGGGCCGATCGGCTCCGGCGAGATCGTCGCCGAGATCAAGGACGCCACACCCAGCGAGTAGGTCACCAACCGCTGAGCGTGACGTTTGGGCCCCCAGATCAGCGATCTGGGGGCCCAAACGTCACTGCCAGCGGGTCGGGAGGGCCAGCGGGTCGGGAGGGTCAGCGGGGCTCGGGGCGGGTGCTGTCGACCTCGCCGTACGCCACTCCTGCCGCCCACACGATCAACGTCACGCCGATCCAGGTTCCCGCGCCCTGGATGGAGAAGCCAGCGGCCGGCACGATCCAGTCGGTGAGCAGCAGGCCCAGGAATGTCAGTACGAGACCGCCGGCGACGGTGTAGCCACGGACGAACCGGTTGACGGTGCGAAGGACGATCCCCCGCATCGCCACGGTCAACATCGTGAACAACGCGACCGCGAACAGGAACCACCCGAGACGGATGTTGAACGAGCCGAAGATCCAAGCCGCGAGCGCCAAGGACACGGCGGTCGCGGCGGCGGAGATCGCGGCGGATCTGGCGAGAGCGGTCATGTCCTCAGTATCCCAGACGGTCCGACCGCACCTCACGCCTCGGCGTGCGTCGTCAGAAGCCGAACCAGTCCGACCTCAGGCCGAACGCGAACCTCGCATCGGTGCCCTTGATCGTCTTGCTGGCCTTCGACCCGACGAGCTTGATCGACGCCACACGTCCGCCCATGTCCCCATGGCCGTTGCGGCTGAGGACCTGCAGCGACTTCAACGTGCCGACGGTCGGGTACTTCTGCTCGATCGTGGACGCCTTGACCGAGATCGACCAGCTGTGGTTCTTGTTGCCCGACCAGTTGTCCCAGGGGTCCGAGACCGCACGAAGGTACGACTGGCTGCCCGCGTTGGTGTAGCCGCCCGACGACGACGAGAACTGCGTGAAGGCCGGCGTGCCTCCTGAGGTCAGGATCTTGCCCGCAGTGCCGCTGACGGCGCTGTCGGTCGCGCTCGTCTCCGCCGAGACCCCGCCGTACACCTGGCACGCCGTCGTGTCGCAGATGTCGTAGTAGCGACTGGACGACATCGACCGTACGCCGTACGTACGGGCAGCGACGGCCTGGGCCTTCAGCGCCTCCGCGTGCCAGCTGGAGGGCATCTCACGAGCGACCACACCCCGGGTGTAGTTCTCGATCGACAGCACGTTCACGGTGTTGCGCGCGGTGGACCCTGAGGACGGCAGCGCGGACCGCAGGGCGGACCGGTAGCTCACCGCCGAGTCGTTCGGCATGATGAGCCGCAGGGTCGACGCCTCGAACTGCGCGTCCCCGGTCCACACCATGGACTTGTACGTCTGCCACGTGCTCGAGGTGCGGTACTGCAGGAGCGACTGCTTCTTGTTCGCCGGGTTGGCGGTGATGTTCCACCGGATGACGGTCTTGCCACCCATGGTCGTGGGCAGGCTCGTGGTCGTCTTGGAGGCCAGGTTTCGCAGCACCAGTCCGCTGCGACCCTCGACCATCACCGAGTCCGTCGTGTCTTTGGACAGCAGCACGCGCATCGAGCCCGACCGGGAACCGATCGCCGTCCCGGGGTAGTACGTGCTGAGGATCTTGGTGTACGACTCACCGGAGCGGGCCCCGCCCTCGGCGCCGTACTGGCTCATGCCGATCCCATGACCGTACCCATGGCCCGTGAACGTGATCGCCCGGCTGCTCGGGACGTTGACGGTGTCGCGGACGGTGCTCGCTGAGCCGGCCGCGGCGACCGTCGAGGCCGTCACCGCCGACGAGTAGGGAGAGATGTTCGTCCCGTCATCCTCGATCGTGCGGACCTTCGCGTAGTACTTGGTCCCTGCCTTCAGCCCGGAGACGGTCCCTGACGTCCCGTAGAACCGGTAGTACGTCGCTCCCGACATCGAGGATGACGTGGACAGCTGGATCCGGTACCGCGGCGCACCTGAGACCGCGCCCCATGAGAACGTGATCGCCGACGTCGTGGCCGAGGTGGTTCGAAGGCCCTGCGGCACGTCGCGGTTCGTCGCGCTGTCGGTGAGCTGAACCTTCAACGGCGTCGTCTGCCACCCCGTCAACGTCTTGCCCGCCGCACTGATCGCCGACACCTTCACGTAGTACGCCGAACCAGCCTTCAACCCCGTCAACCGGTACGACGGCGAACCCAGGTCCGACGGCGTGATCACCCGACAATACGGCTCGCAGGCACTCCCCATCGACGACGACGTCGAGTAGTACACCCGATACTTCGCCGCACCCGGCACGGCGTCCCACGACACCGTCGCAGCCGTCGACGCCTCATCCGAGGCCGCCAACCCGCCCACCGTCGACGGAACGACCGACGCCAGCTGAACCTTCAACGGCGTCGTCTGCCACCCCGTCAACGTCTTGCCCGCCGCACTGATCGCCGACACCTTCACGTAGTACGCCGAACCAGCCTTCAACCCCGTCAAGCGGTACGACGGCGAACCCAGGTCCGACGGCGTGATCACCCGACAATCCGGCTCGCACGCACTCCCCATCGACGACGACGTCGAGTAGTACACCCGATACTTCGCCGCACCAGGCACCGCGTCCCACGACACCGTCGCAGCCGTCGACGCCTCATCCGAGGCCGCCAACCCGCCCACCGTCGACGGGCCCCCACCGGTCGCGAGGCGATCCTCGACGAGATCACGCAGGCCACCCTTGGCGCTGAGCCACGAGTACACCACGGCGCCCGGGCACTCGGTGCCGACGACGTTGCGGTGCCCGGCAATACGGTTGAGCGTCAGCCCACCGAGCGAGTAGGTGCCCTTCGCGGGCAGCTTGTACTGCGCGAAGCGCCACGACACGAGGTTCACGACGGCCGTCTTCATGGCCGCTGTCGGCGTCGTCTTGTCGAAGGTGCCCATCAGCGAGACGCCCATCGTCTCCTCGTTGACGGCGAGATTGCCTGCATGCGCGGCACGGACGGGCTTCGTCACGCCCCCGGCGCGACCTTCGAACGTCTGGCCGTACTTGTCGACCAGGAAGTTGTAGCCGATGTCGCACCACTGGCGACTCTTCATGTGATAGGCCTGCGTGGCCTTGACGATCGCAGCCGACTGGTCCTTGGTGTACGTGTTGGTACCGGCCGTGTGGTGGATGACCGCCCCACGGGTCGTCGACCCGTAGATCGGGCTGTCACAGGAGCCGGCGCTGCTCGCACCCCAGCTCGAGCGGGAGATGATGGTCGGCTGCGAGACGCTCGCAGCCGGCGTCACCGCGACAGCCGGGTCGACGGACGTACCCGCGGGCTCGACGGCGGGCGCGGCGGGATCGATCGTGCTGAGCGCCAGGCCACTCGGCTTCGCCTCGGCGTTCGACGCGACGCGCACCTGGGCGCCGTCGGCGGTGCCGACCCACTGCGGCTCGGTGCCGGACCGGCCACCCTCCTCGGGAGCCGGATCTGAGTGCAGCTCGGTCCACGCGGACCACGTGCCGGCCGAACGCCAGCGGACCTCGACGACGGTGTCGGCGTCCTTCAGGCCACCTTCCCAGGTGACACCGAGCATCGAGAACGGCGCGAGCTTGTCCGCGTCCAGCTCGGCGACGACCGTCGAGTCCTTCGCGGACCGGGCCGCAGGTGCCCGGTCCTCGGGCGCACGGGTGGGGATCGACTGCTGGGTGACCTTGGCCGGGTGCGCAGTCACGGGCCGCGAGGCCGTCGTGGGTGGTGCACCGACACCGACCTCCATACCGTCGGCGTGAGCGGGGGCAGGCACCAGGACGCCGACCGCGAGTGCGGTGGCAGCGAGGCCCGAGCAGCGTCGAGCTGCGCGCCAGGAGAACATGGGGAAGTCCAATCGTGTGACTGGTGTGACTGGTGGGGTTGCCGATCGATTATGCTCACATTTCGGCCCAGAATGCGAACGAAAATCTCGGATCCGGATAACTACAAACGTGTTATTCCTGCAATGGCAACAGGACGTCCCGACCCTCAGACGAGCGCGTGCAGCCGTCGCGCGGCTTCGGCCACCGAGCCGGACATGGACGGATAGACCGTGAACGCATCGGCGACCTGGTCGACCGTCAGCGAGGCCGACACCGCGAGGGAGAGAGCGTGGATCAGCTCGCTGGCCTTGGGTCCCACGACGACACCGCCAACGACGACGCCCATCCCCCGTCGGACGAAGATCTTGACGAATCCGTCGTGCACGCCCTGCATCTTGGCCCGGGCGTTGGCGGCGAGCGGCAGCATCGCGACGTCGATCTGCAGATCGGTCGCGTCAACCTGCTTCTGGGACAACCCGACCGTCGCGATCTCGGGCGAGGTGAAGACGTTGCTCGACACCTTGGCCAGGTCGAGCGGGTGGACCGCGTCGCCCAGCAGGTGCGACATCGCGATGCGGCCCTGCTGCGCCGCGACCGACGCGAGCATCAGGACGCCCGTGCAGTCGCCCGCGGCGTAGATGCCGCCGATGCTGGTGCGAGAGACGCGGTCGACCTTCACGAAGCCACCGTCGTCGAGGACCATGCCGAGCTCCTCGAGCCCGAGGCCCGCGGTGTTGGGGATCGAGCCCAGCGCGAGCAGGCAGTGCGAGCCCTCGACCGTGCGACCGTCGGTCAGTGTCACGAGCACACCGGCGTCCGTACGCTCGACCGACGCCATGCGCGAGTTGCCCATGACCGTCATGCCCCGGCGCGTGAACACGTTCTCGATGACGTTGGCCGCGTCGACGTCCTCGCCCGGCAGCACCCGGTCGCGGCTCGACACGAGCGTGACGTGCGCGCCCAGCCCGTTGTAGGCGCTGGCGAACTCGGCACCGGTGACACCCGAGCCGACGACGATCATGTGCTCCGGCAGGGACTGCAGCCCGTAGACCTGCTCCCACGTCAGGATGCGCTCGCCGTCCGGCTGAGCCGTCGGGCTGACCCGGGGGTGGGCACCGGTCGCGAGCAGGATCGCGTCCGAGGTGATGCGCTGCGGCCCGTCCGCGGTCTCGACGTCGACGACGCCCGACGCCGCGATCGTGGCGGTGCCGGCGATCATCGTGACCCCACTGCCGGCCAGGCGCTCGGCGATGTCAGCGGACTGCGCCCGCGCCAGGGCCAGCACGCGCGAGTCGACGACGGCCAGGTCGGCACGCAGCGAGGTCGGCATCTCGACACCCAGCTCGGCGGCCGTGCCGAGCTCGGTGAGCAGGTCGGAAGTCGCGATGAGCGTCTTGCTCGGCACGCAGTCGGTGAGCACCGTGGACCCGCCGATGCCGTCGCGCTCGACGAGCGTCACCTCGGCTCCCAGTCGAGCGGCCACCAGCGCCGCCTCGTATCCACCCGGTCCGCCGCCGACGATCGTCACATGAGCCACGGGCCCATTCTCGCGCACCCGACGCGGCCGGGGCGAATCGGCCGAACGGTCGGGTTGGTCACGTCTTGGTGAAGTTGCGGGCAGAGTCCGACACCGGCCCACGCGGGGTCGTAATGTACGGCAGGTGAGCACCACTGAACTCGCCCGACAGGCCTCCGAGGCACTCCGCGAACGTACCGGCGGAGGTGACCACGACATCGCCCTCGTGATGGGCTCGGGCTGGCTGCCGGCCGCCGACGCGCTGGGGTCCCCCGACCACGAGATCCCCCTCGCCGAGCTCCCCGGCTTCAGCGCCCCCGCCGTCGAGGGTCACGGCGGCACGGTCCGCTCGGTGACCCTGAGCGACAAGCGCTTGCTGATCTTCCTCGGCCGTACCCACTTCTACGAGGGCAAGGGCGTCGCCGCCGTCGTGCACGGCGTCCGCACCGCGGCCGCCGCGGGGGTCAGGACGCTGGTGCTGACCAACGGCTGCGGTGGGCTCAACCCCGCCTGGTCGCCCGGCACGCCGGTGCTCATCAGCGACCACATCAACATGACGGCGACCTCGCCCCTGGAGGGCGCGCACTTCGTCGACCTGACCGACCTCTACTCGTCCCGCCTCCGGGCGCTCTGCAAGGAGGCCGACCCCAGCCTCGACGAGGGTGTGTACGTCCAGCTGCCTGGGCCGCACTACGAGACGCCCGCCGAGATCGGGATGGTCCGCGCGATCGGCGGGGACCTGGTGGGCATGTCGACGACGCTCGAGGCCATCGCGGCCCGGGCCGCCGGCCTGGAGATCCTCGGCATCTCGCTGGTGACCAACGCCGCGGCCGGCATGACCGGCGAGCCGCTCAACCACGAGGAGGTCCTGGAGGCCGGCAAGTCCGCCGCGACCCGCATGGGCGCCCTCCTCGGCGACATCCTCCCGAGGATCTGACATGGACCTTGTCGAGCGCGCCCAGGACTGGGTGAGCCAGGACCCCGATCCCGCCACCCGCGCCGAGCTGCAGGAGCTGATCGACGCCGGCGAAACCGCTGGGCTCGAGGACCGCTTCGCCGAGCGCCTCCAGTTCGGCACCGCCGGGCTGCGCGGCGCCCTCGGCGCGGGGCCCAACCGGATGAACCGGGTCATCGTGGCGCAGGCTGCGGCGGGACTGGCGGCCTATCTGCTGGACCACGGGGAGGCTCCGACCGTCGTCGTCGGCTACGACGCGCGGCACAACTCCGACGTGTTCGCCCGCGACACCGCCGAGATCATGGAGGGCGCGGGCGTGCACGCGTTCCTGCTCCCGACCCACCTGCCGACCCCGGTCCTCGCGTTCGCGATCCGGCACCTGGGCTGCAGCGCGGGGGTCATGGTGACGGCGTCGCACAACCCGCCGCAGGACAACGGCTACAAGGTCTACCTCGAGGACTCCAGCCAGATCGTGCCGCCGGCGGACGGCGAGATCTCCGACGCGATCGACGCCGTCGGCCGGGTCGACGAGATGCCCCGCGACGACGGCTACGTGACCCTGGGACCCGAGGTCGCCGAGGCGTACGTCGAGGCGGTCGTCGCGCTGCCGGGGGACGGACCGCGCGAGGTCGTCGCGGTCTACACCCCGATGCACGGCGTCGGTCGGGACACGCTGGTCCAGGCCGTCGCCCGGGCCGGCTTCCCCCCGCTGCACGTCGTCCCAGCCCAGGCCGATCCCGATCCCGACTTCCCGACCGTCGCGTTCCCCAACCCGGAGGAGCCCGGCGCGATGGACCTCGCGCTCAAGCTCGCATCCAACACGAGCGCGGACATCATCGTGGCCAACGACCCTGACGCCGACCGTTGCGCCGTGGGCGTCCGGGACGGCGAGTCGTACCGGATGCTGACCGGCGACCAGGTCGGGGCGCTGCTCGCGGACTTCCTGCTGCGCAAGGGCGTCGCCGGCACCTACGGCTCCTCGATCGTGTCGTCGGACCTGCTCGGCCGCCAGGCCGCCGCCCACGGCCAGCCGTGGGAGCAGACCCTGACGGGCTTCAAGTGGCTCGGGAAGATCCCGACCCTCGTGTTCGGCTACGAGGAGGCGCTGGGCTACAGCGTCGCCCCCGACATCGCCCGCGACAAGGACGGCGTGTCCGCGATCATCACGATGCTCGAGCTCGCCGCCGCGCTCAAGGCCGAGGGCCGGACCCTGATCGACCGGCTGGACGACATCTACCGCGATCACTGGCTCCACGGCACGAGCCAGCTCTCGGTCCGCGTCGAGGACCTGACGATCATCTCCCGGGCCATGGACGCGCTGCGCACCTCGCCGCCGACCCAGCTCGGCGGCCTGGCGGTGACGTCCGTCGACGACCTTGCCGACGGCTACCGCGACCTGCCGCCGACCGACGGCATCCGGCTGGGGCTGGACGGTGGAGCCCGCATCATCTGCCGCCCGTCCGGCACCGAGCCCAAGCTCAAGTGCTACCTCGAGGTCGTGGTCCCGGTGACCGACTCGATCGAGCTCGCCCGTGAGTCGGCCGACGCGCAGATCGCCGGCATCAAGGCCGACCTCGCCGCTGCGCTGGGGATCTGACGGGGCCGTGAGCAACCCTCCCCCGCTGCCGGAACGGCCCAGCACGCGCGGCTACGTCGTGGCGGGCGTCCTGACCGCCCTGGCGGTCCTGGTCGCGATCAGCGTCTCCGTGGTCATCGCCCGCGCCGTGGCCGGCTACGACATCACCCCCATCCCGGCGGGCCAGGACGTCTCGATCCTGGTCGAGGACCGCGGTGTGGCCCTGTGGGTCGCCCCGGAGCTGTCCAGTGGGACGTGCACCTCAACGCTGGAGGGCACGGAGACCTCGACGATGAGCACCGGTTCCGCGGACCGGATCACGGTCACCGACGGCGGACTGACCTGGGTCCGGGTCGGCATCGTCAAGGGCACCCCCGGGTCCCACCACACCGTGCTGTGCAGCGGCGAGGGCGACGTCCAGGCGTTCGGCTTCGCCCCCAACCCCCGCATCGGCCGCTACGTCGTGATGGGCCTCGCCGCAGGCGGCATCGTCGGACTGCTGCTGCTCACGGCCTTCATCATCGCCCTCGTGACGGGCCTGCGGCGCAGTCGTCGCCGCGGCCCGGACTGACCCTCACCGAACCGACGCAACCCACGCGTCACCGCGCGCAACCCACGCGTCACCGCGCGCAACCCACGCGTCACCGTCCGGCGGTCCGAGTCCTCAACGGCATCTACGAAGACGAAACATGTCGAATCGGTGAAGTTGGCCCCCAAACTCCTGTTGCAGGCGCTTCGGGCCGCCGCGCATTGGCATGCGGTGGTCTCCGCGGCCTAGTCTTGAGGTCGGTCCCGACGACGTGGCCGAGTTCAGGAGGACCCCCGTGACAGGCGCCACCACGTCACTTCGAGGCACTGGCCTGCGCAAGACCCTCGCCGGGCTGCCAGGAGTCGACCAGGTCGGCCTCGAGGCCCGCGCCGCGGGTCTGGGCACCCGGTCGATCAAGACGACCTCGAAGGCGTGGGCGATCGACCTGGCCATCTCGATGGTCGACCTCACGACGCTCGAGGGCTCCGACACCCCCGGCAAGGTCCGCGCCCTCGCCAACAAGGCGATGCGCCCCGACCCGACGGATCCGAGCTGCCCGGCCGCCGCGGCCGTGTGCGTCTATCCCGACATGGTCGCGGTCGCCAAGGAGACGCTCGGCGCCTCCGGCGTCAACGTCGCCGCTGTCGCCACGGCGTTCCCGTCCGGCCGCGCCGCGCTCGACATCAAGCTCGCCGACACCCAGGACGCCGTCGAGGCCGGCGCCGACGAGATCGACATGGTCATCGACCGTGTCGCGTTCCTCGCCGGCGACCTCAACCGCGTCTTCGACGAGATCGTCGCCACCAAGGAGGCGTGCGCGCGTCCCGACGGCACGCACGCCCACCTCAAGGTCATCTTCGAGACCGGGGAGCTGCAGACGTACGACAACGTCCGCAAGGCCTCGTGGCTCGCGATGATGGCCGGCGCCGACTTCATCAAGACCAGCACCGGCAAGATCCAGC
>JAOPXL010000118.1 GCA_025965175.1 Aeromicrobium sp.
CCTCGGCGGTCTCGAGCTCCTTGATGACGCTGCGCCACAGCCGGGGACGGCGACCCGCCCACCGCACCCGGACCCCGAGCTCGTGCATCTCATCGCGCCGCCGGCGGATGACGTCCCGGTTGAAACCCATCAGGAAGCGGACCTCGTCGGGCGAGCGCTTCCAGTTCTCGGTCGAGAAGGCGTAGGCCGACACGGCCTTGACGCCGATCTCGATGGCGCCCTCGACGACGTCGAACAGGGCTGTCTCGCCCATCTCGTGGCCGGCCGTCCGCGGCAGGCCCCGCTGTTTGGCCCAGCGGCCGTTGCCGTCCATCACGATCGCGACATGGCGCGGCACCTGCGCGAGTGGGATCTCCGGCGCGGTCGCCCCGGAGGGGTGCGGCACGGGCGCGCGGACAGTGCGCTTCATCGGTCGACGTGGCTCAGGGAGCGCAGTCCGCGCTCGAGGTGCCACGAGAGATAGGCGCTGACGATGCTGCTGGCCTCGCGGCGAGACCGCTCCTCCGAGACCTGCACCCGGTCCCAGTCGCCGCTGAGCAGCCCGGCCAGGAGGGAGACCGTGAACGGGGACGGTGCCGCCGATCCGGCGACCCGGCACTCGTCGCAGAGCATGCCGCCGGACGGGGCGTGGAAGTTGCGGTGCGGGCCCTCGCTGCCGCAGCGGGCGCAGCCGTCGAACGTCGGAGCGTAGCCCGCGATTGACAGCGCCCGCAGCTGGTAGGAGTCCAGGATCAGGCTCGGGGTGTAGCGGCCCTGGGTCAGCGCGCGCAGGGCGCCGGTCAGGAGCTGTAGCTGCGCGGTGGCCGGCTCCCCGTCCTCCTGCACGAGCCGCTCGGCGGTCTCGAGCATCGCGGTGCCGGCGGTGTACGCCGCGTAGTCGGCGCCGAGGTCCTTGGCGAACGCGTTGATCGTCTCGACCTGCGTGATGATGTCGAGCGAGCGACCCTCGGCGAGCTGCAGCTCGACATGCATGAACGGCTCGAGCCGTCCGCCGAAGCGTGACGTCGTCTTGCGGACGCCCTTGGCCACGGCGCGCACGAGGCCTCGCTGACGGGTCAGCAAGGTGATGATGCGGTCGGCTTCACCGAGCTTGTGGACGCGCAGCACGATGCCGGCGTCGCGGTAGAGGCTCACCCGTCCATTGTGCCGTGCGGGGCCGACATCAGCCCCCCGGCTCGCCGCCGATCCCGGCATCGCGTGCGCGCGCCACCGCCTCGGCCCGGGTGCGGGCCTGCAGCTTCGCCAGGACGTCACTGACCCGGTTGCGCACGGTCTTTTCCGACAGGAACGGCCGCTGGGCGATGCTCGCGTTGTCGAGACCGCGCGCCATCAGGTCGAGCACCTCCCGCTCCCGCACCGTCAGGTCCGGGAACGCGTGCGGGGTCGCCGCTCCCTGTCGTCCTACGCTCGTGGCATGGCACCGGACCACGGCTACAGCGGGACTCCCCAGCTCAGGAAGCTGGGGATCAAGCCCGGCCTGCGCCTCGCCGTCGTGGACGCTGCGCCGGGTTGGTCGTTCGCCGAGCCGCTGGAGGGCGTCGAGGCCGTGCCGCCGGGACCGACCGACGTGGGAGTCGTGTTCGTCCGGGCGGCGGACCGGCTGCACTCGATGGCGGAGTGGAGTGAGTGGATCTTCCCAGCCGGCTCGTTGTGGGTCGCGTGGCCGCGCAAGGCCGCCGGCCACGTCAGCGACGTCGATGAGAACGCCATCCGGGCGGCGGCGCTGGAGCTGGGCATGGTCGACGTCAAGGTCGCGGCGATCGACTCCGACTGGTCGGGCCTCAAGATCGTGTGGCGCAAGGAGAACCGAGTCCGGTAGTCCTCAGTCGAGGCAGAACTCGTTGCCCTCCGGGTCCTGCAGGGCGATGAAGCCCAGCTCCATCCGACCGTCCGGCTCGACCCGGTAGGCGCGGGTCGCACCGAGGGCCTCGAGCCGGACCGCCTCGGACTCCAGGGTCGCCATGCGCTCGTCCCCGGTCTGCCCGACCGCGACGCGTACGTCGAGGTGGACCCGGTTCTTGGCGCTCTTGCCCTCCGGGACCCGCTGGAAGAAGACCCGCGGCCGGTCGCCCTCGGGCGGCAGGATCGCGGAGCGCGAGTTCCACCGGTCCTCCGGCACGCCGAAGGACCGGAGTGCGTCCTCCCAGCTGGCGAAGCCCTCCGGGGGCGGTTGGAGCTGGTAGCCGAGTGCCTCGGCCCAGAACTCCGCCAGCGCGCCCGGGTCGGCGCAGTCGTAGGTGATCTGTACGTCTCTGGTCATGTCCTCACCATCGCGCGAGCCGCCGACAGTTTCCAGTGCGAGGATCGAGGCATGGCGGTTCTCGGGGTGGACGGGTGCAAGGTCGGCTGGGTCGGGGTCCGGTGGGACGACGACACGACGGTGCTGGTGGCGCCCACGATCGGCGAGCTCGTCACGCTCACCGGACCGGTCGACGCCGTGGCGATCGACATCCCGATCGGGCTGCCGCTGGACGCTCCCCGCGAGGCCGAGCGGCACGCCCGCCCCCGGCTGCCCGGTCGGGCCTCGACGGTGTTCAACGCCCCGGCAGCGGTCGTGCTCGACGCGGTTGACTACCAAGCCGCCAACGCCGCCAACAAGATCGCGCTGGGCCTGGGGCTCAGCAAGCAGACGTGGTACCTCGTGCCGAAGATCCGGGACGTCCATGACTGGCTGGCGACCTCGCCGGGGGTCCCGGTCGTGGAGGCGCACCCCGAGGTCTGCTTCGCCCTCATGCACGGCGGGGTCCTGGTGGACGGCAAAACGACCGCCGACGGTGAGGCCGCGCGGAGACGGCTGCTGGCCGATCATGGGATGGTCGTCGACACGTGCCGGCGGACCGGGGTCGCGGTCGACGACGTCCTCGACGCCGCCGCGACGGCCTGGACCGCCCGGAGGTACGCCGACGGGATCGCCGAGCGGCTGCCGCCCGGGCCCCGGGACGTACCCGCCCCCGCCATCTGGGCCTGACCCGAGCAGAGGGCGGTGCACCAGTCGCCCTACGGGGTCGGGGGCGGTGCACCAGTCGCCCCTACGGGGCCGGATAGGGCGACCCCTGCACCGCCCCCTGCCCGGAAGGGCGATCCCTGCACCGCCTCCGGGCGGGTCAGACGAACTCGACGCCCTGGGCCAGCGGCAGCTCGGTCGAGTAGTTGACAGTGTTGGTCGAGCGGCGCATGTAGGCCCGCCAGGCGTCGGAGCCCGACTCACGACCGCCACCGGTCTCCTTCTCGCCGCCGAACGCTCCGCCGATCTCGGCACCGGACGGGCCGATGTTGACGTTGGCGATGCCGCAGTCCGAGCCCACGACCGACATGAAGGTCTCGGCCTCGCGGACGTCGAGGGTGAAGATCGACGACGACAGTCCTTGCGCGACCTCGTTGTGCAGGACCATCGCGTCGGCGAAGTCGTCGTAGGTCAGGACGTACAACAGCGGGGCGAAGGTCTCCGCCTTGACGATCTCGGTCTGCTTGGGCATGTCGACGATCGCGGGGTGGACGTAGAAGCCGTCGCCGCCGACGTCGGCCCGGCTGCCGCCGGTGACGAGCTCGCCACCGTCGCCCTGTGCCGTGGCGACGGCCGCGCCGAAGGCCGCGAACGCGGACTCGTCGACCAGCGGGCCGACCAGGGTCGAGGCCTCGAGGGGCGAGCCGATCGGGAGGGTCTCGTAGGCGGCCTTGAGCCGGGCCACCAGATCGTCCTTGATCGACTCGTGCACGATGATGCGGCGCAGCGACGTGCACCGCTGGCCAGCCGTGCCGACGGCGGAGAACACGATGCCGCGCACGGCGAGGTCCAGGTCGGCCGAGGGAGCGACGATCGCGGCGTTGTTGCCGCCGAGCTCGAGCAGCGTACGTCCGAGGCGGGACGCGACGCGCGGTGCGACCTCCTTGCCCATGCGGGTCGATCCGGTCGCCGAGACGAGCGGGACCCGCGGGTCGTCGACCAGCACCTCACCGATCGTGCGGTCACCGACCAGGACCGCCGAGAGCCCGTCGGGGACGCCGGCGCGGCGGCCGGCCTCGGCGGCGAGCGCCTGGCACGCGAGGGCCGTCAGGAGTGTCTTCTCCGACGGCTTCCACACGACGGCGTCGCCGCACACGAACGCCAGTGCGGCGTTCCACGACCACACCGCGACGGGGAAGTTGAACGCCGAGATGACACCGATGACGCCGAGCGGGTGCCACTGCTCCATCATCCGGTGGCCGGGTCGCTCGGTCGCGATCGTCAGACCGTGCAGCTGGCGCGACAGGCCGACGGCCAGGTCGCAGATGTCGATCATCTCCTGGACCTCGCCGAGGCCCTCCGAGACGATCTTGCCGGCCTCGATCGAGACCAGGGCGCCGAGGTCGTCCTTGTGCTCGCGCAGCAGCTCGCCAAGCTCGCGGACGAACTGACCGCGGACCGGCGCGGGAACCGTCCGCCACTGCTCGAACGCGTGCTGCGCGCGACCGATGACCTCGGCGGCCTCCTCGGGGGTGTGCGGCCGGAGTCGACCCAGCTCGCTGCCGTCGATCGGCGAGCGGCTGACCAGGTCGCCGTCGGCCGTGAACGGGTCCCCCGCGCCGAGGCGGGTCAGGATCTCCTGCGTACGGGTGGTGATGTCGGTCATCAGACTTTCCCCTGCTCTGCGAAGTGGCGGCCCGCCTGGGTGGAGAACAAGGCCTCCAGCGCGATGTCTTCCTGCTTGATGAATCCCGTCGCCGGGAGCTTGCCGTCCGCGACAAGCTCCACGACGCTGACCGCGGAGGCGGCCGTGGTCCAGGAGATCGCGCGCCAGGTGCGCCCGGAGATGTCGAGCGGCTTGTAGGCGCGCACGTGGTTCTCCCGGAACGGGTGACCGTTCTTGCGCCCCTCGACGGCGGCGTGGATGTAGACCACGTCGTCGTTGACCGGCGGCTTGGCGGCGACCAGCATCGTCCCGACCAGCTCGCGCTGCTCGCGCAGGTTGAGCTCGTCGAAGAGGAAGTGCATCTGGTCGAAGTGGCCGGGGTAGCGCAGCGTCTTGTAGTCGAGGCGGTGGACCGCGCCCTCGTACGTCTCGCACATCGTGCCGAGCCCGCCGGACGTCAGCGCGGCCTCGAGCTCGATGCCGCCGATGAAGACCCGCTCCTTCTCGGTCATCGCCGGCACCATCTGGCGGTGTCCCTGACGCAGCACCTCGCAGTCGTTGAGGTACTCGTTGACGACACCCTCGGGCGACCAGTTGATGGCGTAGCCGAGCAGGCCGGTCGGGTTCTGCGGCAGCGCACCGACCTTGAGCTCGATCGAGCGGATCTCGTCGAACGTCTTCGCGATCGAGGCGCCGATGATGCCGATCAGGCCCGGCGCGAGCCCGCACTGCGGCGCGAACGCGGCGGCGGGCCGGTCGCCTGCCAGCTCGATGACCCGGTTGGTCGTCGGGACGTCCTCGGTCAGGTCGAAGTAGTGGACCTGGGCGTCGTACGCGGCCTCGGCCACCTCGATGTTGAGGTGGTAGGGCAGGCACGACACGACGGCATCGACTCCTCGCAGCGACTCGCGCAGGCCGGCGGCGTCGCGGACGTCGAGCGGCTTGACCTCGAACCCGAGGTCCTCACGCGGGGCGGCGTCGTAGCCGATGACCTTGAAGCCGGACTCGCCGAGCAGGTCGGCGACGAGCTCGCCGACCTTGCCGAGCCCGAACACGGCGACCTGGTTGATGATGCGCGTCACGGTTCCTCCTCACGCCCACGGCGGGTCACGCCATGGGACGGACGTTGCGCCGAAGGGTGATCGGCGTCACGTCGAGCGTACCGTGAACCGGGCCACTTACTGTACCGGCCGGTACACCAACCAGGTCCCGTGTCGACTAGGCCGGGATCGTCTGGGTCTCGGCACGGTTGGCCGCCGACACCACGGCGCGCAGGGAGGCGGTCACGATGTTCTCGTGGATGCCGACGCCCCACACTGTCTCACCGGCGACGTTGCACTCGACGTATGCCGCGGCGCGGGTCGTCGCGCCCTCGGTCCCGGGCGCCAGGGCGTGCTCGGAGTAGTCGAGCAGCCGGATGTCCGCGCCGGCCTGGCGCAGGCTGTCCACGAATGCCGCGACCGGCCCGTTGCCGACGCCCTTGAACTGCTGGACCTCGCCGCGGACCCGCAGGTCCACGACCTGCTGGTCGCTGCCGTCGGGTGACGTCGTGGAGCTGAAGCTCTGCAGGCGGTAGGGCTCGTCCCGCTCGAGGTACTCGCGCTCGAACGCCGACCAGATCTCGGCGGGCTCGATCTCGCCGGCCTCGCCCTCGGTCAGCTGCTGGACGACCTGGCTGAACTCGATCTGCAGGCGACGCGGCAGGTCGAGCTGGTGGTCGTTCTTGAGG
>JAOPXL010000143.1 GCA_025965175.1 Aeromicrobium sp.
GTCTTGGCCGTCGCGGGGCCGATGCACGCGATGATCGTCGACGTGTGCGGCTTGCCGGCGATGCCCACGAGGTTGCGGACCGTGGACGACGAGGTGAACAGGACCGCGTCGAACTTGCCGGTCTTGATCGCCTCGCGTGTCGGCGCCGGCGGCGGGGCCGCCCGGACCGTCCGGTAGGCCGTGACGTCGTCGACCTCCCAGCCCAGGTCGATCAGGCCCGCCACGAGGGTCTCGGTCGCGATGTCGGCGCGCGGCAGGAACACCCGGTTGATGGGGTCCAGCAGGTCGTCGTACGGCGGCCAGTCGTCGAGGAGGCCGCGGGCCGACTGCTCGCCCGTCGGGATCAGGTCGGCGCGGATGCCCCAGGTCGCGATGGCCTCGGCAGTCTTCTCGCCGACCGCGGCGATCTTCAGGCCCGAGAACGCCCGGGCGTCGAGCCCGTACTCCTCGAACTTCTCGCGCACGGCCTTGACGGCGTTGACGCTCGTGAACGCGACCCACTCGTAGCGGCCCTCGACGAGGCCACGGACGGCCTTGTCCATCTGCTGCGGGTTGCGGGGCGGCTCGACCGAGATGGTCGGCACCTCCTCGGAGATCGCGCCGTAGCCCCGAAGGCGGGAGGCGAGCCCGGCGGACTGCTCCTTGGTGCGGGGCACCAGGATCCGCCAGCCGTACAGCGGCTTGGTCTCGAACCACGACAGCGCCTCGCGCATCGTGACGACCTCGCCGACGACCGTGATGGCCGGCGAGGTCATGCCTGCCGCCTTGGCGTCGGACGCGATGTCGGCGAGCGTCGAGACGACCGTGGTCTGCTCGGTCGTCGTGCCGACCCGCGTCATCGCGACCGGGGTCTCGGGCTTGCGGCCGGCGTCGACGAGCCCGGTGGCGACCTCACCGATGCGGGCGACGGCCGACAGCAGCACGAGGGTGTCGTCCCCCGCGTGGTCCGCCCAGTTGATCGAGGCGTCGCCGACGCTGACGACGGAGTACTCGCGATGCGTGCGGTTGGTCAGCGGGACGCCGGCGTAGGCCGGGACCGCGGAGACCGAGGAGATGCCGGGCACGATCTCGAAGCCGATGCCCGCCTTGTTGCAGGCGGCAGCCTCCTCGGGGCCCGTCGCGTACGTGAACGGGTCGCCGGCCATCAGGCGGACGACGTGGGCGCCGGTCTTGGCGTGCTTGACGACCAGGCGGCCACGGGCCGCGTGGGTCAGCGTCTCGCCGTCCTCGCCGATCCCGCCGTCGACGATCTCGGCACCGTTGGTGACGAGCGCGGACTGCTCAGGCAGCTCCGTGATGACGATGTCCGCCTGCGCCAGCAGCTCGGCCGCACGGACCGTCAGGAGACTCGCGTCTCCTGGTCCGGCACCGACGAAGCTCACGTGGCCGCGAACAGCCTTGCGCGCGCCGGGACTCGGCGTGGACGGTGCTTCTCGCATCGGGGTGATGGTCACGGTGTTCCTTTTCTCGGTCTGTCAGGGGGTCAGGAGGTGGCGACGGCCACGAGGGCGTCGGCACCTTCGGCGAGCATCTCGACAGCAAGACGTTCACCGACCGCTGCGGCTTCGCTGGGCTTGCCGGTGGCGGACAGTCGGATGGTGGGTGCGCCGGAGACGTCTCCGACAACGGCTCGGAGCCAGAGCTCGTCACCGTCATCGCCTTCGGCGATCTCGGCCAGAGCTCCCACCGGTGCACTGCAACCTGCCTCGAGGGTGGCGAGGAGGCTTCGCTCGGCGGTGACGGCAGCACGAGTGTCGCTGTCGTCGAGTCGCTCGAGCAGGCGAGTCGTCGCGTCGTCGTCGACGCGGCACTCACAGGCAAGCGCTCCCTGCCCGGGGGCGGGGAGCATCTGCAGGGGGTCGATGATCTCGGTCGCCTCATCCGCGCGGCCGAGCCGCAGCAGACCGGCGCGAGCCAGGAGGACGCCGTCGTAGTCACCGGCGCGCATCTTGGCGATGCGGGTGTCGACGTTGCCGCGGATCGGCAGGACCTCGACACCCAGGCCCAAGGCGTTGAGCTGGGCGGCGCGACGCGGTGAGCCCGTGCCGACGCGGGCGCCCTGCGGCAGCTCGCCGAGGGTCAGGCCGTCGCGGGCCACGAGCACGTCACGGGGGTCCTCGCGCCGCGGGACGGCCGCAAGGACGAGGTGGGGATCTGGCGTCGTGGGCAGGTCCTTGAGCGAGTGGACCGCGAGGTCGATCTCACCGCGGATAAGTGCCTCGCGCAGGGCCGCGACGAACACGCCGGTCCCGCCCATCGTGGCCAGCGGCGCACTGCTGCGGTCGCCCTCGGTGGAGATCGTGACGAGCTCGACCTCGACCCCAGTCTCGGCGCGGAGGCGGTCCGCGATGTGGCCGGACTGGGTCGTGGCGAGCGCGCTGGCGCGCGTGCCGAGCCGGATGGCGCGTTGGGAGGAGGTCACGACGTCTCACCAACTCTGGTGACGGCGTCGACGGCCGACTGGTCGAGGGCGAACAGGTCCGCCAGCGCATCGGCGTACGTCAGCCCTGCCGGGCCGTCGACGAGCTGCTGGACGCGGACGGTCGGGGCGTGGATGAGCTTCTCGGCGACCCGGTGCAGCGCCTTGCGGACGTCGGCCCGCTCGTCGTCGGTGAGGTTGGGCAGGCGGGACTCGATGCGCGCCTGCTCGGCGGCCACCACGTCGGTCGCCATGGTGCGCAGGGCGACGACGGTCGGCGTGATGTGGGAGGCGGCCTTGGCAGCCAGGAACGTCCGGACCTCGTCCTGGACGATCGACCGGACCTGCTGCACGTCGGCGGCCAGCTCGGCGTTGGCCGCCAGCTGCGAGAGGACGATCAGGTCGACGAGCTCGACCCCGTCGATGTCGCGGACCGCGGGGTCGATGTCGCGCGGCAGCGCCAGGTCGATCAGTGCCATGGGGCGACCGTTGGTGGCCTGCTGGATCCGGTCACGGTCGAACACGACTCCGCTGGCGCCCGTGCAGCTGATCAGGACGTCGGCCGCCGAGAGCTCGACGTCCATCGCCTGCCAGCGGACCGCGCTCACACCGAAGGTCTCGACCAGAGCGTAGGCGCGCTGGTAGGTGCGGTTGGCCACCATGATCCGGTGCGGCTCGACACCGCGGTCGACCAACGTGCGGACCGCGAGGCTCGCCATCGTGCCGGCGCCGGCGACGAGGAAGCGCGTGTCGGCGCCATCGACGACCGGCCCCGCGGCGTCCAGGCCGGCGGTGACGATCGACGGGGCGAGCCGGTCGATGCCGGTCTCGGCGTGGCCGCGCTTGCCGATGCGCAGAGCCTGCTGGAACAGCGCGTTGAGCGCCGAGCCGACGGTCGACTCGGCCTGCGCGCTGTGCAGGGCGTCGCGGACCTGGCCAAGGATCTGGCTCTCGCCGAGGATCATCGAGTCCATGCCGGCGGCGACGCCGAACAGGTGCGCGACGGCCGCCTCGTCGAAGTGGACGTAGACGTGGCGGACGAAGTCCTCACGGTCCAGGCCGGCATGCTCGGCGAGCAGTCGCGAGACCTCCTCGACGGCACCGTGGAAGCGCTCGGCCTCGACGTAGATCTCAACCCGGTTGCACGTCGAGATGACGACCGACTCGTTGACGAATGGCGTCTCCTGCACGAGGTGCGAGAGCTTGACCGACGCGTCGACGTCGAGGGACGCCCGCTCGAGGATCTCGATCGGTGCCGACTTGTGGGACATCCCCACGACCAACATGCTCATGCCGTCGCCTCCGTCAGAAGCCCACGATGCGAAGACGCCGGCATGACTGCTGCCTGAATGATTCCCTCGCTGCGCTCGCTCATGCCGTCGCCTCCGTCAGAAGCCCACGATACGAAGACGCCGGCATGACTGCTGCCTGAATGATTCCCTCGCTGCGCTCGCTCATGCGTTAACCACCTTGTCCGTCCCGGCCTTCCGCTGCTCGTGGTAGGCGAGGATCTGAAGCTCGATCGACAGGTCGACCTTGCGGACGTCGACGCCGTCAGGCACCTGCACAAGGGCCGGTGCGAAGTTGAGGATGCTCGTGATGCCAGCCGCGACGAGCCGGTCGGCAACCTCCTGGGCCGCCGTGCCCGGGGTCGCGATGATGCCGATCGAGATGTTCCGCTCGCTCACGATCGCGCCCAGGTCGTCCAGCGACGAGACCGTCTGGCCCGAGATCGTCGTCCCGATCCGGCGCGGATCAGCGTCGACGAGCGCCGCGACCCGGATGCCGCGGGTGCTGAACCCCTGGTAGGCCGACAGCGCGGAGCCGAGGTTGCCCACACCCACGATCACGACGTCCCAGTCCTGGGTCTGACCGATCTCGCGAGCGATCTGGTAGCGGAGGTACTCGACGTCATAACCGACGCCGCGGGTGCCGTAGGACCCCAGGTAGGACAGGTCCTTGCGCAGCTTGGCGGGGTTGACGCCGGCGTTCTCGGCGAGCTCGTTCGACGAGCAGGTCGAGACGCCCCTCTCGGTCAGCGCGTTGAGCGCGCGGAGGTAGATCGGCAGGCGGGCCACGGTGGCATCAGGGATGCCACGGGCGGTTCCGTCGTCGAGCCGGGGGCTGCGAAGTATGGTCACTGTGCTCCTGCACTGCCGTGCTGGGGATTATCCCTTGCAGGATGGGCACGCGGTGCGCCCTCAGTTTAGGAGTTTGTGAACGCGTTAACAAAATCGAGAGATGAGCCGGTGGCTCATCTCACATGCCGTGGGGGTCTCGCGAGCGCCGCTCTGAGGCGCACGGGGTCGACCCGCCAGAAGTCGTGCTGGGCACCGTCGACGAAGGTCACCGGCACCTGTTCGGTGAAGCGTTCCCGCAGGTCAGCGTCGTTGTCGATGTCGACGCGGGCCCACGAGTCGCCTGTCTCCGCGCAGATCAGGGCGACCTGCGCCTCGGCCGCAGCACACAGGTGGCAGCCCTCCCGCGTGAAGACCACGACCCGGGCATCATCGGCGTGCTGGATCGTCACGTCGCGTCGAGACCCAACGTCTCGCTGCGCGCCAGCGCTCGCAGGCGACCCTTGGCGACCTTGCCGGTCGCCGAGTGCGGAAGGCCCGTCACCACGACGATGCGGCTGGGCTGCTTGAAGCGTGCGAGCCGCGTCCGCGCGTGCGCCTCCACGGCCTCGACCACGACCGCGTGGTCGGCGGCATCCTTGTCGGGGACCACGAATGCCACGACCGCCTCGCCGGTCCCCTCGTCGGGGAAGCCGACGACCGCGACCTGGGCGATGCCCGGCACCTCGGCCAGGACGTCCTCGACCTCGAAGGGGTAGACGTTGAACCCCGAGACGATGACGAGCTCACGGAGCCGGTCCACCAGGGTCAGGTCGCCGTCCTCGTCGATGAACCCGATGTCCCCGGTGGGGTACCAGCCGTCGTCCCGCGGGCCGTCGACGCCGTCGGGCCAGTAGCCGGAGAAGAGGTTGTCCCCCCTGACCCAGAGCTCTGCCGGGTCACCCGGTGCCGCGTCCTTGCCGCTGGCCTCGACGATGCGCACGTCGATGCCCGGGAGCGGCCGGCCCACCGACCCCGGCTTCGGCGGGGTGCCGGGAGCACGGCCCGAGCCCATCGTCGTCGCGATGACGGGCGCGGTCTCGGTCAGCCCGTAGCCCTGGTCGATGTACTTACCCGACGAGGCGTGGAACGACTCGGCGAGGTCCGGGTCGAGAGCCGACGCGCCGGAGAAGACGATCCGCACCGAGGCCAGGCGCTCGGCCAGTCCTTCCCGGCCGGCCCACGCCGCGATGACGGGCGGCGCCAGGGCGACGTTCGTGACGCCCTCGTCGTGGATGAGGTCCAGCAGGCCATCGGGGTCGAAGCCGTCGACCATCACGAGCCGTGCCCGCTGGCGCACGGCCTGGCCCAGGACGCAGTTGAGACCGTAGATGTGGAACAGCGGCAGCAAACCCAGACAGATGTCGTCGGCCGTCACGGCGGGGTTCTCGATCCGGGCGACCTGCTCGACATTGGCGATCAGCGCGCGGTGGGGCAGCATCGCGCCGCGGGGCTTGCCACTCGTGCCGGAGGTGTAGAGGATCACGGCCAGCGCCTCCGCGTCGGCAGGTGCCACCGGATCGATGCCCGTGCCGTCGGCGAGGAACGCCTGGAAGCTCGTCTCCCCCGCCACCGGGTCAGCGCCGTCCACCACGACCTGGATCCGCTGGTCGTCCGTCACCGCCTCACGCACCTGGGCGACCCCCGCCTCGTCGCACAGCACGATCCGGGCCCGGGAGTCCGCCAGCATGCGACCGATCTCCCGGGTCGTGGAGCGGGGGTTGACCGGCACGGCGACCATCCCGCCGCGCAGGATCCCGTAGTAGGCGACCGGCAGGTCGATCCGGTTGGCCATCACGAGGGCAACCCGGGCCCCCGCGACCAGCCCGCGCCCGGACAGGGCCCGCGCCACGGCGTCGGCCTGCTGGTCAAGCTCGCGCCACGTCATCTCACGGCGTCCGCTGCGGTGCTCCACGAGCGCCACGGCTTCGGGGGTCTCCGCGGCAGCGTCACGCAGGTACTCGCTGACATTGACTGTCACGCGTCGAGTCAACCACAGGTGGTGGACGTCCGAGAGCGTTAGGCTCGCAGACATGCCTCGGGAAGCCAGAGCCGGTCAGCAGAGGAATCTGCAGTCACGATCGGTCCTCTCCGGGCAGGCCTCTGCCGCGGCGACGGAGATGGAGAGCGCCCTGTCGGCCGCGCCCGACCCCACGGCGGCCGCATTCTTCGACGTCGACAACACGATCATGCAGGGCGCGTCGATCTTCCACCTCGCCCGCGGGCTGCACCGGCGCAAGTTCTTCACGACGAAGGACATCGCGAAGGCGGCCTGGCAGCAGATGTACTTCCGCCTCATCGGCAGCGAGGACCCCGAGCACATCGCGAAGGCGCGTGCGACGGGCCTCGCCTTCATCGCCGGGCACAGCGTCAGCGAGCTCGAGGAGATCGGCGAGGAGATCTTCGACGAGCACATGGCCGACAAGATCTGGCCCGGGACGCGGGCGATCGCCCAGTGGCACCTCGATCAGGGACAGCGCGTGTGGCTCGTGACCGCGGCCCCCGTCGAGATCGCGGCTGTCATCGCACGACGGCTCGGGCTGACCGCAGCGCTCGGCACCGTCTCGGAGCACGTCGACGGCATCTACACCGGTGAGCTCGTCGGTGAGATGCTCCACGGCGAGGGCAAGGCCCACGCCGTCCAGGAGATCGCCGACCGTGACGGGCTCGTCCTGGAGGACTGCTACGCGTACTCCGACTCCAGCAACGACCTGCCGATGCTGTCGCTCGTGGGTCATCCGTGCGCCATCAACCCCGACTCGGCACTGCGCACGCACGCCAAGGCCAACGGCTGGCGCATCCGTGACTACCGCACCGGCCGCAAGGTCGCGCTCGCCGGCAGCAAGGGACTCATGGCCGCCGCGGCGGCAGGCGGGACGTGGCATGTCCTGCGCCACAGAATAAGACGAAGCCACTGACACATCCGTCTCTGCGGGGCTAGACTCCCACCAGATCAGGGAGGGTCTGTGAGGACTGTCACGAGTGCGCTGCGCTTTGCGCTGTCACTCGCCTTGGTGACCCCCGACGACAGCAGGCTGCAGGTCGCGCTGGCCCTGACGGACTCGCCGGCCTACGCCCCGTCCAACGGGAGCCCTGCTCCCTACGATGACAACGACCCGGAGGCCTCGCGGCTACGGGCACTCGTCGACTTGGCTAAGGAAGGCGACGCCGAGGCGTTCGGACAGCTCTACGACCACTACGTCACAGGCGTCTTCCGCTTCATCTACTACCGCGTCGGCTCGCAGCAGCTCGCCGAGGACCTGACCAGCGAGACCTTCGTGCGCGGCCTGCGCGCCATCCAACGGTTCAACTGGCAGGGCAAGGACTTCGGGGCCTGGCTCACGACGATCGCGCGCAACCTGGTCGCCGATCACTTCAAGTCCAGCCGCTCGCGCCTCGAGATCGTCTCCGAGACGATCCCCGAGGGCAAGACCCACGTCGCCAGCCCTGAGCAGGAGGTGCTGGCGCTGATCTCCAACGAGATGCTGTTCGAGGCGGTCAGCGCGCTCCCGAACGAGCAGCGCGACTGCATCCTCATGCGGTTCATCCAGGGTCTCTCGATCGCCCAGACCGCCGCCGCCCTGGGGCGCAGCGAGGGCGCCATCAAGCAGCTCCAGCTCCGTGCTGTGCGCAGCCTGGCCAAGTCCGTTCCGGGTGATGTCCGATGAGCCCAAAGATCAGGACGCATGTCCCGTCACATCCCCGTAACTTCCGACCGGTCGAATTCGTTGTTCGTCATGACATATCCGCTGCAGTGAGGAACGCATCATGATCGGCCGTCGCCACGACGACGCCCAGTCCTTCGAGGAGGCCTGGAGCGGCCGCACGCCTCGGGACGAGCACATCGCCGATCTGGTCCGCTTCGCCGAGAACCTCTGCGAGGTCGCTGCGGTCGAGCCCGATGCCGCCTTCCGCGACGCGCTGCGCAGCCAGCTCATGGACCAGGCCGCCACGACCCTGGTCAAATCCCCCCGGGCCACCCGCCCGGTGGCCGCTCCGGCCCACCAGGCGCACCCGGCCCGTCGCCGCCTGGCGGGTCTGACCGCCGCGCTCGTCGCCTCCGCCGGCATCGTCACCGCCGTCGCGTCCAGCGCGTCGGCCGTCCCGGGCGAGATGCTCTATCCCGTCAAGCGCAGCGTCGAGTCGGTCGAGCTCACGCTGCACCGCAGCGACGCCTCCCGCGGATCATTCCAGCTCGCACAGGCCTCCGAGCGGCTCGCCGAGGCCCGGCAGCTGACCACCAAGGGCGGCTCCGAGAGCCTGGTCGTCAAGACCCTCGAGAGCTTCTCCGAGCAGGCCGCCGACGGCTCGGACAACTTGTTCTCCGACTTCAGCGACTCCGGCCAGGAGAAGTCGATCCGCAAGGTCAACGACTTCGCGGCCGCTGCGAGCGTCGACCTGTCCGCGCTGTCGACGCAGTTGCCGACGGGCGCCGACGACTCGTTCGCCGCCGCGACCGAGGCCATCAGCGACCTCGCAACGCAGGCGACCTCGTTGTGCAGCGCCTGCACGACGGCGGACGTCGAGTCCCTCGTCAGCGCCGTGACGGATCTCAGCAAGGACACGCCGGCCACCCAGCCGGAGCCCGCGAAGCACTCGGACAAGAAGGACCCGGGCTCGTCCACCCCGGACACCTCGACCGGGTCCGGCTCGACCGGCACGACCAACAACCCGGCCTCGGTCGTCCCCGTCCCGACCACCGCGCCGACGACCAAGACCCCGTCGCTGCGCGACGTGACCGATCCGCTCGTCGGCGGCCTGCTGGGCAACGAGGAGCAGGAGGGCCTCGTCCCGGGCCTGCTCAAGGGCCTCCTCGGCGGGGCACGCTAGCTAGCTGCGCTCGCCAGCCCAGCGGTTCCTTGGTCACCGCTGCCGTGCTTCGCACGGGCGCCTGGCCCTCGCTGCGCTCGGCCCCATGCTCGCGTCAGGACGGCGGGACCATCAGAAGAAGGCGTTGCCTCGCTCCACGAGGAGCTTGTAGAGGGTCTGCTGGATCGTCTCGCGGACCTGGTCGGTGACGTTGAACAGCAGCATGGGGTCGTCGGCGGCCTCGGGATCGTAGGCGTCGGTGCGAACCGGCTCGCCGAACTCGATGATCCACTTGCTCGGCAGCGGGACCATGCCCAGCGGGCCGAGCAGCGGGAAGAACGGCGTGATCGGCAGGTAGGGCAGGCCCAGCAGGCGCGCCAGCGACGGCACGTTGCCGACGAGGGGATAGATCTCCTCGGCGCCCACGATCGACACCGGAACGATCGGCACCTGGGCCCGCATGGCAGACGACACGAAGCCGCCTCGGCCGAACCGCTGGAGCTTGTAGCGCTCCGCGAACGGCTTGCCGATGCCCTTGAAGCCCTCCGGCCAGACCCCGGCGAGCTCCCCCGAGGTCAGGAGCCGTTCGGCATCCTCCTGGCAGGCCAGCGTCGCGCCCACCTTGCGGGCGACCTGACCGACCAGCGGCAGGGAGAAGACCAGGTCGGCGCCGAGCGGGCGGAGGTTGCGGCCGGCGTACTTCTTGACGGCGTAGCCCGTGATCATCCCGTCGAGCGGGACTGTGCCGGAGTGGTTGGCGACGAGCAGCGCCCCACCGTCCTCCGGGATGTTCTCGGTGCCGCGGACCTCGAGCCGGAACCACTTCTCGGCGAGCGGCTCGATCGCGGCGGTCAGCACCTCCGCGATCTGCGGGTCGAAACCGAACTCATCGACCTCGTAGTTGCCGCTGAGGCGCTGGCGGAGCGTGGCGAGCAGGGTCGCGACCCGCGACTCCCAGTCCGTGCCGAGGACCCGCTGCGCGCCCTGGATCAGGGCGACCACGATCTCGTCGAGCGGGATGCCGGCCGACAGTGGGGCCGCACCGGCGGTCCGGGTGCGGCGGGCGGCCTCCTCGGCCACGGCGGCTGCCGCAGCGGCGGCGTCCTCCTCCGTCACGGCGCGCAGGCGGGGCTTGGGGTCGGTGGCCTTCTTGGCGGCGCCTGCGGCGGGGGGCGTGTCGGTCCGCGGGGACTTCGGCGATGCTGCCTTCTTGGCGGCTGCCTTCTTAGCGGGCGCCTTCCTGGACGTGGTCGGCTTGGGTGCCGGTTCGGCGACCTTCTTGGCCTTCGTCACGGGCTTGCGGGTGGCGGAACCACCCGCCAAGGAGCGCGCCGCCGCAGACGGCGAGGTCTCGCCATTGCCGCGGCCCGGCTTGCCGCCCGACCCGATCGTCCGACGTTCGTCCGTCATGCGCGTCCCCCCAGCACTGCCAGGACCCCGGGACGCAGCGTCGTCCGGAAGTCGTCGAAGACCTCGTCGGTCGTACGGGTCAGCTCATAGCCGAAGATCTCGCGCAGGGCCTTGGTGTCGACCACCCGACCGTACGTCAGCACGCGGTGCAGGTCGGGCGGGATGTCCGAGCCCATCGCCAGGATGAACCGGCGGGCGGCCATCGCGAAGCCGATCGGCGGGAGCGGGATCACGGGGCGACCGAGGCGGCGTGCGGCCTGGCTCAGCTGGATGACGCCCTCACCCGCCGCGTTGAACGTGCCGGGGCGGTCGTTGACGACGGCCTCAACCAGGATTGCAAGCGCGTCCTCGAGGGCGAGGAACTGCAGTCGCGGGTCGAAACCCAGCACGGTCGGCAGCACGGGGTTGGAGAAGTAGTTGGCGAACGGCGTCGCGACCTTGGGGTGCAGGACCTGCGCCGCCCGGATCGTCGTGATCATGACATCGGGCCGTCGGCGGGAGAACCCACGGACGTACGACTCCACCTCGACGATGTCCTTGGGGAACCCCGTCCGGACGCCGTTGCGGGCCAGCAGCGACTCGGTGAACATCGCCGGGTCGCGCGGCGAGGACCCGTAGACCGCGGTCGACGAGCCGAGCACGAACTTGTCGACCGTCGCGGACCGCTGACAGGCCGCGAGCAGCTGCATCGTCCCGATGACATTGAGCTCCTTCACGCCGCCGGACCGCCCGCGCTGCGGGGGGTTGACGTCGAGGTGGACGACGGTGTCGACGTCCTCGACCGCGATGACCTTGCCGACCACCGGGGTGCGGATGTCGGCACGCACGAACTTCGTGCGACCGATGTCATGGGCCGGCACCATCGTGTCGATCCCGACGACCTTGCTGATGCCGGAGTCCTCACCGAGGTCAGCGAGCCGTCGCGCGAACATCGACGCGAACGAGCCCGCCACACCCGTGACAAGGACGACCCGGCTCATGGAGGACTACTTACCGAGACGACGACGCTGCACTCGTGTGCGCTTCAGCATCTTGCGGTGCTTCTTCTTCGACATCCGCTTGCGGCGCTTCTTGATGACTGAACCCACGGGTCACTACTCAATTCTTGTACGGCCACGCGCAGGTGGCTGGTGTGCACTTGGAGACTGACGCCAGCGACCAGGATCGGGGACGTGAAAACGTCCTGTGTCCTCGGTGATGACTGCGGCTCAGCCTACACGTCAGCAGCAGTCGGACCTGCCGCCGACCTCGCAGGAGGGACAGCGACGAGGTGCGGATGGGTCGCGCGTCAGCCGGCCTCGAAGTAGGACTTGCCCAGGAACTCCTGGACGGCGCGCTCAGGCACCCGGAACGAGCGGCCGACACGGACCGCCTCCAGCTCACCTGAGTGGACGAGACGGTAGACCGTCATCTTCGAGACGCGCATCTGACCTGCCACTTCGGCGACGGTCAAGAACGTCGGTCCGGATGCCATGTCACCACCTACTTCCTGAGGGGCACGCGCGCTCTCTGGCTTCCCCACCAGAGAAACTGCGCGCGTGCCTTTGATCGAGACTAGTGCTTCCCGAGGCCCATGGGACAGTAGTTGCGAAAAATCACGGCAGGTGAGACAAATCTTGCGGAATTACAGCGTTCAAGGCTGTGGATCGAGGCCGTGGAGCGGGAACACCGCGGTGCGGGTGGCGTGGATCGATCGGTCGAGCCAGCTCGCGGGATCGTAGCCCCGCTCCCACGCGCGGTAGGCGACCGAACGTCCGTCGGTCATCCGCATCGGACCGGGCGCCCCACGGAGCTCGGCGATGTGCGCCTGCCACTTCTCCGGCGTCATGGTCGAGGGGTCCAGTGGCGCACCGGAGACGATCGCCAGCAGGTGCGTCCAGGCTCGCGGCACGACGTCGATCACGGCGTATCCACCGCCTCCGGTCGCGACCCACTTGCCGTCGCACACCTCCTCGGCGAGCTCCCGGAGCGCGAGGTAGGAGGCCCGCTGCCCGTCTACGCTGAGCATCAGGTTGGTCAGCGGATCGTCCATGTGGGAGTCGCAGCCCTGCTGGGTCACCAGGATGTCCGGTGCGAACTCGCGCACGACCGGCGGGACGACCGCATGGAACGCCCGCAGCCAGCCGGCGTCCGAGGTGCCGGGCGGGAGCGGGACGTTGACCGCCGATCCCTCGGCGCCCTCACCGCCGGTCTCGCTGGAGAAGCCCGTCCCGGGGAACAACGTCTGTGGGCCCTCGTGGATCGAGATCGTCAACACCCGGGGGTCGTTCCAGAACATCTTCTGGACGCCGTCGCCGTGGTGCGCGTCCACGTCGACGTACGCGACCCGCTGGGCGCCATTGTCGAGCAGCCAGCGGATCGCGAGGGCGACATCGTTGTAGATGCAGAACCCGCTGGCGTGGCCCGGCATCGCGTGGTGGAGGCCACCGCTGATGTTGATGGCCCTCGGCGCGGCCCCGGTCCAGACCTGACGGGCGGCCTCGACGCTGGCTCCGGCGATCAGGGAGCTGGCCTCGTGCATGCGCGGGAAGACCGGATTGTCCTCGGAGCCGAGGCCGATCGTGGAGTCGGCGTGGATCGGGTGGTCGCTGAGCTTGCGCACCCGCTCGATGTAGTTGGCGGTGTGGATCAGGTTGAGCTCGTCCTCGGTCGCCGGCGTCGCGCCCACGACGACCATGCCCTCGAGCACGCCGAGCTCGCGCGCGAGGTCCATCGTGAGCTCGATGCGGACCGGTGCCATCGGGTGCGCCTGGCCGAAGTTGTACTCGGTCAGGCGCTCGTCGAAGACGACACAGGCCCGACCCTCCTCGGTCATGACAGCTCCGCCGACCGGGCGGCCGCCGCGAGCACCCCGGCGACGAGACCGTCCTTCACCTCGCGCTCGTCAAATGTCGTGATCGCTGCATGGGTCGTCCCGTTGGGCGAGGTGACGCGGCGGCGCAGCTCCTCGGCGGTCTCGGCGGACTCCGACAAGAGCTTGGCCGAGCCGACCAGGGTCTGCGCGGCGAGCGTCCTGGCCGTGGCCTCGTCGAGACCCGCCTCGACACCGCCGGCGATCATCGCCTCGGCGAGGTAGAAGACGTACGCCGGTCCCGAGCCCGACACGGCCGTGACGGCGTCCTGCTGCGACTCGTCGACAACGACGACCTTGCCGCCGGACTCCAGGAGCGCCACGACGGCGGCCAGCCGGTCGTCGGGGACCCCGGGCCCCGGGGAGATGCCGAACATGCCCTCCCCGACCAGCGCCGGGGTGTTGGGCATCGCGCGCACGACCGCGACACCGTCGGCCAGCGCCGCCTGGACCGTCGCGATCCGGATCCCGGCCGCAAGCGAGACGACGGTGGCTCCCGGACGTACGGACCCCGCGATTTCCTGCAACAGGGCCGGCACGTCCTGGGGCTTGACGACCAGCAGGACCATGTCGGCGCCGGCGGCGGCCTCGGCATTGTCGGTGACCGCGACGCCGTAGCGGCCGCGTAGCTCGTCGGCCCGCTGGTCGCGCTTCTCGCTGATGACCAAGTCGTCGGCGGACCGCCCGGACTCGAGGATCGCGGAGAGCAACGTCTCCCCCATCACGCCGGCACCGAGGATCGCGATCCGTTCAGTCATGACTTCCACACTAGTGACCCCG
>JAOPXL010000160.1 GCA_025965175.1 Aeromicrobium sp.
GACGTCACCCTTGAGGTGCTGCAGCTCCTGCTGCAGACGGTCGTACGCCTCCTGGGTCACCCAGATGGTGTCGGTCTCTGTCGGCTGAGTCACTGGTGCGCTCCTTTACGTGCTGCACCCCGGACCAATGCCCGGGGTGAACTTATAAGGCTAGCACTCAATCCTTGGCCGCACACGTCCTCAGGACACCGGTGACGGCCTTGCGCTGGGTCTCGATGTCGACCGTGATCCGTACCTTTTCGCGCTTCGAGGCGGGGACGTCGACGGACTTCTCCCCGACGATCGCGTGGTCGGCAGCCTGCGCGTAGACCGTGCACTGGACGTCGAGGGGATCGGGCCGGACGATGTCGAGCGTCACCGTGATCTGGTTGGCGTCGACGACCTCATATCCCCAGAGGCGTCCCGTCACGGGATCGTTCTGGAAGCCGACCCACGCAGCGAAGGCCACACCCAGGGCGATCCCGATCGCGGCGACGGTGGGCCAGAACCAGCGGGGTCGGCCGCGGGTCGCGTAGCGGGAGCTGAGATCGGTCACGTCCCCAGTGTCTCAGGCGCCCGGGAACGGCTCGATGACGACCTTGCCGGTGCCGTGGAACACCCGGAGGCAAGCCGAGGTTGGGGCGGGTGGAAGTATTTGAGCCCAGTCCCAGAAGGAGAACTCGTGGCCGAGAAGCTTCGCCTCATGCACGTGCACGCCCATCCCGACGACGAGTCGAGCAAGGGTGCCGCCTCGACGGCGCGCTACGTCGCGGAGGGGGTCGACGTCCATGTCGTGACCTGCACCGGGGGCGAGCGGGGCTCGATCCTCAACCCGAGCTTCGAGCACCCGGGCATCATCGACAACCCCGAGCTGATCTCGGAGATCCGCCGCGACGAGATGGACCGCGCCCGCAAGATTCTCGGCGTGACGCAGGACTGGCTCGGCTTCGTCGACTCCGGCTGGCCCGAGGGCGATCCCAAGCCGCCGCTGCCCGAGGGCTGCTTCGGCCTGGTCCCGATCGAGGAGGCCGCCGAGCCGCTCGTCCGGTTGATCCGCTCCTTCCGCCCGCACGTCCTGACGACGTACGACGAGAAGGGTGGCTACCCGCACCCCGACCACATCAAGTGCCACGAGATCAGCGTGTACGCCTTCGAGGCGGCGGCCGATCCCGAGCGCTATCCCGACGCCGGCGAGGCATGGCAGGTCTCCAAGCTCTACTACCACCTCGGCTGGAGCTGGGAGCGAATGGACGCGATCGCCCGCGCCATGGAGGAGGCGGGCCTGGACAATCCCTACGCCGAGCGGTTCAAGAGCTGGGAGCGCAAGCCAGAGGACGAGGCGCGGCTGACGACTCGCGTCGAGTGCTCGCACTACTTCCCAGTTCGTGACGCGGCGCTGCTCGCCCACGCCACGCAGATCGACCCCAACGGGTGGTGGTTCGCCATCCCGCACGAGGTCCAGGCGTCGGCGTGGCCGACCGAGGACTACCAGCTGGTCGAGTCGAAGGTCGAGACGACGGTGCCCGAGACGGATTTGTTCGCCGGTCTGCGCTGATCCGTTGAACGTCACGGTGCTGCTCGCCTTCACGGCCAACGCCCTCGTGGCGATGGCGAAGTCGGCGGCGGCCGTCATGACCGGCTCGGCCTCGATGGTCGCCGAGGCCGCCCACTCGTGGGCGGACACCGGCAACGAGGTGTTCCTGCTGGTCGCCGATCGGCGGTCACGGCGCCGACCGGACCAGACCCACCCGCTGGGCTACGGCCGCGAGGCGTACGTCTGGTCGATGTTCGCCGCGGTCGGCCTGTTCGTCGCCGGCGCGGTCGTGTCGATCGTCCATGGTGTCCAGGAGCTGTCCGCCGAGCCGGGGGAGTCGAGCTTCACGGTGGCGTACGTCGTGCTGGGCATCGCGTTCGTGCTGGAGGGGGTGTCGTTCCTGCAGGCGTACCGACAGGTCCACCTCCAGGCCGGCCAGGTCGACCACACGGTCCTGCAGCACGCGCTGGACACCTCCGACCCGACCCTGCGAGCGGTGTTCGCGGAGGACTCAGCGGCGCTCGTCGGCATCGTCATCGCGGCGACCGGCATCGGGCTGCATCAGGCCACCGGGTCGCCGATCCCTGACGCGATCGGCTCGATCCTCGTCGGTGGGCTGCTCGCGGTCGTGGCGTTCGTGCTGATCGACCGCAACCGCCGGTTCCTCGTCGGGATGGAGGTGGCCCCCGCGATCCGCGGCTACGTCCAGGAGCGCATCGCCGCGATGCCCCGGGTCTCGAGCGTCGGCTACCTCCACGTCGAGTTCGTCGGGCCGCACCGGGTCTACGTCGTCGCGAGTGTCGACCTGGTCGGTGACGACGTCGAGTCGAGCGTCGCCGACCAGCTCCGGGCCCTCGAACGTCGCCTGGAGCAGGACGACGCCGTCGTCGAAGCCGTGCTCACGGTCTCCCGCCCGGGCGAGCCCCCGGACTCCGAGCTCGGCTGATCGTGCCTCGCGGACGGGCCCGTCGGGCTGAGTCACCACCACCCGACGTGTGCAGCCAAGTCCGCCTGTGACTTCACCGGGACAGGCCGGTGGGCCGCCGGACCTGGGTGGTCAGGCGGCTTGGCGGTAGCGGGTTCGTCGGCGGCGGCGCAGTGGCTGGTTGGCCCGGTTGGTGAAGGTGAATCCTTCGACGGCGTTGCCGGTGATGTGCAGGCCACCCTTGTGGAGCAGGTGGTGGCAGCGGACGCACAGTCCGATGAGCTGGTCGAGGTCGGTGCGTCCACCGAGGGACCACCAGATGACGTGGTGGATCTCCAGGTGGGTGTGGTT
>JAOPXL010000213.1 GCA_025965175.1 Aeromicrobium sp.
GCGACCACCGTGAGCTCTGGACCCATGTGGCCGCGCCGGTCATGACCCGCCTGCGCCAGCCGCAGCGTCAGGTGCTCGACACCCTCATCGACGCAGGCGTCGCGCGGTCGCGGTCCGATGCGCTCGCTTGGTGCGTTCGATTGGTCGGCCAGCACGAGAACGACTGGCTGACCGAGTTGCGCGACGCCGTGGCGAGCGTGTCCGACGTAAGGGCGAAGGGTCCGGCAGCCTAAGGGCACTTCGGCCCGAGACTGCCGGCAGGCTTCCGCTTCCTCTGAGGTCCAAGCCCAGTCCGTTGCGATTGCGGGGGCCGGAGCCGTCGGTCACCGTGCTCAAGAACGGCCCGGACCCAGAGCGCGAGAAGGCCAGGGCTTCGACGTCTGGCGCACGAAGGGACTCGACACGATGGTCGTGGTGAGCGGTCCTCCACGCACCTGGACTACACCGACATTCCGCTGGTGCTGCCGGCCCAGCCGTTACGGACAGGCGCTGACGCAGGGGCTGATCGACTATTGGTCGGCGAGTGCGCTGTCATGCGGACGCAGGGCGACACGCTCAAGCTCCTGAGAGGCAATCGCACGCGGGCAACTGCCTTCGGCATGCCCGCTCGGTGAACACAGGCGGGCTTGGCATCCTCTGATTTGCCCGAAGCGGTGACCTGGTCGCCCATCCCGCGGTCGGGCGGCGTGCTGATCGCCTTTCCCATGATCGGGCGGTGCGGCAGTCGCCCCATACCGTCGGGATGGGCGACTCACGCACCGCCCACCGGGTGTCTTGGGAGCTCGCGGGCTTAGCCGCCTGAGAGGAGGGAGAGCTCGTGCCCAACTGAGTTCAAGACCAATGATGGGGACAGAGGCAATCCTGCTAAGACCTCGGGCTGATTAGACTCCGGCCATGGAGGAACTGCCCGCGCTCGCACCCAGTACGGGCGAAGTGCTCATATTTCTCGCGAACACCGCTCTCTTTCTGAGTGTGGCGGTAGCGAGCTACAAGCGAAGCCGGCGCCTCAGCCGGTATCCGGTGTGGAAGAGCTTGCTGATAGCCGTGGTCGCCGGGACGTACTGGCCAATCTGGTTGCTGGTGTCGGTGGTCAATCGCAAGCAACTCGATCGCGAGTGGAGCATCTACAAACAGGAGCAAGACAGTCAGCGAGTCCTCGTCTCATCTTCGTAGCCGTCCACAACTGACGAATCGTGTGAGCGCACGGCCCAGATCGTCATCAGAGGTCTCCGCGGCGTCATCAGTCGCTCGAAGCGGTGGAGCGGGCCAACTCATTGGACAGACACCCCGCAAGAGGTCAGGCGTCGTAGTCAACGTGAACCTCATCGCTCGTGGGGTGGGACTGGCAGGTCAGCACGTATCCGGCTTCCACGACGGCAGGCGAGAGGGCGAAGTTCTGTTCCATGGCGACCGACCCCAACAGAACTTTCGCCTTGCAGGTGCCGCAGGCTCCACCGAGGCAGGCGTACGGAGCATTCAGTCCGGCCTTCAGTGCAGACTCAAGGACGGTGTCGCCGGCTGCCAACGAGACCTCGTGCTGACGGCCGCGCAGGTTGACCGCGACCGTCGCCGGGGAGAAGCCGTCGGCGACCTTGGGCTTGAGGTAGCCGTGGAAAAGCTCCATGTGAACGCGGTCGGGCTCGGCGCCTCGCTCAAGGAGTAGTCCACGCAGGTCGGTCACCATCTCAACCGGTCCACACAGGAACCACTCGTCCACGAAGCTCAGGGAAAGGTTGGAACCGAACAATTGGTCAAGTTTCGCTCGGTCGATGCGGCCGCGCAGATGCTCCGGGTGGCGTGGATCGCGGGAGCGCACATGGATGATCCGGAGCCGGTCTGCGTAGCGCGCCTCAAGATCGTCCAGCTTGTCGCGGAACATCGTGCTGTCTGAATCTCGGTTGCCGTAGACCAGGGTGAAGCGGCTTTCGGTTTCGACGTCGAGTGCCGTCTGCAGGATCGAGAGCACGGGGGTGATGCCGCTGCCGGCGGCAATTGCCACGTAGTTCTTCGTGGCGAGTGGGTGCAGCGGCGTGCCGAAGAAACCGGTCGGTGTCATCAGTTCGAGGGTGTGGCCGGCCCGGAGCTCCTCCATCGCGAAGGTGGAGAACGCCCCGCCGGGGATGTGCTTGACAGCGATTGCCAGCGCGTTGGAGGTGGCCGAGGAGCAGATGGAGTAGTTGCGCCGGACCCCCTCATCTCCGAGGTCCGTACGGACGGTGACGTGCTGACCGGGCTCGAAAGAGAACTGGTCGCGCAGATCGTCGGGCACCCCGAAGTGGATCAGCACGCTGTCATCGGTCAACCGGTCGACGCTGGCGACTGGGACTGAGTGGAATACCGCGGCATGGGCAGAGGATCGCGTCGGCATCCGCAACGGGAGGAGCCGGGCCAGCTTGCCGTTCAGCCTCTTCCAGTCGCGGTACTCATCTGGGTTGAGTTGTTGGCCGAAGACGGTGCCGATCGCGGCCTCTCGCTCGAGGTAGGCCTCCTCGTTGCGTCGCCAGGCTGCGACGTAGCGGTGGAACGGGATCGAGGGGTGTAGGTGGTGCACGAGGTGGTAGTTCTGCGAGAGGAGCAGGGGTGTGAGGATCCATTCAGAGCCGACCCGGTTGCGGGTGGCGCGGTAACGGTTCTCCTGCTGGGTGTCCTCCAGGTCGTGGTGTGGCAACCAGTCGAACCACCAGGCCAGGACGAACATGGCGACCCGCTCAGGGATCAGGTAGAGCACCGCCAGCGTCCACAGGTGGCCCGTGAATGCGCAGGTGAGAATCACCGCGACAGCCGTGCCCATCAGGAAGATTGTCTCCAGCACTTCGGCCCGGGGACGGAGCTTCACGTTGCGCACCAGGAAGGACAGGTACGGCACGTCCATCAGCGGGAATCGAACGGGAACCTGCCACCATGGAGCGCCACTGACGAAGTGGTCGGGGTCGTTCTCATCATCGTTGGTGTTGCGGTGGTGCTCGATGTGGATGAACGCGAACGACTTGAACGAGATCAGTGGCGATACGAAGAGCATCGCGACCCGGCCGAAGGCCACATTCACCCAGCGGTGGGTGCTCACCGAGTAGTGAGCGGCGTCATGCAGCACGGTGAAAAGCACAAAGATCGCGGTCGCACTGAGCAACACGGTCGCCGGGGCGGGAAGCCCGTCGGTCAGCGCCGCCCACGTGGAGAACGTGAAGACCCCGATGGCACCGGAAAAGATGCCAACAACCGGCCACGAGATCGCCGGGACCACCTCGCCTGAGTCAGGAAGCGCATGACGTGAGGCTGCGGGAGCGGGTTGCCTTGTGGTTGCTGACATGCCCCTCAACATACGAACGGCGAGCGACCCCTACCAGGGGTGCCGCGCCCACGCTGGTGTGCGCGCAGCACATGCCGATCAGGTGCGGCCGGGCTCCGAGCTGAGCACCACCGGGCCGAGCACATGGACCAGCCGGAGCGCTGCATGCAGCTCGGCAACACGATTCGTAGCGGGACGCCCTCGACGTTCCTCTGCCCGGCGAATGCGCTGAAGCACCGTGTTGCGGTGTACCCCCAACTCCGCGGCCGCGGCCGTCAGCCCTCCTTGCGCGTCGAGTACCGCCAGCAAGGCCCGTCGCTCCTCGTTCTCCCGGCGCCCCCCGGCCGCCAGGGCGCCGAGTTCGGTCGCGACGAAGCCACGGGCAAGGTCCAGGTCGCCACTCATCGCGTCCACCAGCGCGATCTCGGCGTACGACGTCACCGGAGCTCCCCGGCCGGAGAGATCGATGATCCGACGGCCGCGCTGCGCCTGTGCATGGGAGTCGCGGAAGCCGCCGGGGCCCTGCGCCGGCGTGCCGATGGAGACTCGAACCATCTTGGGAATCTGGTCGGCCAAGGACACCAGCTCCTCTGGTGACACAGCGGGTGCGCGCGCGGTGGAGACCCAACCCCACAGTGCCTGGGCGCCGTCCGGAACCAGCAGGGGATGAGGCGAACCGAAGTGAGCACCGACCGCAGGGCCAACGCGTGCGAGGTCGACGTCACCGCGATCGGTCCAGCAGACGAAGGCGGTCTGCCATCCGGTGAGCCGGTGGGACAACGTGCGCTCGGCACGCCCAAGGTCAATCTGGTCGCCGGCGATCAACCCGCGGACCGCATCAGTCCGGGCCGCGCGCACTCGGTTCTGGATACGGTCGAGCTCGGCGACGTACTCAGCGGCGACCTCACTGGAGATGCGGTCGACGTACGCAAACGCGTAGCGCTGAAGGTCAGCCACCACCCGAAGCGAGAGGGTCGGGTCGGGCACGAGATCGGTGGTCCCGGCGAGGATCCGCTCGCTGAAGTAGGCGTGACCCATCCGATAGAAGCGCAGCATCACATCGACGCTGTAGCCGCGTGCCGCCATGGCGCGCGCATGTTCGAGGGCCGTGACTGGCGCGGTCGCGGCGCTCACGTCGATACCGTGCCGGACCATCGACAGCGCCGCCTCAAGGTTCGACGAACACGACCCGAGTGTCAGACCGCGGAGATCGTCGTCGGCACCGGCCTCCGGAATGCGCTCGAGGATGTAGTCGAGCATGTCATCGGCGTACGATGTGACGTTCCCCAACAGGTCAGCGGCAGTGCGACGCATCTCGATCACCAGTGGCTCGAGGATATCTGCCGGCTCGCCCATACTCACGCCCATTCCGGGAGGCTATCGGGGTCGCAGCAACAAGAGCCACTGATGGCCTGCCACCGGCTAGATGATCCCGCCGTAGGGCCAAAGGTGGTGGGTGCCGCGCAGCTATGAGGCGCGATGTTCTCGCGGAAGATGTCCCCGGTCCAGATGTGGGGCACACCCAGGATCGTCGCGAGGAGGGCAGCTTGCGTTCCCTTGCCCGCACCGGGCGGTCCGACCATCAGGATCCGAGCGTCAGCCTTTCACGGCCACTCATCCGGCGTAGGGGTCAGCGATGCCAATGTACTGAGTTTCGAGGTATTCCTCGATGCCTTCGGAACCACCCTCGCGACCGAGTCCGGACTGCTTGACACCGCCGAAGGGTGCCGCGGGATTTGAGATGACGCCGGTGTTGAGTCCCAGCATGCCCGACTCGACAGACTCCGCGACGCGAAGCGAGCGCGCCAGGTCGCGGGTGAACGCGTAGGCCGCAAGACCGTACTCGGTCGCGTTTGCCAGGTCGAACGCCTCGGTCTCGGTCGTGAACGACACGATCGGGGCCACCGGACCGAAGATCTCCTCACCGAGGATCGCTGAGCTCGCGTCGACGTGTGCAAGAACGGTCGGGGGATAGAAGTATCCGGCTCCTTCGGGCAACGCCCCGCCGGTCAGCAATGTCGCGCCTTCCTCGACCGCACCGCGGACAAGGCCGTGGATATTGTTCCTGCTCTTCGCGTCGATCATCGGACCGATGTCGGTGCCGGGCTCAGTGCCACGAGCGACGTTCAGCCGGCTCATGCGCTGCGCCAGTCGCGAGCCGAACTCCTCGGCTATGGAGTCATGGACGATGAAGCGGTTGGCTGCTGTACAGGCTTCCCCCATGTTGCGCAGCTTCGCCTTGAGAGCACCTTCGACGGCAGCGTCGAGGTCGGCGTCGTCGAACACCAGGAACGGGGCGTTTCCACCGAGCTCCATGGACGTGCGGAGGACCTGGTCGGCGGACTCGCGCAGGAGTGCGCGACCGACTGGTGTCGAGCCGGTGAAGGAGATCTTGCGGAGCCTCGGGTCCTGCAGTAGCGGTCCCGTCACCTCACGGGCGCTGGTCGTCGGCACCACGTTCAGCACACCGTCGGGCAGGCCCGCGTCCTCGAACAGGCTCGTGAGGAGAAGGGTCGTCAGTGGGGTGAGGGCTGCGGGCTTGATGACGATCGTGCAGCCGGCCGCGATGGCGGGTGCGATCTTTCGCGTCGCCATGGCCAAGGGGAAATTCCATGGCGTGATGAACAAGCACGGTCCCACTGCTCGCTTGCGTACGAGGAGCCGGCTGCCGCCATCGGGGGCATTGGAGAATCGGCCGGCCACGCGTGGAGCCTCTTCCGAGAACCACCGAAGGAACTCGGCACCGTAGGCCACCTCGCCGTGTGCCTCGGCCAACGGCTTGCCCATCTCCATTGTCATGAGCAGCGCGAAGTCCTCAGTCCGCGCGATGACCTGATCGAAGACGGTTCTCAGGATCTCTGCCCGCTCGCGTGCCGGTGTCCTGGCCCAGGCGGACTGGGCACCGTCTGCCGCGGCGAGGGCGGCGAGCCCGTCCTCGGCTGTGGCGTCTGCGACCTTGGCCAGGACGCTGTTCGTGGCAGGGTCCTCGACCTCGAATGTCTTCCTGCTTGCAGCGTCACGCCACGAGCCGTCGATGTACAGGCGAGTGTCCAGGCTGTCGAGCAGCTCGGTCTCGTGAGCTGATGACGTGGTCACGCGTTTCCTCGTTCCGTGTCGAAGCTGATCATTTGCCGTAGCGCCCTGCCTTGGGCGAGCTCATCCATGCCTGTGTTGATGTCCTCGAGCCGGATCGTGGATGAGATGAGCGCCTCCACCGGGAGCTTGCCGGCGCGCCACAGGTCTGCGAACACCGGAATGTCGCGGGACGGTACGGCGGACCCCAGGTAGCTGCCCACGATGGACCTGCCGCCGGCGACCAGCGCCGTGGGCGAGATCGACGCGAGCGCGTCAGGTGCCGGGAGGCCAACAGTGATTGTGGTGCCGCCTGCTTCGGTCATGCGGACGGCGCTTTCGAAGGCTCGCGCACTTCCCACCGCCTCGATGACGATGTCGGCTGTGACACCCATGTCGAGCGCGGTCGCCGGCTCGTAGGTGGCGGTGGCTCCCAGATCTGTGGCGCGCCGTAGCTTGTCGGGCATTCCGTCAATGCCGATGACTTCGACGTCGTCGAGCGCCAGCGCCGTGATCAGTGCGGCCATTCCCACGCCTCCTAGCCCAACTACGGCGACGGTCTGACCAGGCTGCGGGCGTCCGGCGTTGAGGACGGCACCGCCACCCGTCAGGACCGCACAACCCAGCACCGAGGCGATGGTTGCCGGCACGTCATGCGGCACCACGACCACCGAGCGTTGGTCGACGACAGCGTGGGTCGCGAAGCCTGAAACCCCGAGGTGATGGTTGACGAGCTGTCCGTTCCGCGTCAACCGCGTGCCGCCTTGGAGAAGGGTGCCGGCATTGTTGGCGGCGCTGCCCTCGATGCACGGGCGGATGCCGTTCGTGCGGCACCCGGCGCATCCACCGCACCGAGGGAGAAAGGTCATCACCACGCGGTCGCCGACGGCGACAGTGTCGACGCCAGGGCCGCACATCTCCACGATGCCGGCGGCCTCGTGGCCGAGGAGCATCGGAACCGGCCGGGCTCGGTTGCCGTCCACCACTGACAGATCGGAGTGGCACAGGCCAGCCGCTTCCATCCTGACCAGGATCTCGAGCGGGCCCGGGGCGTCCAGGTCCATCTCGGAGATCGTGATGGGGCGCGAAGCAGCGAAAGGCTGGTCTGCGCCGATGGTTTCCAGGACGGCGCCGTGGATCTTCATGCGGGTACTCCGTTGGTCGAGGTGGCGTGGCTGTCTCGGAACGCTTCTTGAAGGTGGAAGCGTTGCACCTTGCCTGAACCCGTTCGAGGGATGTGCGCCACCTCGAGCACCTCGGCCGGGATCTTGAAGTAGGACAGCTGCGAGCGGCAGGCCGCCATGATCTGCTCGATGTCGAGGCCGCCTCGGTTGGTGGCTACGACACATGCGATCGGAATCTCGCCGAGGTCAGGGTGGGGCGCCGCGATGACCGCGACGTCTTGGACGGTGTCGCACGCAATGACGACGTTCTCGATCTCGGCTGGGTAGATGTTCTCGCCACCACGGATGATCAGCTCTTTGAGCCGTCCGCTGATGATGAGGAAACCGTTCTCGTCTCGGTGAGCCAGGTCCCCGGTCCGATACCAGCCGTCCTGCAACACATTGGCCGTGGCCTCGGGCAGCTCGTGGTATCCCAGCATCACATTGGGTCCTTGGACCCAAAGCTCGCCCTCCTCTCCATGTGGGACGTCCTTGCCGTCCATGCCGACAAGCCGCACGGACAGACCCGGGAGGGGCAGCCCGCAGGAGCCGGGAACCCTGCTGCCCTCGGCGGAGTTCATCGTCACCATCGTCGAGGTCTCGGTGATTCCATAGCCGTCCAGCAGGAGAATGCCCGTGGCGTCCTCGAACTCGGTGTTCAACGCAGCAGGCATCAGGGCGCCGGCAGAGACGCACAGGCGCAGGTGAGGGGCGTCCAGTTCAGAGCCGTCGAGGAAGTTGAGGAAGTAGCGGAACATCGTGGGCACACCCGGGAACAGCGTCACGACGTCGTCCGCCATGCGTCGCTGGACTTCTTGAGGCGAGAACTTGGGCAGCAGCGTCGCGCCGGCGCCTACGGCCGCGACGCCGATCACGGAAAGGACGAGCGCGTAGGAGTGGAACAAGGGCAGGACCGACAGCACCTCGTCGTCCTCATTGAGCCCGGCGATAGGCGCCCAACACGCTGCAACGACCCACAGGCAGCCGCGCTGGGTCAGGTGGACACCCTTGGGGCGGCCGGTCGTGCCGGACGTGTAGAGCATCCAGCACCAGTCGTCGATGCTCGCCGAATCCGGGCTCGCGGTCGGATCGGACTGTGCGAGAAGCTCCTCGTATGCCAGCACCGGAGTCGACCCAGGGAAGTCGGCGTGGTCGAACTCTCCAGCGACGATGATGGCGGTGATCGAGGTTCGCTCCTCAGCTAGAGCCATCACAGTGGCGAGGCGCTCGCCGTCAGTGAGGATGATCCTGGCGTCGCTGTTGACGGCCATGTATGAGACCTCGGCGGGTGTGGCCTGAGGGTTGGCACAGACGGTGACGACGCCGGCACGGGGTGCCGCGAGATAGCCCTCGGCCACCTCGACCCGGTTGTCGAGGTACATCAGAAACCGCTCCTGAGTCCCGAGGCCGAGCTTGAGCAGGGCAACGGCCAACCGCGCAGTCCGGTCGTCCAGCTCGCCGTAGGTGACGGATCTGCGCGAGTCGGTGAACGCGAGCCGGCCGGGCCGGACCGAGGCGTGCTGGCGTAGGAGGGAAGCGATGTCCCGTACCAGATCTGTGTGGATCATGGAATCCTCCGAAACTTATGAGTGTTAGTTAGTAACCATAACCTAGGTCACACTGCAGCAAAAGGCCTGAGCGAGATATCGCCCTTCGCGGGCTAGGCTTGCGCGGTGAACAGATCAGGAGAGAAGGGCACGGCGGTGCGCGAGGTGGTCTCGAGCGAGCGCGTCAAGGACGCTGCGCTCACCCTGTTTGCTCAGCGGGGATACCACGGCGCGGCGCTCAGTGAGATTGCCGAGGCGCTGCAGATCCGAACCCCGAGCTTGTACAACCACATGACGTCGAAGCACGGGCTCCTGGTGGACATCGTCTCTGGGACGACCCAGAGCGTCTGGGCGGACTTTGTCGAGGCGACGTCGGGTGATCTTGATGTGGTCGCGCGGCTGAGGGCCGCGGTGTATGCCTACGCGTTGCGCCACGCCACACATCCGCGGGAGGCGCTAATCGTCAACAGGGACGCCGACAGCCTTGAGCCTCCGTTCCGCGACGACATCATGGCGTTGCGGCGAAAGCACGAGCAAGCGGTGCGTGCCATCATCGACGACGGAGTCGCTGAGGGTGAGTTCGCTGAGCAACCGACCTGGCTCGTCTCGTTCGCGATCCTCGAGATGTGCGTCAGCATCGCTCGCTGGTACAGGGGCGACCGCGAGCTCACCCCTGCCCAGGTGGCGTCGCAGTACAGCGAATATGCCGTGCGGATCGCGCGGGGCGAGGTTATGGCTACCGGGCGCCCACCAGCCTGAGTGCATGCAACGTGTAGGTGTCTGCCACATCGGTGGCCGACAGTGGGCCTGCCGCGTCGAACCATCGTGCAACACTGACGCACATCTCGCGCACGGCGAACGACGCCAACTTCGCTGAGGGGACCTCGAACTGGCCAGCGTCCACCCCCTCGGCAATGACCTGACGGAATCGCCTCTCGTGCCTCCGACGCAATGCTTGTGCCTCGGAGAGGAACGGTTCGGGCAGGTGCTGGGTGTCCTGGTTGACAACCAACGCCTCGCGGCGGTGCACGGCGTGATGGAGCACGTAGATGTGCGTGGCCCGCTCGAGCTGCCCGCGAGGGTCCTCGTCGAAGGCCAATGCCTGCTCAAACTCGTCGTTGACCTCGACCAAGGTCGTCAGCACGATGTCCTGGAGCAGGTCTGCCTTGGAGTCGATGTGGTTGTAGAGGCTCGGCGTGCGGAGCTCGACGGCTTGCGCGACCTGCTTGAGCGACGTCCCATGAAACCCACGCAGGGCGAACAATGTCAGCGCAGCATCGCGCACATCAGCCCTCGTCACTGTGGGGCCGGCAACGCTGCGCCGGTCGAGGTGCTTGCCGGTCGTCATGTTCTTCTCCACGCTCAGCAGCCTAGGGCGACGCAAGCCCGCGCCCAGGCGCGGCTCGTCGTGTCTTGAGCCGTCCTGCATGTCGCCAACCCTCCTCTCGGCCTAGTTCGGGGGCGCGATCGAAGCCCCTCTCCATCAGCATGCCTCTTGACGTGACACGAATCACCCGCTTTAGTGTGCAACTAACAATCATTAGTAAGTTGCCCCGGCATCGGAGAAATAGGAGCGTCATGACGTCACCCCCCAAGGCCAACTACCGGGCCATTGCCCAGCTGAAGAGCTTCGAGGAGCTGCTCGAACGACGCCGGCGATTCGGTCGCGTCGCTCTCGGCGGAGCCATCCTGTGGTTCGGCGGATTCATCCTGCTCACGTGCTACGCGCACAGCTTCATGGGGACACTCATCGTCCCCGGTCTCTCGGTCGCCTACGTGCTCGGTCTGTCCCAGTTCGTCATGGTCTGGGCCATCACCGCCGCGTACCTGCACGCATCGACCAAGACCTTTGAGCCGCTCCAGGAACAGGTTGTTGCTCACGAGCTCGCGATGGAGCCTGCCGCATGAACGCGACCAGACTGATCTTCTTCGCCGGCATCCTTGCCATCACCATCGGCATCACTGCGTGGGCCTCCGGGCGAACCAAGACGCAGGCGGAGTTCTTCGCTGCAGGACGAAGCATCACCGGGCGTCAGAACGGTCTGGCGATCGCCGGCGACCTGATGAGCGCCGCGACCTTCCTGGGTTTCACCGGGCTGATCTACCTCACCGGGTTCGACGGCTGGATCCTTGCCACCGCGGCGATCTTTTCCTTCTTGCTGATCCTCATCCTCTTCGCGGAGCGCATGCGGAACGCCGGCCAGTACACGATCGCTGACGTTCTCTCGTTCCGGCTGTCCCGGCGGCCCGTACGGGCCGCTGCAGCCTTTACGACTCTCGTCGTCGTGATCTTCTACCTCATCGCCCAGCTGGTCGGCGCCGGGCTGCTGATCCGGGCACTGACCGGCATGGCGTTCACGCCGGCCGTGATCCTGACCGGGCTCGCGATGCTGGCCTACGTCGTGATCGGCGGGATGTTGGCGACCACCTGGGTGCAGATCGTGAAGGCAGTGCTGCTTCTCCTGGTCGGAGCGGCGATGTGTGTTGCCATCTTGTGGAAGTTCGACTTCAACCTCTTCAGCCTCTTTGACACGGCTGCCGGGCGCCACCCGCTCGGGGACAGGTACCTGGGCCCGGGGGGGTCGGACCCCAACCCGCTCAACACGCTGTCCGCAGCTGTGGCCTACGCGATTGGCACCGCGGCGCTGCCGCACATCCTGATCCGATTCTTCACCGTCCCGGACGCGGGGGCGGCGCGACGGTCCGTCGGCTGGGCCGTGGGATTCATCGGCGCCTTCTTTGTGATGACCTCGATCATCGGCTACGGCGCCCGTGCGCTCCTGCCAGCAGGATCCGAGGAGGCGACCGCCGGCGGAAACCTCACTGCGCCTCTACTGGCTCAGTACCTCGGCGGCGGCGAGGGCACCTTCGGCGGGGACGTCTTCATTGCTCTCGTCAGCGCGGTCGCGTTCGCGACGATCCTGGCCGTGGTCGCAGGGCTGCTGCTGTCAGCCTCCGGAGCGATCTCGCACGACCTGTGGTTCAACGTCTTCCGTCGCGATGCGGGTCAGCGCGACCAGGAGGGCACGATGGTCGCGCGCATGGCATCACTGGCCATCGGTGTCGTCGCCGTACTGCTCACGATCGCCCTCGGTGATGACATCAACATTGCGCTGCTGGTCGGCCTTGCCTTGTCGATCGCGGCGAGCGCCAACTTCCCGGCGCTAGTGCTGTGCCTAGGGTGGCGACGCTTCAACACGACCGGTGCGGTGGTGGGGATCTTCACCGGACTCGTGGTTTCGGTCGCACTCATCATCTTGGGCCCGCAGGTGTGGCCCGGGGGACCGGAGAACGCGCCGTTCCAGCTGTCGTTCCCGGTGCTCGTGTCGATCCCGGCGGGCTTCCTGGGGTGCTGGCTCGGAACGGTCTTCAGCCGGCGGGAGCCCGAGGACGAGAACACCTACTACGAGCTGCTCGTGAGGTCGCAGACTGGTTTCGGCGCCGAGGAGGCCGTCGACCACTGACATGACGGGTCTGGCCGCTCGGACCTCCGAGCGGCCAGACCGCTGTCATGTCAGGGACGCCATGACGGCTCTCAGCGGCGCAGGCACGGGGGTGGGCCGTTTGGAGTCACGTCCGACGTAGACATGGACCCACCGGCCCGAGGCGCTCGCCATGGCGTCGGCGGCGGGATCTACGCCCTCGAAGCACCCGAGCTCGTACGTGACGCTGGACCGCCCGAGACGGCTGATGCGAAACCCGACTGTCACGACGCCAGGAAAGGACAGGTCGGCATGGAAGCGGCACGCGGACTCCGCGACAACGCCGATCACGACGGATCGCTCGAAGGCGTCGCTTGCGTGCTGGGCCAGCCAGGAGTTGATCGCGGTGTCGAACAGCTCGTAATAGACAGCGTTGTTCAGGTGTCCGTACATGTCGTTGTCGGACCACCGCGTCGTGACGGCGCTTGTCACACGGAACTGGTCGAGCCGGCGTGCTTCTAGGGCGTCGTGCATGTCGCACCTCTGGATGTGTTGACTGCCGAAACGGTTCCGGCTAGATTACAAACTAACGCTAATTAGTAAAGGGGTCGATCGTGGAACTCATCAACACCTTCGTGGTCAGTCTTCCGATCGAGGAGACATGGGAGACGTTCCTTGACCTGGAGCGGATCGCACCGTGCCTGCCCGGAGCAGCAATCACCGACGTCGATGGGGAGAACTTCCACGGCGGCGTCAAGATCAAGGTCGGTCCCGTCTCGGTCAAGTACGAGGGCGTGGCCACCTTCGTGGAGAAGGATCGCAGCACCCACACGGCGGTCCTTGATGCTCGTGGTCGCGACGTCGGTGGTCAGGGCAACGCCAACGCTGTGATCACCGCCAGGCTGGAGTCCCAGGCGGGCGGCACCAAGGTTGTCGTCCGCACGGATCTCGACCTGTCGGGCCGGGTCGCACAGTTCGGGCGAGGGGTCGTCGGTGACGTCGCTAGCAAGATCCTCGGACAGTTCGCGAAGAATCTAGAGGCCGAGATCAACAGCGGCAAGATCGGCGGGGATGCGCCGAAGGAGGCGCCGAAGCGTCCCGCCTCTCTCGATGACGTCGAAGCGATGAATGCCATGGGCACCTTGGGTCCCGTGCTCGCCAAGTACGTAGCACCGGCCGCAGGCGTGCTCGCTGCGCTGGTAGTCGTCGGCAGCTTGATCTCTCGTCGTTCCCGCGGGTCCGCCGGTGGCTACCGCTCCGCGGGGCTCGCAGGCGCCGTGCCGATCAACATCTTCCTGAACCTCCCGCCCAGCGCCCAGCCGTGGCGCGAGATCGTCCGAGCGGCCACGGAGGACGCGCGATGAGCAGCATCCGAATCGGAGGCATCCAGGTCAGCGCCGTCGCCGATGGTGCCGGGCTCGAGTGCGGCCGTGAGGTCCTGTCCAAGACGGACCGGTCCGACGGCTGGTCCGAGCATGAGGACGAGCTGGACGCCAACGGCGACGTTCACCTCGCTCTGGGCGGCTACCTCATCCGTACGGGAGACCGCGTCGTCCTGGTAGATGTTGGAGTCGGGACGATCGACAACGGCCGCTATCGCGGTGGACTCTTCCTGGAGGGCCTGCGTGCGCACGGGCTGGAGCCCGAGGACGTCACCGACGTCGCCTTCACCCACCTGCACTTCGACCACGTCGGGTGGGCGACCCAGAAGGGTCAGGTCATCTTCAACCGCGCGACGCACCACGTGCACGAAGCCGAGTGGAACCACTTCGTGGAGGACCTGAATGCGCCGCCCGGTGGTGTGCGCAAGCTCGCCCCTCTCGCTGAGCACCTGTCGACATTCTCTGACATCAGCGCGATCGCGCCGGGCGTCACTGCCCGTCCGGCCATCGGTCACACTCCCGGTTCGACGGTGTACATCGTGTCCGCCGAGGGAGACACGATGGTCCTGCTCGGAGACCTTGCACACAGCCGATTCGAGCTCACCGAGCCTGGCTGGACTTTCGTCCATGACGTCGATCCTGAGCAGGCCGTGGCTTCGCGCCGGGAGATCGTCGAGGAATTCAAGGACACCGACGCCCTCATCGCGGGGGGGCACTTCCCCGACCTCGCCCCAGGACGACTCGTCTCACAGGGCGACGCCCTCAACTGGATCACCAACTAGGAGAAGCTGATGGACCTCAACCTCAAGAACAAGACCGTGCTCGTCACGGGAGCCGGCAAGGGCCTCGGGAAGGCCATCGGGCTGGCGTTCGCCGACGAAGGCGCCAACGTTGCCTTCCACTACAACTCGTCGAGCGAGGGCGCCGAGAAGGCGGCCGTCGAGGCCCGCGAACGGGGCGTCTCGGCCATCGCGGTCGGCGCGGACATCACCGACGCCGATCAGGTCAAGGCCGCCGTCGCCCAGGTCAAAGATGAGCTCGGACCGATCGACGTGTTGATCAACAACTCCGCTGCCACCCAGAGCAAGCCGTTCCTCGAGACCACGGAGGACGACTGGGCTCCGCAGATCGCCGTCACGATCGAGGGAACCCTGCGCGTCACCCAGGCCGTCGCCCAGCAGATGGTCGATGCGGGAGTCCATGGCTCCATCGTCAGCCTGATGGGCGACTCGGGACGCGTGGGCGAGTCACGGCTGCTCGTCACTGCGACCACACGATCGACCACGGTCGGTCTGACCAAGTCGCTGGCCAAGGAGCTGGCCCGCCACAAGATCCGCGCCAACGCTGTCTCCATTGCCCTCGTCCAGACAGGCAGCCTGGACGAGCACACCGGCAACGCCGACCCCGAGAAGATGAAGCGGATCTTGGCGGCTTATCCCTTGCGGCGGTTCGGTACGCCCGACGATGTAACGCCGACCATCCTGCTTCTTGCTTCCGAGGCGTCGTCGTGGACCACCGGTCAGGTGTTGTCCGTCAACGGCGGATACGCGATGCCATGAGCCGCAGCGAGCAGCCCGTAGGTGCCGTCGGGCGAACTGTCACGCGCAAGGAGGACCGGCGTCTGTTGACCGGCAACGGCAACTACGTGTCGGACCTCGAGCTGCCGCGGATGCGGCACGTGGCCTTTCTCCGCAGCCCCTACGGGCACGCCGAGATCCTGGGCGCCGATGTGACGGCGGCGCGGGCGCACGTCGATGCTGTCTTCACTGGCGACATGCCCGAAATGAGTTCTGTCGAGCTGCGGGCGTTGTCCGCGCTGCCGACCTACATCGAGACCGCGCAACCGATCCTGGCGAGAGGCAAGGTGCGGTTCGCCGGCGAGGCGGTCGCCGCTGTGGTGGCCTCTGATCGGTACAAGGCGGAGGACGCCATCGAGCTGATCCGGATGGACTACAAGCCGCTGCCGGCGACGGTGGTGGCGTGGGAGAAGCCCCAGGTTCCGGTGCACGAGGGCGCGCCTGACAACGTGCTGCTCGAGCGGGAGTTCGTTTCCGGAGATGTTGACGCAGCTTTCGCTGAGTCGGCGGTCGTGGTGGAGAGAGAGCTGACAACCAACCGTCACGCAGGCAACCCGATGGAGTGCCGGGCCACTGTCGCGCTCTGGGACAAGGCGGACGACAAGCTGACCCTGTGGTCAGGCACGCAGGTCCCGCACCTCGTGAGGAACATGCTCGCGGAGCTTCTCGGTCTGGCCGAGGGCAACGTGCGGGTCATTGCTCCCGATGTCGGCGGCGGGTTCGGCACGAAGGCCGTCCTCTACGCCGAGGACGTGGCCATCTGCGTGATGGCGCGGGAGATGCGTGGCACGCCCCTGAAGTGGGTCGAGGATCGAGCCGAGCACCTGCAGGCCGCAGCCCATGCTCGTGACCACCGCTATCTCATGAAGGTGGGATTTTCGAGCGAGGGCAAGATCACGGCGGTGCAGGCCGACGTGACGTGCAACATTGGTGCCTACTCCGTCTACCCATGGACTGCGGGCATCGAGCCATTGATGGCAGGCGGTCTCTTGACGGGCCCGTACATGGTCGACAACTACCGCTGCGTGACACGCGGTGTCACGACCAACACGGCCTATGCCGGGCCCTACCGAGGGGTCGCACGCCCGGCGACCGTCTTCGCGATGGAGTCAATGCTCAATGCCGGCGCCGACAAGCTGGGTATCTCGGACCTCGACATCAGGCGTCTGAACCTGATCCCGGAGGACGCCGTTCCCTATCGGATGCCGTCTCGTCTCGTGGACGACTCCGGGTGGTACGGCAGGGCGCTGGAGTTGTGCGTCGAGGCGGTGGGCTACGACGACTTCCTGCTCGAGCAGAAGCGGAGAGCCGAACACGGTGAAGCGCCGATCGGCATCGGCTTCGCGTGTTACAACGAGCTGACGGGCCTCGGACGGGCGGCGGCTGCCGGCCCCCGCATGCCGTTCCGGACCGGGCACGACGCCTGCACGGTGCGGGTTGAGGCGGACGGCACGGTGACGGTTCTGAGTGGTGTGACCTCCCAGGGGCAGGCGCTCGAGACGACGATGGCTCAGGTCGTGGCGGATGCCGTCGGTGTCCCCTACGAGGACGTCAATGTGCGCATTGGCGACACCAACGAGGCCCTCTGGGGTTTCGGCGCCTTCTCGTCGCGGCAGGCCGTGATCGGCGGCGGCGCTGCGCACCGGAGCGGTGAGGCCCTTCGCGAACAGATCCTGAAGCTCGCCGCAGCGGTGTACGAGGTGCCGCCCGGTGAGATCCGGCTGGAGAACGGCCAGTTCTTCGGGAAGGACGAGCGCATGGACACGTTGGGGACGTTGGCCGATGTTGCCCGGATTGCCTACATGGAGTCGAACAAGCTGCCGGCCGGGTTCGAACCCGGACTTCAGGTGACTCGGTTCTACGACCCGATCCGCGGTGCCTTCTCGGCCGGCGCCCAGGTGGCGATCATCGAGATCGACACGGCGACGGGAGAGCTGAACATCCTGCGGTGGATCTGCGTGGAGGACGCCGGACGCGTCATCAACCCGCAGGTGGTCGACGGTCAGATCGCCGGGTCGATCGCCCAAGGTCTCGGCGGGGCCCTGTACGAGCACCTCGTCTACGACCGGTCGGGCAACCTCAGCACCGGCACGTTGTTGGACTACCTGATGCCGACCAGCCACGAGATCCCAGAACTTGAGATCGGGCACCTCTCGAAACCGGCTGACAACCCCCTCGGTGTGCGTGGCGTGGGTGAGGGAGGAACGCTGGGCCCGAACGCCGTGGTTGCGGGCGCGATCCGCAACGCGCTCGGGATCGAGATGAACCACCTGCCATTCACTCCGGCCAAGGTGTGGGAGGCGATGGCGTGATCGTCTCATCGCGCGCAGGTGACGTCGCCGTCATCTCCATCGATCGTCACGACCGGCGGAACGCCCTCGACGTGCCTCATCTGGAGGCGCTCACGACGGCGGTCCGGGACCACGCCTCGGACGGGGTGAGAGCCATGGTGGTCACCGGGGTCGGCTCGGCCTTCAGCGCAGGTGCCGATCTTGACGGCGTCTACGGAAATCGGTTCCGTGACGCGCTGTACACCGCGCTGGGCACCGTCGTCGCGACTCCGGTGCCCGTTATCGCCGCCGTCAACGGGCCCGCCATCGGTGCCGGCGCCCAGCTCGCCATCGCCTGCGATCTGCGAGTGGCCAGCCCGGAGGCGCGATTTTCGGTGCCGACGGCTCGTAATGGGCTGGCGGTCAACCCATGGACGGTGAAACGACTCGCGCTGCTGTCGAACGGTGGAGTGGCCCGGTCCCTGTTGCTGGGGTGCGAGTCGCTGGACGCCGATCGTGCGCTGTCGTGCGGTCTCGTCGACCGTCTGGGCGACGTGGATGCCGCCACCGGCTGGGCCGACGACATCGCGAAGTGCGCCCCGTTGACGCTCAGCTATTCCAAACGAGCGTTGAACGAGTTGTTCGAGGGTGGTGCCTGGTCGGCCGATCTCGACATGGCGTTCGACGCGTGCTGGGGCAGCGACGACTTCAAGGAAAGCGTGCGCGCGCGTGCGGACAAGCGCGCGCCAGTGTTCGAGGGACGGTGAGGAAGCCATGAAGAGTGCCCCATTCGACTACGTGAAGGTCGATAGCGTCCAGGACTGCGTAGCTGCGCTCGCCGCAGCCGACGGCGATGGCAAGATCCTTGCCGGAGGTCAGAGCTTCGCCCCCGTGCTGGCCATGCGGCTCGCCCGTCCGCGTCTGGTCGTCGACGTGAACGGGATCCCCGGACTCGCCGCCATCAGCGTCGATGACGGTCGTATCGGGCTGGGTGCCCTCGTGCGCCACGTCGACCTGTTGGAGCAGCCCCATTCGCCGCTGCTGGCCGAGGTCGCTGGGTGGATCGGCCATGCGGCGATCCGCTCGCGGGGAACCACTGGTGGCAGCATCGCGCATGCCGACCCCTCGGCCGAGCTGCCCGTCGTGGCCGCGCTGCTCGACGCGCGGATGTCCGTGGTCGGCCCCGGCGGAACCCGCGTAGTCGCCGCCGGTGACCTGTTCGAGGACGCCCTGCAGACCACGCTCGAGGACGACGAGATGATCGTCCACGTCGACATGCCAAACCCCCAGGCCTGGGGATTCGCCGAGCTGTCCAGGCGTCACGGCGACTTCGGGATGATCACGGTCATCACGGCCTTGGTCGAAGACCAATGGAGAGTGTGTATCGGAGGCGTGGCAGGAGTGCCGTTCCGAGCGCTTGAGAGCGAGCAGATCCTGGCAGACGGTCCGCTCGACGCCGACCGGATCCGCGAGGCGGCCCGATCGGCGGCGGCGGCGGTCGAAGTGAGTTCTGACCTGCACGCCTCAGCAACGTATCGCCGGGCGATGGCCGAGGAGTTCACCCTTCGGGCTCTTCGTCAGGCGACCACCCCCACGATGAAAGGTGTGGCGTGATGCGCGTCAGCTTTGCCCTCAACGGACGTATGGAAGAGATCGATGTCGAGCCGCGACGCACGCTCGCTGATGCTCTCAGGGAGGATCTCGGGCAGACCGGCACCCACCTGGGGTGCGAGCATGGCGTGTGCGGGGCATGCACCGTCATGGTGGACGGTCGGCCCACACGTGCATGTTTGATGTTCGCCGTGCAGGTGGACGGATGCTCGGTCACCACGGTCGAAGGTTTGCAGTCCGACGACGGGAAGCTGCATGCGCTGCAGACCGCATTCAGCGAGTGCCATGGTCTGCAGTGTGGTTTTTGCACACCCGGGATGCTCATCTCGGCGATGGACCTGTTGCATCGTGAGGTCGAGCCCAGCCGTGAGCGGATCCGCGAGGAGATGTCCGGCAACATCTGCCGCTGCACCGGTTACATGGGCATCGTGGATGCGGTCGAGCAGGCCGCCAAGCAGCTCAACGCACTCAACTCGACGACCGAGCCGCCGGCCGGCAAGACCGACTGATGCGAGACGTCCTCGACGACCTGATGGAGGTCTGGTCGGCGGGCGGGTCGGTCGGGCTCGGCACCGTCGTGTCGACGTTCCACTCCGCCCCGCGTTCTGCCGGCGCCTCCATGTTTGTCGACAAGCACGGTCGTGCCGTGGGGTCGGTGTCCGGAGGCTGCGTCGAGGGCGCACTGTACGACTTGTCCCGTGAAGTCCTCGACGGCGGTCGACCGGTGCTTACTCGCTACGGCGTGAGCGACGAGGAAGCCTTCGGGGTGGGCCTGACTTGCGGCGGGATCCTGGACATCTTCGTTGATCGCATCGACAAACAGTCTTTCCCTGAGCTTGGTGACGTCGCCCGGGACGTGAGAGCTCATCGTCCTGTCGCGGTGGTCACGATGGTCGACCATCCCGACCGCAGCCGGGTGGGGCGACGGTTGATCGTCCGCCCGTCGTCTGACCCGCGGGCAGTATGCGGGGATCTCGGGAGCGCTCGATTGAATGCCGCTGCGCGGGACGAGGCGCGTGGCCTGCTGGCGTCCGGCCGAAGCGGGTGTGTCGAAACGGGTCCTGAAGGCCAGCGGCGAGGGGTGGGTGCCAAGCTGTCGGTCGTTGCTATGGCCCCACAGCCGCGCATGATCGTGTTCGGGGCGATCGACTTTGCCAGCGCCGTCGCACGGGCGGGCCAGTTCCTGGGGTACCGCGTCACGGTGTGCGATGCGCGTCCGGTCTTTGCGACCAGCTCGAGGTTCCCGGGTGTCGACGACATCGTGGTGGATTGGCCTCACCGCTATCTGAAGGCGCAGCACGAGCAGGGGCTGCTCGACGAGCAGACGGTCATGTGCGTGCTGACGCACGACCCCAAGTTCGACATCCCGCTGCTGACCTTCGCACTCACCGAGGCGTCTGCGGGCTACATCGGCGCGATGGGATCGAGGCGAACTCACGCCCGACGCATTCAAGCGCTTCTCGACCGCGGCGTGGCGCCCCATCAGATCGAACGGTTGTCGTCCCCCATCGGTCTTGATATCGGGGCCAGGACCCCCGAGGAGACGGCGATCAGCATCGTCGCGGAGATCTTGGCAGACCGGTCAAGCGCGACGGGGTCCCGGCTCGCGCTCAGGGATGGACCCATCCATCAAGACCCGTTGGTTCACCGCGCTGTTCCGCAGGCCGGCTGACGCCGGCACCAGCGCTCACTCGTCCGGGAATGCTGGTGACTTGCCCGGCGCAGGTGGGGGGTGGTCGACGTCTCGCCCGGTGGCGATGTCGCCGCACTCGACAGGTCTAACGTCCTGGGTGGCCAGGTAAAGGTTGGCCCCGGCATCGCCTTGTGCCTGCGCTATCACTGCGGACCAGTGTTGACGGCCGAGCAGCACCGGGTGCCCGCGCTGCCCGTCGAACACTGCTCGCGCGACGGATGCCGGGGTTGCGACCTTCATGACTCGCCGCACCACGGGTTCGGTGACGTCCGGGAGGTCTACGAGGTGGATGACTGCAGCGTCTGGGCCCTCTGGGAGGGAGATGAGCCCAGCCCGCAAGGAGGCTGAGACCCCCTCCTGCCAGTCGTTGACGCAGACTGGACGGACTGGCAGGTCCGCAAGCAGCGGGATCACCTCCTCGCGGCTAGCACCGACCATGACGTGTACGGGGTCGCATCCTGCTTGCAGGAGCACACGCGCCGCGCTGACCACCCACGGGACTCCGTCTCGGCCCATGATCAGCGCCTTCGGCATGCCCATGCGAGATCCCTGGCCAGCGGCGAGAAGAAGTCCTGCGATTGGCATTGTCCTGTCCCTTCGCACGCAGACTGTGGTCGCGGTGAATGCCTCGCCGAATCTCAGAGTACCGACTCCGTGAGCCCGACAGGGTGTGAGCATGATGCATGCAAGGGGCCTACCGCCAGCACTCGTCGTCGAACAGACTTGCCGAGTCGCAGTTTCGAGCAACTGAGGGGGCTCCGAGCGGGACGATCAAGATGGGAAAAAAGTCGACGTGGACCTTCAGACACTTGTCATGAGGATGTCGCGGGTTCGAATCCTGTCGGAGACGCCGCAGAACAAATCCGCGCGACCGCACGTCCTACCTTCGTACGACGCGCGGAGGGACTGACCTGTCGTACGTTGAGCCATGCCCCGAGTCTGGCGATTCTTTGCGAGCTGGGGTCTGGACGTCCTGATTGTCGTCGCTGCGGTGTCGAGCGCGATCGGCACCGCCGTCCGGACCGACACCGAGCGCCCGGACGGCGGACGGCTGGTGCTCGAGATCGTCTGGATCAGTCTCGTCGTGCTGGCGTTGCTGGCCCGCCGACAGCTTCCGTTCGTGGCTCCGATGGTGCTGTGGATCGGGGCCTCGGCGCTCAGCTTCGTCGACGGGCTGGCCATCACCAGCCAGGCCGGCGTGTTCCTGTGCGGCATGGGCGCCTCGGTGCTGCTGGGGGCGCTCACGAGCGGGCTCCAGGCGCGAATCGGGCTGGTGGTCGTGCTGATCGGCTCGACCCTCGTGGTCTATCACGACCCGACCCATCAGCCGGGTGACTTCCTGTTCACGCCGGTGCTGTTCGCGATCGGCTGGATCGTCGGCTTCGCGCTGCGCGAGCGCAAGCAACAGGCCGAGGTCGCGGAGGACCGGGCGCAGCGGGCCGAGCGCGAACGGGAGTCGACCGCACGGGTCGCCGTGGCCGAGGAGCGAGCGCGGATGGCGCGCGAGCTGCACGACGTGGTCGCGCACGCCGTCAGCGTCATGGTGCTGCAGGTCGGTGCGGTGCGGCACCGGATGCCGCAGCAGTCCGAGGAGGGCGAGGCGCTGCGGAATGTCGAGCAGGCCGGCCGCACGGCGCTCGCCGAGATGCGCCGTCTTCTCGGCGCGCTCCGGCAGGGCGACGACGTGCTCGAGCTGGCGCCCGGCCCGGGGCTCGCAGACCTGGAGCGCCTGGCGGCCGACGTACGCGCAGCGGGTCTCGCCGTACGTCTGCACCTGCGGGGCGAGCCGCTGGAGCTGCCCCGCTCGCTGGACCTGTCGGCGTACCGCATCGTCCAGGAGGGCCTGACCAACGCCCTCAAGCACTCCGGGGGACGCCGGGCGGAGGTGACGGTCCAGTACGCGCCCGACGCGCTGCGGCTGGAGGTGCGCGACGACGGTCCGGGGACGTCCGCCCGCAGTGATGGCCTGGGGCACGGCCTGATCGGTGTCGGTGAGCGGGTGAAGGCGTACGGCGGCGACATGTCCGCGTTCGTCTCCACCTCCGGGGGCTTCGTGCTCCGCGCGACCCTGCCGCTGGAGGGCGAGCGGGCATGACTATTCGGGTGCTGGTGGTCGACGACCAGGCCATGGTGCGTGCAGGTTTCGCAATGCTGCTCGGCGACGAGCCCGACATCGAGGTCGTCGCGGACGCGAGCGACGGCCTGGAGGCGGTCAGCGAAGCCGCGCGGGTGCACCCCCACGTCATCCTGATGGACATCCGCATGCCCGGGCTGGACGGGCTGGAGGCGACGCGGCGCATCCTGGCTGCAGACCCGACGAGCCGAATCCTGATCCTGACGACGTTCGACCTTGACGAGTACGTCTACCGGGCGCTGCAAGCCGGTGCCAGCGGGTTCGTGCTCAAGGACGACCCGCCCGAGCAGCTGATCGCCGCTGTCCGCACCGTCGCTGGGGGAGACGCGTTGCTCTCGCCGTCGGTCACCCGCCGGGTCATCGCGCAGTTCACCCGCGCTCATCAGCAACCGCCGCCGAGCGTCGAGACCTTGACGGCGCGCGAGCTGGAGGTGTTCCGGCTGATCAGCAAGGGTTACTCGAACGCCGAGATCGGACGCGAGCTGTTCATCAGTGACACGACGGTCAAGACCCACGTGACTCGGCTGCTGCAGAAGCTGGATCTGCGCGACCGGGCACAGGCGATCGTGCTGGCCTATCAGACCGGCCTGTTCGAGGCCTGATCGTCCTCCTTTGGGAGGACCCGCACCCGGCAGTTGGGATGACCCAGGAAACGACCTCGCGACGACGCGTGGACCCCCTCGTCGTTCGTAGCGTTCTTGCCATGATCACCATCGAAGCACTCTCCAAGGCGTACGGCGGCAACACCGTCGTGCAGGACATCTCGTTCACGGCTCGGTCTGGCCGAGTCACTGGTTTCCTCGGCCCGAACGGTGCCGGCAAGTCGACCTCCATGCGGATGATGGTCGGCCTGACAGCACCCACACGAGGGACCGCGACCATCAACGGTCGGCGCTTCGCCGACCTCCCCAACCCCGGCCGGGAGGTCGGCGTGATGCTCGATGCCTCGGCGCAGCATGCCGGACGCACGGGCGGCGAGATCCTGACGATCGCCCAGCGGGTCATGGGGGTCCCGTCCTCGCGGGTCGCCGAGCTGCTCGACCTCGTCAGCCTCACGGGTGACGAGGCCGACCGGCGGGTGGGCAACTACTCGCTCGGCATGCGCCAGCGGCTCGGTATCGCGGCTGCCCTGGTCGGCGACCCCGGCGTGCTCATCCTGGACGAGCCGGCCAACGGGCTCGACCCGGCCGGCATCCGCTGGATGCGTGACCTGCTGCGTGACTACGCCGATCACGGCGGCACGGTCCTGCTCTCGTCCCACCTGCTCGGCGAGATCGAGATCATCGCCGACGACATCGTGATGATCGGCCAGGGCCGGATCGTCTGCCAAGGCTCGAAGGCCGAGCTGCTGCAGGCTGCCGGGACGGTCGTCCGCTCGCCGGACGTGGCCGCTCTTCGGGAGGCCATGGGGACAGCTGGCATCCAGGTGACCGTCTTGCCGGACGGCTCGCTGCGCACCGACACCGACATCGCCGACGTCGGACGCGCGGCGTACGACGGCGGGGTGCTGCTCACCGAGCTCCGCACCGCCGACAGCGGCGGTCTCGAGGACATGTTCCTCGAGCTGACCGCCGACACCCAACGCGACACCCACACAGAAAGGTCAGTGGCATGAGCGCCATGACAACCACCACGGCCGGTCCGACCCGCGCCCGCCTCGGCGAGATCGCCCCGATCCCGCTCAGCCGGGTCGTCCGGGTCGAGCTGCGCAAGATGTTCGACACCCGGGCCGGATTCTGGCTGATCGCGAGCATCGCGATCACCGGCCTGACCGCCACGATCGCGACCATCGCGTTCGCCCCCGATCAGGACCTCACGTACTACAACTTCGCCAAGGCGGTGGGCTACCCCGTCACGGTGATCCTGCCGATGGTTGCCCTGCTGGCGATCACCAGCGAGTGGAGTCAGCGCTCCGGACTGACGACGTTCACCTACGTACCAGATCGGCGGCGGGTCATCCTCGCCAAGACCTGGTCATCGGTGATTGTCGCCATCGCCTCGATGCTGTTCGCCTTCGCGGCTGGCGCGGTCGGGAACGTCGCCGGCAGCACCATCGCCGGCACGTCGACGGTCTGGGACCTCTCAGCCGGGCACGCCACCACGATCGTGCTCGGCAACCTGGTCTCCCTGTCGATCGGCACGATGCTCGGGATGGTGCTGCGCAGCTCGGCCGGCGGCCTGGTGATGTACTTCGTGCTGGTGCTGCTCGTGCCCAACCTGACGAGCCTGCTCGCCACCAGCCAGGACTGGTTCGCGCACGCGCAGCCGTGGGTGGACCTGCCGTTCGCGCAGACATCCCTGTTCGAGGGCATGCACACCGGCGCGCAGTGGGCCCACGTCGCGACCACCGTCGGGTTGTGGATCGTGCTGCCCGGCATCTACGGGCTCCGGCGGGTGATTCGCTCGGAGGTGAAGTGACCGGCCCTCCTCGCCAGGACTCGGCCTGCAGGCGGATGCCCGCCGGCCCATCAGGCAACGGCCTCTAGAGTGGCATCGTCCGCACCCAACTGAGGGGCATCCGTTGATCATCCTCGTCGCTGTGCACTTCATTGCGGCGGTGATGGCGCCGTGGTTGGTGGGAGCGCTCCGGAGTCGAGCCTTCCTGGTCCTGGCCGCGATTCCGTTGGTCAGCTTCGGGTGGGCACTCAGCCACGTCGCCGGCGTGCAGGACCACCAGGCCCCGGTGGAGGTCGTCCGCTGGGTGCCGAGCCTGGGGGTCGACCTGGCCTTCAGGATGGGGGCGCTGCAGTGGCTGATGATGTTGATCGTGACCGGTGTCGGGGCACTGGTGCTGGTCTACTGCGCGTGGTACTTCGCCGACGATGACCCCGCGCTCCCGGCCTTCACCGGCACGTTCATCGCCTTCGCGGGCTCGATGCTCGGTCTCGTCCTCTGTGACGACCTGCTGGTCCTCTACGTCTTCTGGGAGCTGACCACCGTCTTCTCCTACCTCCTGATCGGCAGCGACCCGGCCAGACGGGCCAGCCGGCAGGCGGCGATGCAGGCGCTGATCGTGACCACGATGGGTGGCCTGGCCATGCTCGTGGGGGTGCTCCTGCTCGGGCGGGAGGCCGGGACGCTCCGCATCAGCGAGCTGCTCGCGGACCCTCCGAGCGGGCCAGCGACCACCGTGGCGGTGCTGCTGCTCCTCGTCGGCGCCGTCAGCAAGTCGGCGCTCGTGCCGTTCCACTTCTGGCTACCGGCAGCGATGGCCGCGCCCACACCGGTCAGTGCCTACCTCCACGCCGCGTCCATGGTGAAGGCCGGCGTCTATCTCGTCGCACTGCTCGCCCCGGCCTTCGCGGGCACGCCCGGATGGCACGAGGTGGTGCTCGTGCTCGGCATCGTCACGACGCTGCTCGGCGGGTGGCGCGCGCTGCGGCAGTACGACGTCAAGCTCCTGCTCGCGTACGGCACCGTGAGCCAGCTCGGGTTCCTGCTCGTGATCTTCAGTGTCGGCACGCGGGCGGCGGCCCTCGCCGGCCTGGCGATGCTGCTGGCGCACGCCCTGTTCAAGGCGACCCTGTTCCTCGTCGTGGGCATCGTCGACCACCAGGCGGGGACCCGCGACCTCCGGGTGCTCTCCGGCGTGGGCCGCAAGAGTCCCGTCCTGTTGGGCGCCGCGCTCGTCGCCGGGGCGTCGATGGCCGGGCTTCCCCCGTTGCTGGGCTTCGTCGGCAAGGAGAGCGTTCTGGCGTCCCTGCTGGACGTGGCCCGTGCCGACGACCGTCCCGATCTCTCCCCGGCCGCTGGGTGGCTGGTGCTGGTCGGCGTCATCATCGGTTCGGTGCTGACCGTCGCCTACACCGTCCGCTTCCTGTGGGGGACGTTCGCCGACAAGCCGGACGTGCCGGCGACTGGGTTCGCCCCGGCGCCACCCGGCTTCCTCCTCGCGCCGGTCGTCCTGACCGTCTTCACCGTGGTGCTCGGCTTCGCGGGGTCCGGCCTCACCGACGTGCTCGAGCCGTACGCGAACCAGTTCCCCCCAGGTGCGCACCACGCCGAGCTGGCCCTGTGGCACGGCCTGGAGCTGCCCTTGGCGTTCTCGGCCCTGGCCGTGATCCTCGGCGTGGTGATCTTCGTGCTCCGCATGGAGTTCGGGCGCGTGCAGGCGGCATTGTCACCGCGATGGACGGCCGACGATGCGTACCGGCTCGTCATGCGGACCATCGACCGTCTGGCGGTCGAGACCACGGGTCTGACCCAGCGGGGCTCCGTCGCCGCGTATCTCGCGATCATCCTCGTGGTCGTGCTGCTCCTGCCCGGCACGGCCGTGCTGACGGCGCTCGACGGCCCGATCGACGTCGTGCTGTGGGACAGCCCGGCCCAGGCCGTGATCGGGCTCGTCGTCATCCTGGCCGCGCTGTTCGCAGCGCGTTCGCGTCGGCGCCTGCGGGCCGTGATCCTGGTCGGTGTCACGGGCTACGGAACGGCGATGCTGTTCATCCTGCACGGCGCGCCCGACCTCGCCCTCACCCAGATCCTGGTAGAGACGACCAGCCTCGTGATCTTCGTGCTGGTGCTGCGGCGGCTGCCCGCCTACTTCACCGACCGCCCGCTGTCGCCGCGCCGCTACCTGCGGATGGCGCTCGGCGCGGGCGTGGGAATCGCGGTCGGCCTCATCATGCTTGTCACGACCGGATCACGCACGGCCACCCCGGTCTCGGCCCCCTACCCGAAGGAGGCCGTCGAGTTCGGCGGCGGCCACAACATCGTCAACGTGATCCTGGTCGATATCAGGGCTTGGGACACCCTCGGGGAGATCTCGGTCCTGGTCGCGGCTGCGACCGGGGTAGCGAGTCTGCTCTTCCTGGACACCAGGATGTCGGGGATCCGCAGGGTCTACGACATCCCGTACCCCTCGTCGGTCCAGAAGGTGCCTACCGGTCCCGGGCGACGGGTCTGGTTGCCCGGCCCGCGGACGTTGCCGCCCGATCGCCGGTCGATCATCTTCGAGGTGGTGGCCCGGCTGCTGTTCCCCATGCTCATCGTGTTCGCTATCTACCTCCTCCTCGCAGGCCACAACAACCCGGGAGGCGGGTTCGCGGCCGGGATCGTCACCGGCCTGGCGCTGATGGTCCGCTACCTGGCGGGCGGACGCTACGAGCTCGACGAGGCGGCGCCGATCGACGCCGGGGTGCTGATGGGCACCGGGTTGTTCATCGCCGCAGCGTCCGGGCTCGCCCCCCTGGCGTTCGGAGGTGCTGTGCTTCAGAGCGCGAAGATCGACCTGGCCGTGCCCCTGCTTGGCGACCTGCACCTGGTCACGTCCACCGGCTTTGACATCGGGGTCTACCTCGTCGTCGTCGGGCTAGTGCTCGACCTGCTGCGTGCCCTCGGCTCCCGGATCGATCGCCAGATCCTGCGCGAGGAGCGCGCAGCCGAGCAGGGAGTGGGTTTGTGAGCACGAACGTGAGCCTGATCGTGACGGCGTCCGCGCTGATCGGATGCGGCGTCTACCTGATCCTCGAACGCAGCCTGACCAGGGTGCTGGCCGGCCTGCTCATCATGGGCAACGGGGTCAACATCTTGTTCCTCATCGCCGGGGGACGCGCCGGCAAGGCCCCCATCGAGGGGACCGCTGACGCGGCCGACATGTCCGACCCGCTGCCCCAGGCGCTGGTCCTCACCGCGATCGTCATCGCGCTCGCGACGACCGCATTCCTGCTCGCCATGGCACACCGCAGCTGGCAGCTGAACGGCAACGACGACGTGCAGGACGACGTCGAGGACGCCTCGATCCGTCGTCTGGCCGCCGCCGACGAAGCCTCCGACAGCCACGACCTGGCCACCGGCGGCGATGACGACGAGGTCCTCACGGAGGAGGGCGCATGAACTACCTGGTTCCTCTCCCTGTGATCCTGCCGCTCTTCGGGGCAGGCGCCACCTTGATGCTGTCGCGCCGGCCCAGGGCCCAGCGGGTGGTCAGCCTGTCGGTGCTCCTGGCCGTGGTCGTGATCGCCGCGGCACTCCTCGTCCGGGCCGATCGCCTCGGCCCGCAAGTCGCTTGGATCGGTGCCTGGACGCCGCCCCTGGGCATCAGTCTCGTGGCGGACCGCCTGTCCGCGCTGATGCTCCTGGTCTCGGCCGTCGTCACGCTGGTCGTGCTGGCCTACTCGATCGGGCAGGGGATGACGGGGGATGAGAGCGAGGCCCCCGTCTCGATCTATCACCCGACGTTCCTGGTCCTGGTGGCCGGCGTCTCCAACGCGTTCCTCGCCGGGGACCTGTTCAATCTCTTCGTCAGCTTCGAAATGCTGCTGTTCGCCAGCTACGTGCTGCTGACCCTGGGCGGGACGGCGACCCGGATCCGCGCCGGGACGATCTATGTCGTCGTCAACATGCTGTCGTCGGCGTTGTTCCTGATCTCCATCGCGGCGGTGTACGCCGCCACGGGCAGCCTGAACCTCGCGCAGCTCGCGCAGCGCATCCAGGACCTGCCCGACTCCGTGAGCCTGACGCTGCAGATGCTGCTGCTCGTGACGTTCTCGGTCAAGGCGGCCGTGTTCCCGCTCTCGTTGTGGCTCCCGGACAGCTATCCGACGGCACCGGCGCCGGTGACCGCTGTGTTCGCGGGACTGTTGACCAAGGTGGGTGTCTACGCGGTCCTGCGGGTGCAGACGCTCCTGTTCCCGGACAGCCCCCTCTCGAACCTGCTGATGTGGGCGGCCCTCGTCACGATGGTGATCGGCATCCTCGGCGCCATCGCACAGTCCGACATCAAGCGCATGCTCTCGTTCACCCTCGTCAGCCACATCGGCTACATGATCTTCGGCATCGGCCTGGCGACGGAGGCGGGGATCTCCGGCGCGGTGTTCTACGTGGCGCACCACATCACGATCCAGACCGCACTGTTCCTGGTCGTGGGCCTCATCGAGCGTCGCGCCGGCAGCACGTCATTGCTCCGGCTCGGAGGTCTGACCAGGCTCGCCCCGGTCCTGGCCATCCTGTTCTTCGTGCCCGCCATGAACCTCGCCGGCATCCCGCCCATGTCCGGGTTCGTGGGCAAGGTGGGCCTCCTGCAGGCCGGTCTCGACGTCGGCAGCCCGCTGGCGATCACGCTCGTGATCGGTGGGGTGGCCACGAGCCTGCTGACGCTCTACGCCGTGGCCAAGACCTGGGCGATCGCGTTCTGGCGCACGCCCGAGCAGGCGCACGAGACCGCCCTAGCGCTCCCCGGGCCGGGCGAGGAGGCGGACCTGGAGCATCCGACCGTGCCGATGGTCCGACACCGCGGCCACGTGCACGCCGGCGGCACGGCGTACGCCGCCGCCGACCTGGAGAACGCGCGGTTGGTCCGCGACGACGAGGCGCCCGATCGTGACCTCTACCAGCTCCTGCGGGACGGGGAGCTACCCGATCGGCTGCCCCGCTCGATGGTGCTGCCCGCTGCAGCGCTGGTCGGCTTCAGCCTGGTGTTCACCCTCGTCGCCGGTCCCATGTTCGACTACACCGACCGCACCGCTGCGGATCTGGTGCAGCGGACCCCCTACCTCCAGGCAGTCCTCGGCGGGAGCGTTCGATGAGCCCCCAGCTGAAGACACGCCGGGACGGTCAGGTCCGTCCGGCGCGCTACCGGTCCTTGCAGATGCCGGTCCTGCTGTGGCTCACCATGGTCTGGGTCGCGCTCTGGGGGGACATCTCGGTCACGACCGTGCTCGGGGGGTTCGTCGTCGCCGTCATCGCCTGCCTGGTGTTCCCCCTTCCCCCGTTGCGGATCGACGCCTGGGTCCGACCGTTGCCGTTGCTGTGCCTCGTGACGCGCTTCGCCGTCGACATCGTCGTGTCGAGCGTGCAGGTGGCGTGGGTCGTGCTCCGGCCGCGCCGACCGTTGCGAAACGCGGTCGTCGAGGTGAATCTCCGGACCCCCTCGGACATCGTCATGACCGTCGTCGCCGAGATGACCTGCCTCATCCCGGGAAGCCTCGTGATCGAGGCACGCCGCTCGACGCACACGCTGTTCCTGCACGTGCTCGACGTCGGTGACCAGGCTGGAGTGGAACGCTTCCGGCAAGGAGTGCTGGACCAGGAGGCCCGACTGGTCCGTGCGCTCGGGCGCCACGTCGAGCACCTCGACGACCCTGCATCCACCCCGACGGCAGGGGAGTTTCGATGACGATCGCGCTCCTCGTCGCCACAGCGATGCTCTCGATCGGCGCTGTCTGCTCCGTGGCCCGGATGACCATGGGGCCGACGGTGCTCGACCGTGCCGTTGCGCTGGACGTGCTCGTCGCCCTGGGCGTCTGCGCACTGGCGATCGAGGCAGCACACAGCCGTCACACCTTCACCCTGCCCATCCTGCTGGTGCTGACCCTGCTCGGATTCGTCGGGTCGGTCAGCGTCGCGCGTTTCACGCAGGGCAGCGACGACATCGACGAGGATCGCCCATGACCTGGTCCGAGACAGCTGACGTGATCGCCGCGGTGTGCTTCGTCCTGGGTGCGCTGCTGGGTCTGATCGCCGCGATCGGCGTCCTCAGGCTGCCCGACCTGCTCAGTCGGATGCACGCCGCCACGAAGCCCCAGGTGCTGGGAACGCTCCTCGTCCTCATCGGGCTGGGCCTTCGCCTCCGCGATCCCGGGACGATCGGGATCCTCGTGCTCATCGCTCTGGCCCAGATGTTGACCACGCCGGTCGCCAACCACATGGTCGGCCGCGCGTCGTTCCGGGCCGGCCAGGTGCGCGGGGACCACCTCGTCGTCAACGACCTCGAGGACGGGATCGACGGTCACGGGGAGTCCCGCGGGGCGCCCTGACCCCGGTCGTCAGGACGCTCCAGCTCTGGGCAGAGCACGGTCTTCCGGCACCCGCTGTGACGGATGTACGGTCGCGAGATGACGTCACACCTCGACAGCCTGACGATCGACGCCAAGGATCCGGAACGGGTCGCGCGCTTCTGGGCCGGTGTCCTGCACCGGGAGGTCGCCGATGACGGCGTGACGCTGCCGCCGGGGGACACCGGGTTCGCGATCTGCTTCATCCCGACGGACGAGCCCCGGACCGGGCCGAACCAGATGCACTTCGACCTGACGAGCTCGTCGCTGGAGGACCAGCAGGCGACGGTTGCCCGGGCGCTCGAGCTCGGTGGCTCTCACCTTGACATCGGTCAGCTCCCCGGGGAGGAGCACGTCGTGCTCGCCGATCCGGAGGGCAACGAGTTCTGCGTCATCGAGCCGGGCAACGGCTTCCTCGCCGGCACGGGGGTCATCGGGGCGCTGTCGAGCGACGGCTCGCAGGCCGTCGGCTACTTCTGGAGCCAGGCCATGGGCTGGCCCCTGGTCTGGGACCAGGACGAGGAGACCGCGATCCAGTCACCGGACGGTGGCACGAAGATCGCCTGGGGCGGTCCGCCGGTTCGTCCCAAGACCGGCAAGAACCGGCTCCACCTCGACCTGACCCCGGCCGGCGGTGACCAGGCGGCGGAGGTCGAGCGCCTCGTCTCGCTCGGCGCGACCCGGGTCGACATCGGGCAGGGAGACGTCGACTGGGTCGTCATGGCTGATCCCGACGGCAACGAGTTCTGCGTGCTCCGGCCGCGCTGAGCTGCCTTCAACGGACGAGAGCCCCCACCGACCCGGCGTCGGCGAGGGCTCTCGTTGATCGGCGTGTCAGGCCGGGAAGCGCTCCCACACCCGGTGGCTGCCGAGCAGCTCGACGATGTTCGCGACCACGTCGGCCGCGTCGTCACTGACGTACACGCCGGCGGGCGCCGGCGGGAGCCCGCTGGCCTCGAGGACCGACAGGGCGTCGCCCCAGCCACCGAGGGCCTTGCCGTGGCGGTACGCCTCGGAGACCAGCAGTGCGACGCGCGGGTCGAGGACGCCTGCGCTCGGCGCGCCGCCCTTGGCGTCGACAGCCGGATCGGCGTCCGCTGCCGGGGCGGGCGCACCAGCGAGCAGGATCGTGTCGAGCTCGATCGACCGGACGGTGAGGAACGTCCGCTGGACCGGCACCGGGTCACCGGCCTCGTCGGTCAGCATGCCGCCCCGCGGGGCGATCACCAGCGGCACCATGTCGGCCGCGAAGATCGCGTCGCGCGCGGCACGGACGTCGCTGAGGTCGTCGAGCCCGTCCGGGACGACGATCCCCACGAGCCGTCCGTCGGCCGGCCACGTCCCACCGATCTGCGAGAGCGCCGGGCTGGGCACCTCGTCGGTCAGCGGGATCGTGGCCTTCGGCGCCGGCAGGCCGAGGCCGGCCGCGACGGTGGCGCACAGCTCGGCGTCGATGTTGGCCAGCGCCAGTAGCTGGCGTTCCTTGATCGCCTGCTCGTAGCACTTGCCGAGCTCGAAGGTGTACGCCTGCGCGACGTGCCCCTGCTCCACCGGGGACAGGCTGAGCCAGAACAGCCGCGCCTGGCTGAAGTGGTCGTCGTACGTCGCGGGGGCCTCACGCACCTTGGTCGACGCCTCGATGGGCTGGGGCACGTCGATGAACGCGCTCATGTCCTCGCCGGCGAGGAACGGGCAGCCGCCGTCGAGCGAGTTGGGCTTGTAGGGCGCGATCCCGGTGTGCACAGCGTCCTGGTGGAAGCCGTCCCGCAGCATGTCGTTGACCGGCGCGTGCGGACGGTTGATCGGGATCTGGTCGAAGTTCGGCCCACCCAGCCGGGTCAGCTGCGTGTCGAGGTAGGAGAACAGGCGGCCCTGGAACAGCGGGTCGTCGGTCGCGTCGATGCCTGGCACGAAGTGCCCCGCGTGGAACGCGACCTGCTCGGTCTCGGCGAAGTAGTTGCCGGGGTTGGCGTTGAGCGTCATGGTGCCGATGACCTGCACCGGGGCGAGCTCCTCCGGAACGAGCTTGGTCGAGTCGAGCAGGTCGATGCCCTCGAACATCTGGTCCGCGGTGTCGGGGAAGACCTGGACGCCGAGGTCCCACTCGGGGTGGGCGCCGGACTCGATCGCGTCTGCGAGGTCGCGGCGGTGGAAGTCCGGGTCGACACCCGCGGCGATCTGGGCCTCCTCCCACGTCAGGGAGTGGACGCCGAGGCGCGGCTTCCAGTGGAACTTGACCAGGGTCGTCTCACCGGCGGCGTTGACGAGCCGGAACGTGTGGACGCCGAAGCCCTCCATCATCCGGTACGACCGCGGGATGCCGCGGTCGGACATGTTCCAGAGAGCGTGGTGCTGGCCCTCGGTGTGCAGGGACACGAAGTCCCAGAAGGTGTCGTGCGCGCTCTGGGCCTGGGGGATCTCGACGTCGGGGTGCGGCTTGCCCGCGTGGATCACGTCGGGGAACTTGATCGCGTCCTGGATGAAGAAGACCGGGATGTTGTTGCCGACCAGGTCGAAGTTGCCCTCGGTCGTGTAGAACTTCACCGCGAAGCCGCGGGTGTCCCGGACCGTGTCGGCGGAGCCGCGTGAGCCCAGGACTGTCGAGAAGCGGGTGAACACCGGCGTCGTGGCACCTTCGGCGAGGAACGCCGCGCGGGTCAGTCCCGAGGCCGCGCCATTGGAGGTGAACACGCCGTGGGCCGCCGCGCCGCGGGCGTGGACGACGCGCTCGGGGATGCGCTCGTGGTCGAAGTGCATGATCTTCTCGCGCAAGTGGTGGTCCTGCAGCAGGACGGGCCCGCGGGGTCCGGCCTTGAGCGAGTGATCGGTCTCGCGGAGCGGGACCCCGGTGGCCGTCGTGAGGTGCGCTCCCTGCTGTGCGGCGGCGAGCTCTCCGTCCTTGGACGGCGCGCCGGTGGGCGAGTGCGGCACCGGGCCGTGTTGGGCGGGCTTCGGGGGCAGGGGATCGGTGGGCTCGGTGGGCTCGTCGACGGTGGGCGTGCTGCTGCCCGGCGTGCCGGGGATGAGCGGAGCCGCGTCGGTCACCGCCGCCTTGACCTCGTGCGCCACCTCTCCTGCGAGATCTCGTGCCTTGCCGGTCAGTCCGCCCGGTTCGTTCTTGGTCATGGTGCCCCCTTGGTGGTGCCGCGATCTGCGGACGTCGCACGTACCCGAAGGGCCACTTCGACAAACGACTATTGCGGGGCGCTGCGGGTTTCCGCGGATCACCGCATGATTTTTCTTGCGGTGATCGTCCTTGCGGCCGGGTTGCGACCCTGCCCATACTCGTCAAGGAACAGAAGATCGGATCACACAGACCTGGAGCAGGCCCCTCCACCGGGCCAGCCCAGACCGACAGGGTTACGCCGATGTGACAGGACTCCGCCGCCTGGCTCACGCAGACTGACGACGGCATGTCGCGGACACCTGCCGGCGATGGAACCCCCACGAGGGTTCCTCGCGGTGGCGTACCGGCCTCGAGTGACGAGGCCGGTACGCCGAGCCGCCCTGACGGGAGTGCCGAGCCGTGGCTCAGGGAGGTGGGTTATGTATCCGTCCGACGACGCGCGCCAGCTCGGCATGCTGCTGCGGATCAGTCGGCGCATCGACATCGTGGGGGACGTCAGCGTCACTGTCGACGATCCCGCCGAGCTGCTCGCCTGGGCCAGCATGCTGCCATCCCCGCAGGTCATCGCGTGGCGTGGGCTGGAGTCCGACAAGCGATACGCCCAGGTCAGCGCCGCGCACCACCGCAGCCCCATCCACGGCATGGCAACGGCGGTGCTCATGTGCGACGGGCACCGCACGTTCTGGGACAAACTCATGGACGGGGGCGAGATCGAGCCGGGCACCGAGCGGCCGCTCGGGGTCGAGGACCTCGCGATGGCATGGGAGCAGACCCCGCTCGAGCCCCCGACACGATAACCGCCGGATGCCCGAGCCGAACCCTACTTGACGATCGCGTCGACCGTCTTCTTGAGCGCGCTGGGCTGCGACGGGCGACGGGGAGCGGTCTTCTTGGACTCGATCATCTCGGCGCCGATCTCCTGCAGGGTGTTGCGGCCCAGACCCTCCCGGACCTTGGGGAACCAGTCCTGCTCCTCCTCGTCCATGTGGTGCGTGACGTTCTCGATCAGGACGGTCGTCTTGGCGACGAAGCGCTCATGATCGGGCTTCATGCCCGCCAGCTCGATGACCAGGACGTCGGCGACGTGGTGCTCCTCGTACGACTCGAGGACGTCGTCCTCGAGCTCGGGCAGCAGGTCGCGGACCCGGGGATACATGATCTCGTTCTCGATGTACGTGTGGACGGTCAGCAGCTCGATCATCTTGTCGACCAGCTTGCCCTTCGTCTTGTAGGCGTTCTCGCCGGCGTTCTCGAAGTCGGTGAAGACCTTGCGGATCTCCTGGTGGTCGTTCTTGAGCAGCACGATGGCGTCGGTCGACATGGGTCCTCCTGGAAGCGCGGTGTGGGCGCTGGGGCTGTACCCCGCGCAACCGGACCGCAACCGTCCCGCGACCGCTACCGTGTTCCCGTGTCCGTCCTCGAGATCGCGCTCCTGGCGGTCTCCGCCGTCCTGGCAGTCCTGCTCGTCGTCACGACGACCCGGTTGCGCATGGCCCGCCGTGACATCGAGGACCTGACCTCCGGCGTCCCCCGGAGGCGGCTCGTGCCCCGGCCCGAGGACGCGGTCCGCACGGTCGTCGGGACCGCGATGAAGGTCCGCGACCACGGCCTGAGCGGCGCGCTCCGCAGCTCGATCGACGACCTCGCCCTGTGGGCCGACGTCGAGCGTCCGGACCTGGCCCGGATGGCATCCGCTGACGGCACCGTGACGATCCTGTTCTCCGACATCGAGCGCTCGACCGAGCTCAACCACGACCTGGGCGACCAGGGCTGGGTCCGCCTGCTGGGCAAGCACGACCGGATCATCGAGAAGGCGGTCGCCGCTCACTCCGGCCACGTCATCAAGACGCAGGGTGACGGCTTCATGGTCGCGTTCGCCGAGGCGTCGGAGGCAGTCGGCGCGGCGTGCGAGGTCCAGCGCAGCCTGGCGCGGGCGCGTCCGGGGTCCCGGATGTCCGGCGTCAGGGTGCGGTTCGGGGCCCACCGGGGGTCGGCGGTCCACCGCGACGGCGATCTCTTCGGCCGCAACGTGGCCTACGCCGCCCGGGTCGCCGCACAGGCGGAGGGCGGGGAGGTGCTGGTCAGCGACACGGTCCTCGAGTCCTTGGACGCGGACGACGTCGAGGTGCTCGAGTCGCGGGAAGCAACACTCAAGGGCGTACCCGGCACCCACGGGCTGCACGTGATCGACTGGCGTCGCTGACCTCTTGCGGGGGACCGGCTCCCGGTTCGGGACCATGAGAGCGCGACCAGCACCTGAACGAGGAGTCCCGCATGACCCTGACCGCGGCAGACCGGACCGTCGCGTTGTCGGCGTTGCTGCGCTCGGGCTCGCAGGCCGAGCACACCGCCGCGGAGTCGTCGAGCTTCATGTCCGAGCTGCTGGCCGGAGGGGTCGACGAGGCGGGCTACGCGCACTACCTGGGTCTGCTGCGCCGGGTCTACGAGGCGCTCGAGCAGGTCGCCTGGGAGCTGTCCGACGATCCGATCGCGGCCGCCGTCATCGACCCGGCGATCGAGCGGCTCGCGGCGATCGACGCCGATCTCGCCCACTGGGGCCGGACCGACGTCGCGAGCCCGGCGGCGGATGCGTACGTCGCGCGGATCCACGAGACCACTGGCTGGGGCGCGCTGTTCGTCGCCCATCACTACACGCGCTACCTCGGCGACCTGTCCGGTGGACAGGCGATCGGCCGGATCCTGACCCGTGAGTTCGACCTCGACGGAGCGGGGGTCGCGTTCTACGATTTCTCGGCCGTGTCGAAGCCCAAGCTCTACAAGGACGCCTACCGTGCCCGGCTCGACGCCCTGGAGCTGGACGATTCCGAGCGGGCGCGGGTCCTGGCCGAGGTCAAGGACGTCTTCCGCCTCAACGGCGGCCTGTTCGCCGAGCTCACGGGGCACCTGGAGTCGTACCGCCGTTGAGCTCGGCTCGACAGGTCAGCTCACGGAGTCCCGGGTGGTGCGGGCGAGGCGCTGGCGCAGGAACAGGCCGAGGGCGGCCATCGCGGCAGCCAGGGCGATGTGCAGCCAGTTGTCGGCCGAGTTGACCGGCACGAAGTTCGCCGACGAGTCGTGGTCGACCACGACGCCGTAGATCGTCAGGACGAAATAGATCGCCGCGGCACCCAGGAGGTAGGGCGGGACGTTGCGGGCCGCGCGTGAGGCTGCGATACCGGCGACGCCGAACAGCAGGTGGACGATGTTGTGCAGGACCGACACCTGGAAGATGCCGAGCAGCTTGGCCTCGCTGTGGTGGTCGGCGAAGGTCAGCGTGTCGTAGTCGGTCGTGATCCCGGGCACGAATCCGAGGATCCCCACCAGGAGGAACACCACCCCGACGGCCAGTCCGATGGTGCGGGCAAGCCGGGCGGTGTCACTGTCGTGATCATGGGATCGAGCAGTCATGTGATTCCTTGGATCGAGAGGACGTGCTGGAAAGGGTGCGTACCCGCCTCCCGAACGTTCAAGCGTCACGCTCGGGAGGCGCGGCCTGTGGTCCCGTGGCACCGTGATCCGGTGACGACTGACGGACGCCTCGCCCTCGTGACCGGAGTGACCGGGTACATCGGGGCCCAGCTCGTCCCCCGGCTGCGTGCGGACGGCTGGCGCGTGCGCGTGCTCACTCGCGACGCCGACCGGCTCCGCGACGCGCCGTGGGCCGACGACGTCGAGGTCGTGGTCGGCGACGCCGCGGAGCGGGCCGTGCTGGACGAGGCCACGTCGGGAGTCGACGCCGCATGGTTCCTGATCCACTCGATGAGCGGCGCGCGGGACTACGCGGCCCGTGACCGCGACATCGCGGAGTCGTTCGGCGAGTCCTGCTGGGCGAACGGGGTCTCCCGGATCGTCTACCTCGGTGGGCTGTACCCCAGTCACGCCAAGCTGTCCCGGCACCTGGTCTCCCGGCGGGAGGTCGGCGACATCCTGCTGTCCTCAGGCGTGCCCACGACGGTGCTGCAGGCCGGTATCGTCGTCGGTGTCGGCTCGGTGTCGTACGACCTGCTGCGGACGATGGCCGAGGCGCTGCCGGCGCTCGTGGCGCCGGACTGGATCGACCACCTGGTGCAGCCGATCTCGATCGACGACGCGCTGCACTACCTCATCGCCGCGGCGGACCTGCCCGCCGACGTCAGCCGTGCCTTCGACATCGGCGGCCCTGACGCCCTGTCCTACCGGGACCTGCTGCACGTCTACGCCGAGGAGGCCGGGCTGCGGCGCCGGCCCATCGTCACGGTGCCGGTCCTGATGCCACGCGCGACCGCACTCGCGGCGGGAATCGTCGCTCCCGTGCCCACGACCCTGGTCAGTGCGCTGGTCGCGAGCCTCGCGCACGACATGGTCTGCCGGGAGAACGACATCGCGGAGCACCTGCCCGAGCCGGCCGAGGGGCGCCTGACCTTCCGCGACTCGGTCGCCCGCGCCCTCGAGTCGCCGGACGAGCCCGGCGACGGACCGGCCGACGTCGAGGACGTACGCACCGTCGACACCTCGCTGCCAGCGGGCGAGCTGTGGCGGGCCGTCGAGGCGATCGGCGGGAGCAGCGCGGCGTACCCCTTCGCGCCGCTGTGGTGGGCCCGCGGCACGGTCGACCGCGTGCTCGGCGGCCCGGGGTTCGCGATGGGGCGCGAGGACGGCGCACTCGACCGGGGTGACCTCGTCGACTTCTGGACCGTCGACCGGGTCGTGCCGGGACGGTCGGTCCGGCTCCGGCCGCGCATGAAGATCCCGGGACGTACGCTCGTCGACCTCTCGGTCGAGCCCACTGAGGCCGGGTCGCGCCTCGTGATCCGGACGTCGTTCCGTCCGCACGGCGCGATCGGGATGGCGTACTGGTACGGCTTCCTCCCCGGCCACGTCGTGCTGTTCCAGCGATGGGCCGAGCGACTCGCCAGCAGTGCCCGCTAGCCAAACCCGCTGCTCGGACAACCTGGTGAGCGGTGCGCTGGCGTCCACGCGACGGCCGGACCTGGACACTGGCGCATCGGTCCGGTCCACACGTGGACCTGCCTAGCCCTCGTCGGCCTCCAGGTCCTCCGCTGACCGGGAGTCCCGCTTGGGTGCGAGGACCGAGACCGAGTCATCGATGCGCTCGTTGACGTAGCGCAGGATCTCCGCGACGCTGGCCGCGACCGGAACCGCGAGGAACGCACCCGTGACGCCGAACAGGCTGCTGCCGGCGGTCACGCTCATCAGGACCACGGCGGGGTGCAGGTTCATGTTCTTGCCCTGCAGCAGCGGCGACAGGACGTTGCCCTCGAGCTGCTGCACCGCGACGACGATGATCAGCGCGATCAGGGCGTCCTTGGGGTTGTTGGTCACGAGGGTCACGAGTACCGCCAGGGCGCCGCTGACAAAGGCACCGACAATTGGGATGTACGCCGCGAAGAACGTCACGACCGCCAAGGGGACTGCGAGCGGGGACCCCAGGATCGCGAGCCCCGCGCCGATGATGATCGCGTCGATCAGGGCGACGACGGTCTGCGTGCGGATGAAGCCGCCGAGGGTGGCCCACACCCGGCCCAGCACCTCGGTCGTGTGCTCACCGGAGCGGGTACCGCCGATCGAGTTGACCCACGGCAGGAACTTGTGGCCGTCCTTGACGAAGAAGAACGTCAGCATCAGGACGAGCACGAGGTTGACGATGATCGACGAGGCCGTGCTGATCGTCGTGAAGACGCCCGAGCTGATCGTCGTGGCGCTCGACTGCAGCTTGTCCTGCAGCGCCGAGATCGCTCCGGTGATCTGTCCCTCGGACAGGTTGAGGGGCTCCCCGGTGAGCCAGTCGCGGATCTTCTGCAGTCCGTCGGAGGCGCCGGCAGCGACCTCGCCGGCCTGGCCCGCCACCTGGGGGGTCAGCACCGCGATGACCGCGACGAGGCTCGCGATGAAGCCGATGACGACGACGGCCGCGGCGAGCGCAGAGGGCCAGCCCTTCGTGCGTAGCCAGGTCGTCGGCGGACCGAGAACCGTCGAGACGATGAGCGCCAGCGAGACGGGGAACAGCACCATCCAGATGTGGCCGATCGCCCAGCCGAGGACATATGCCGCGGCCGCGATCGCCACGACCCGCAGCCCCCATCGCTGGAGCCCACCGAACACCTCGTCGATGACGACGCCACGGTCCCGGATCTTCTGTTGCTCAGCCACCCGCCCAGCCTAGTCGCCGAGAGCCCAGTCCACCGGTGACGACCCCTGCGCCAAGAGCAGCTCGTTGGTCCGGCTGAACGGCCGGGAGCCGAAGAAGCCGCGCGATGCCGACAACGGGCTGGGGTGCACCGACTCGATCGTGGGCACGTCGCCGAGCATCGGCCGCAGGCCCTGGGCGTCCCGGCCCCACAGGATCGCGACCAGCGGGCCGCCCCGCGTGACGAGCGCCCGGATGGCCTGCTCCGTGACGGCCTCCCACCCCTTGCGGCGGTGGCTGGCGGCCGCGCCCGGGCGGACCGTCAGGACCCGGTTGAGCAGCAGCACGCCCTGCTGCGACCACGGGGTGAGGTCGCCGGACGCCGCCGGCGCGAGGCCCAGGTCGTCCTGCAGCTCCCTGAAGATGTTGACCAGGCTGCGCGGCAGCGGCCGGACGTCGGGGGCCACGGAGAACGACAGTCCCACGGGGTGGCCCGGGGTCGGATAGGGGTCCTGGCCCGTGATGAGCACCCGCACGTCGGCCATCGGCTCGGCGAACGCGCGCAGGACCAGGTCACCTTCGGGCAGGTACGGCCGCCCGGCTGCAACCTCGTCACGGAGGAACTGGCCCATCGCCGCGATGTCGTCCGCGACCGGCCGCAGGGCCTCGGCCCAGTCGGGGGCCATCAGCTCGGACAGGTCACGTGCCCTCACGCGGGCTCCTTGGCGCGGAGCGCCGACGGGGCCAGCAGGCCGGCGAGCAGGCAGCCGACGATCGGCACGGCGAAGGCCGTCGTCAGGGAGACCCAGTGGGTCAGCAGGCCGATGATCGACGGCCCGGCGAGCAGGCCGAGGTAGCCCATGCCGGTGACCCGGGCGAGGTACGTGCCCGACGCCGACTCGTCGACGTTGCCGGCGGCGCTGAAGAACTGCGGCACGCAGCCGGCCAAACCGACGCCGAACACTGCCCAGGCGATGATCGCCACCGCGGCACTGGGGGCGAGCGCCGCGCCGAGCAGTCCCGCGGCGCCGAGCAGGGCGGCCCGTCCGACGTACACCGCCGGACCCCACGCCGCGACGACCCGGTCGGCGAACAGGCGCACGATCGTCATCGTGATCGAGAACGCGCCGTAGGCGAACGCTGCGACGGTCTCGCTCGAGCCGAGCGAGTCGCGCAGATGGACCGTGCTCCAGTCGTAGGCGACGCCCTCGCCGAGGAGCAGCGCGAATGCGAGCAGGCCCAGCAGGAGGACGCGCGACGTCCACGATGCCCGGGTCCGCGGCCCGGCGTCCTCGACCGGGGCGGGCGCCGGCACGAACGACGTGCGCAGCGCGAGCGCGATGAGCAGACCCACGACGGCGGCCACGCTGAGGCTGATCCGGACGTCGACGTCCAGCGCGATGAGACCGCCACCCAGCACCGCGGCCAGGAGTCCCCCGAGGGAGAAGAAGGCGTGGAATGCGGCCATGATCGGTCGGCCGTACGCGCGTTCGACGACGACCGCCTGCGCGTTCTGGGCGACGTCGACGATGCCGTTGAAGAAGCCGACGACGGCCAGCACCAGGACGAGCTGCATCCCGCTCGTGGCGAAGGCCGGTCCCGGGATCGTGAGGGCCAGGGCACTCGCGGCGACCGTCACGACGGGGCGGCTGCCCCACCGGTCGATCGCGCGGCCGGCGAGCTGCATCCCGACCCACGCAGCCCCGCCGAGGACCAGCAGGATCAGCCCCAGCTCGGCCTGGTCGATGCCGGTCCGGTCCTTGATCGTGGGGATGTTGACGATCCACATGCCGAGGATGAACCCGTTGAGGGCGAACACGGCGAAGGTCGCGAGTCTGGCTCTCGTGGGCGGCACACGACGAGCCTAATCGGGGTGGCCAGGACACCGTGTCACGACCGGTAAGATGATCCGGCTGTGTCAGCCATCGCCGCCTACCGCGCGCTTCTGCGGATCGTCGGGCCCGCCTACATCCTCGTAGCCTTCCTCGGGCGGATTCCGCTCGCCATGAGCCAGCTCGGCGTCCTGGTCCTGGTCAGCACGACGACCAACAGCTACGGCGTCGGCGGTGCGGCGGCCGGCATCCTCGCCATCGCGAACGCGATCGGCTCGCCGATCTTCGGGTCCCTGTCGGACCGGATCGGCCAGCGTCCCGTCGTGCTGGCCCAATCCCTCGTCGGTGCGCTGGGCCTGGCCGGGATCGTCCTCGTGACCGACCCGGACGCTTCCCAGGGGCTGATCTTCGCGGCGGCGGCGATCACGGGCTTCGCGATGCCGCAGGTCGGCCCGCTCGCACGCGTCCGCTGGCGGCCGATCACCCGCGACAAGGGTGACCAGCGTCGACTCGTCGACGCCGCATTCTCCTACGAGGGTGCCGCCGACGAGGCGTCGTTCGTCCTCGGCCCCGCGACGATCGGGCTCCTGGCGATCGTCGCCGAGCCGGCCGGGGCGCTGCTGGCCGCGGCGGCCCTGCTGGCGGTGTTCGGCTCGTGGTTCGCGATCCACCCCACCTCGGCGCTCGTCGCGCGGCGGTCGTCGAGCGGCGGCGCTGGCAGCCAGCCGCTGTGGACCGGTGTCTTCGTCGTCCTCGTGCTGGCGCAGCTCAGCATCGGCATGATCTTCGGCAGCGTCCAGACCGGCACAACGGTGCTGGCGACCGCCGAAGGGCAGGCCGGGCTCGCCGGGCTGATCCACGCCGTGCTCGGCATCGGCAGCGTCATCGCCGGGCTTGCGGTGACGGGCCTGCCCGAGCGTGTCCTGTACGCCACCCGGATGGCGGTGGCCGCGATCGGCCTGCTCGTGCTGGCCTCGCCGCTGCTCCTGGTCGACGCGTTGCCGTCCCTGATCGCGGTCATCGGGCTGCTGGGCTTCGCGGTGGCGCCCTACATGATCAGCAACTTCGCCCTGGCCGGGATCCTGGTCCCGGTCCACCGGGTCAGTGCCGCCATGACGATGCTGGCCGGGGCGACGGGCATCGGCTACGCGCTGGGCGCGGCGCTGGCCGGCCGGCTCGCCGACGCCAGCGGGCACACCGCGGCGTTCGCCGTGACAGTCGCCGCGGCAGCCTTCGCGGTGCTGATCGCGCTGTCGGCCAACCGCGCCCTTCGCGAGGCCGTCCCGGTCGACCAGGGCTACTGACTCCAGGCCCCCGAGTTGGCGGTGCATGAGTCGCCCTAACCACGGGGTGTAAGGCGACTGGTGCACCGCCCTCGCGGGGTGAAGGGCGACTGGCGCACCGCCTCCGGGGTCAGAGGGCGCTGAGCGGGGTGACCTCGAGGTCGAGGGCCTCGCCGACGGGGCCGTTGACGAGGTGCCCGGCGTGGGTGCTGAGCCCGCCGGCCAGGGCGGCGTCATCAGTCACGGCCTGGCGCCAGCCCTTGTTGGCGAGCGCCACGGCGTAGGGCAGCGTCACATTGGTCAGGGCGTACGTGGAGGTGCGCGGCACGGCGCCGGGCATGTTGGCGACGCAGTAGAAGATCGAGTCGTGGACCGCGAACGTCGGGTCGTCGTGGGTCGTGGCCCGGGAGCTCTCGAAGCAGCCGCCCTGGTCGATCGCGATGTCCACAAGGACCGAGCCGGGGCGCATCTGCGCGACGAGGTCGTCGCTGACCAGCTTGGGGGCCTTGGCGCCGGGCACCAGGACGGCACCGATCACCAGGTCTGCCTCCCGGACGGCCTTCTCGACCGCGAACGCGCTCGAGGCGACGGTCGTGATCATGCCCTGGAACCGGGCGTCGACCTGACGCAGCTTGGACACGTCGAGGTCGAGGATCTCGACCCGGGCACCCATCCCACGGGCGACCTCGGCGGCGTTGACGCCCGAGACGCCGGCCCCGATCACGACGACGTCGGCGGGATAGACGCCCGGCACGCCGCCCGGCAGCACGCCCCGGCCGCCGTTGCTGGCCATGAGGTGCTGGAAGCCGACCTGCGGCGCGAGCCGTCCGGCGACCTCCGACATCGGCGCCAGCAGCGGCAGAGAGCGGTCGGGCAGCTGGACCGTCTCGTACGCGATCTAGGTTGACCCGGAGGCCAGCAGCGCGTCGGTGCACGGCCGGTTCGCGGCGAGGTGAAGGTACGTGAAGAGGGTCTGACCCTTCCGCATGCGGCCGTCCTCCTCGGCGATCGGCTCCTTGACCTTGAGCACAAGCTCCGCGGACGACCAGACGACGTCGGCGGTGTCGAGGATCTTGGCGCCTGCGGCGACGTACTCCCCGTCCGTGATCGAGGAGCCGAGCCCGGCGCCCTGCTCGATCACCACGTCGTGGCCGTGGCGGACCAGCTCGTGCACGCCGGCGGGCGTGATCGCGACCCGGTATTCGTGGTTCTTGATCTCGCGGGGGACACCGACCAGCATGAGCTGCTCCTTCGATGGGGACTTCGTTCTCCCATCGTGAAGGTTCTGCAGGATTCTCGGCAACAGCGCGAAGAAGATTCTGTAAACTCCTGATATCCAGTCATTTAGGCTGAATTCACGAGGAGGTAGACGGTCATGGCGAAGGATGTTCGTGAGCTGGACGACATCGACGCGCGGATCGTCGCGACGCTCCGCCGGGAGGGCCGCCTGCCCAACAACGCGCTGGCCGACAAGGTCGGCGTCGCGGCGTCGACGTGCCTCACCCGGTTGCGCGCCCTCGTCGACCGCGGGGTCATCGCGGGCTTCCACGCCGAGGTCGATCCCGCGTGGTTCGGCCGGCCCATCCAGGCCATGATCGCGGTGCGTCTGAGGAGCGACGCGCGAGCCTCGATCAACGAGTTCTCCGACCGGCTGGCCGCGATGACCGAGGTGCTCAACGTCTACTTCCTGGCCGGCGCCGACGACTTCCACGTGCACGTCGCCGCCAAGGACCCCGACGACCTGCGGGCGTTCGTGGTCGACAACCTGAGCTCGGCGCCGGAGGTCGCGCTGACCGAGACCAACCTGATCTTCGAGCACAAGCGGGGCCGGCTGGCCGACTGACGGCCGGCGTCCCGGTGAGGGTCAGTCCGTGAGCTCGATGTCCTTGAACCACGAGTCGGTCGCGTAGTCGGTCGTCCAGCCCAGCGCGAGGTAGAGCTGGTCGGCCTTGGTGGGGGAGTCGGCGTCGACCTCGAGGCCGACCCGGTCCCGTCCACGTTGCGCCGCGTCGGCGATGACGGTACCGAGCAGCGACTTGGCGACGCCACGGCCGCGGGCGACCCGGTTGACGCCGATGTACTCGACGTACGACCCCTCGACGCCGCCCTCGGGTGCCGACGCGACCGACACGACCAGGGCGCCGGCGGCGACGGGCTCGCCGCCGTCCTCGGGCTCCACGTACGCGAGCCACCAGTGGTCCCAGCTGTGGCCCGGGTCCTCCCGGAGCCGTTGGACGAACTCGGGGAAGCTCTCGCGGTAGGAGTTGAAGTGGTCCTCGAAGGACTCCTCCAGCATCTGGTGCACGACCTGCAGGTCCGCCGCGACGGGCAGGCCGTTCTCGTGCCGCTGGACGGGGCGCACCGTGACTCCCGCGCGTGGAGTCAGGCCGGCGTCCTCCGCCGTGACGGGACGGTTCATGTGCAGCCACGTGCGGCGCTTGGCGTAGCCGGCTCGCTTGAGCCAGCCGGCCTGCCGGACGTCTTCGGCGAACGGGCTCTCGTCGAGCCGGGTCGTGGTCACGCCGCGCATCCGCGCCATCGCGATCGCGATCTCCTCGGCCCAGGCGTAGAACGCGTCGGCGATGTCGTCCACCTCGGCGACGTCCCGGTCGAAGTAGCCCCAGATGAGCGCGCGCCCGGCAGCGCGGTCGTGCACCGTGATCCAAGCGCGGGGCACGTCGTCGTCGCCGACCGCCACGACCTGGCGCCGGGTCCACGACGCCTGGCCTGCGACCTCCGACTCGATGCCGGCCGGGTCGACGTGCGCCTCACCCGTCCCCTGGAGCTCGTCCAGGTGCCGCAGCGCGATCAGCGCGTCGATGTCGGCGTAGGCGGGGACGCGTGCACGCCATGGTCCGGGAAGGGTGGGCAGGTCCTGGCTTGCGTCAGTCGTCGTGTCGGTCATCAGGGACCATTGTGGCGGACCGGGCGCTGCGGCGTCGATCAGCGTCCGAGCCGGGCCTCGAGCGCGGCGCGCGTGGTGGGCCACTCGTCGTCGGTCATGGAGAACGTCACGGTGTCCCGCCACGAGCCGTCGCGGCGGATCCGGTGCTTGCGCATGACCCCCTCCCGCTGCGCGCCGAGCCGCGCGATCGCGGCCTGCGAGCGTTCATTGCGGATGTCGGTGTGCCAGACGACGCGCACGCAGCCGAGGTCCTCGAACGCCCGGGTCAGGAGCAGCAGCTTGGCCTCGGTGTTCGCGCCGGTGCGCCAGAACCGCCTGCCGAGCCAGGTGTGGCCGATCGCAACGGTCCGCAGCGAGGGGTCGATGTCGTAGTACGTCGTGACGCCCGCCAGCTCGCCCGATGCCCGGTCCATCTGGGCCCACATCACCAGGTCCGTACGCCCGAGGTAGTGGTCGACGAGCTCCTGGGCGGCGGCGAGCGTCGTCGGACGCTCGATCGTCAGCCAGGCGAACACGGCGTCGTCGTCCGCCGCGGCCAGGACTCCCGCCGCGTCGTCGGACTGCAGCGGTCGCAGCTCGACGTGCTCACCGGTCAGCGTCGGGAGGTCGCGGAAGTCGGGCACCCGCCCAACATATCCACGGCCGCCCGCCGGATCGTCCCGGAGGGCGCCCCGCCTACGATCGCGACATGAGTGCCACCCTGGTTGCGAAGGGGCTGTCCGGGGGACATGCCCACCGGACGTTGTTCGAGGACCTCGACCTGACGGTCGCTCCCGGTGACGTGGTCGGGATCGTCGGCGCCATCGGGGCCGGCAAGTCGACCCTGCTGCAGATCCTCGCCGGGCAGGCGGCCCCGCTCGCCGGTACGGTCTCGACGGCGCCGTCGGACGCCTTCGTCGGCTGGCTGCCGCAGGAGCACGAGCGGTGGGGCGGTGAGACGATCGCGGCGCACATCGCCCGGCGCACCGGCGCGACCGCCACCGCCGAGGCGATGCAGGCCACCGCCGAGGGGCTCGGCTCGGGCGTGCTCGGTGCCGACGACGCGTACGCCGTGGCCCTGGACCAGTGGCTGGCCTCCGGCGCTCCCGATCTCGACGACCGGATCCCGGGTGTCCTGGGCGATCTGCGCCTCGGGCTGGACGGTGACGCCTTGATGACCTCGCTGTCGGGAGGCCAGGCCGCTCGGGTGGGGCTCGCGGCCCTCCTGCTCAGTCGCTTCGACGTCGTCCTGCTGGACGAGCCGACCAACGACCTCGACCTCGACGGCCTGGACCGGCTGGAGAGCATGGTCACCGGCATGCGCGCTGGGATCGTGCTGGTCTCCCACGACCGGGAGTTCCTCGCTCGCACCGTGACCAGGGTCGTGGAGCTGGACCTCGCGCAGCAGCACGTACGCGTCTACGACGGCGGCTACGACGCATTCCTCGAGGAGCGCGCGGTCGCCCGGCGTCACGCGCGGGAGGCCTACGAGCAGTTCGCCGACACCAGGGCGGACCTGGTCTCGCGGGCTCGGACGCAGCGGGAGTGGAGCTCCCAGGGGGTGCGCAACGCGATGAGGAAGAGCCCCGACAACGACAAGGTCCGGCGCAGGGCGCAGACCGAGTCCTCGGAGAAGCAAGGCCAGAAGGTGCGCCAGATGGAGTCCCGCATCGCCCGGCTCGACGAGGTCGAGGAGCCGCGCAAGGAGTGGGAGCTGCGCTTCGACATCGCCGCCGCGCCGCGTTCGAGTGCCGTCGTGGCGACGTTGGACGGTGCGACCGTGCGGCACGGCGACTTCGTGCTGGGACCGGTCTCGGTGCAGGTCAGCGCGGGCGACCGGATCGGGATCACGGGGCCCAACGGTGCCGGCAAGACCACCCTGCTCCGGCTGCTGCTCGGTCACGCGTCTCCCGACGACGGCCGCGCCTCGCAGGGCGCGTCACTGGCCGTCGGCGAGATCGACCAGGCCCGGGGGGTGCTGGCCGATGACGCGACCCTGGCGGACGCCTTCGAGGCGGCGGTCCCGGACCTCTCCCCCGCCGAGGCGCGCACCCTGCTGGCCAAGTTCGGGCTCAAGACCGACCAGGTCGGCAGCCTCGTCGGGCAGCTGTCCCCCGGCGAGCGGACCCGGGCCGCGATGGCGCTGCTGCAGGCCCGCGCCGTCAACGTGCTCGTCCTCGACGAGCCCACCAACCACCTCGACCTGCCCGCGATCGAACAGCTCGAGCAGGCGCTGGCGGCGTATGAGGGAGCCCTGCTGCTGGTCTCCCACGACCGCCGGCTGCTCGACAACGTCAGCCTGGACCAGCGCTGGCACGTCGAGGACGGCCGCGTCGACGTGCGCTGAGCGCGGCTACCGCGACAGCCGGTCCAGGAAACGCGATCAGGAGGGCCCCGCGCAGGGGCGGTGGAGCCACGTCGAGCAGCGCGTCGCCATCCGCTCGGGGACGGTGACCTCGCCGCTGCCCGACCCGAGACCGGCCAGGGGCCTGTCGCGTTGAGCATCGTGTAGCGGGGCCAGTCGGCGCTGGCGAAGAACTGGCTGCGTCGCAGCTCGGGCGTCGCGTGCAGCAGCAGCGGGACCCCCTTGGGCGTGTAGGCGTACTCGTGCAGGTCGGCCGAGATGCTCGTGGCGCCGGGGACCCCGAAGAGGTGGAACCGCCGGCCCCGGCGCACGGTCTCGGCGGTGATCGCCCCGATCGGGTCGACGACCCCATGGGCGTTAGGAGCAGCAGGCCTGGGACCGCGCCGAACGTGCCGGTGGCGACGCTGCCGAAGGCCTACCCACGACGTACTGCGGGTGTCAGCGCGTCCAGGGCCCATGTCTATCGGAACCCGGGGTCGCTGCGCGGCGGAACCACGGTGCGAGACCGCGGGTCAGACCGGGCGGGGATTCTTCTCGTGCAGCTCGCGGTCGGAGGTGAGCTCCTCGAGGAAGTTGTTGGCCCACAGCTCGATGTCGTTCTCCATGACCTGCTTGCGCATCGCCTTCATGCGGCGGCCGTTCTCACGCGGGCCGGCGTTGATCGCGGCGAGCATCATGCTCTTCATGCCGTTGATGTCGTGCGGGTTGACCTGGTAGGCCGACTTGAGCTCGGACGCGGCGCCGGCGAACTCGCTGAGCACCAGGGCGCCGCGGTCGTCGTAGCGGCACGCGACGTACTCCTTCGCGACGAGGTTCATGCCGTCTCGCAGCGGGGTCACGACCATGACGTCGGCGGCCCGGTAGAGCGCGGCCATCTCGGCGCGCGGATAGGACGCGTGCAGATAGGTCACGGGCTGCTGGCCGATGCGGGCGACGTCGCCGTTGATGCGGCCGACGAGCCGGTTGATGTCGTCGCGGAGCAGCTTGTACTGCTGCACGCGCTCTCGCGACGGCGTCGCGACCTGGACGAAGACCGCGTCGTCGACGTGCAGCGAGCCGTCCGCGATGAGCTCGCCGAACGCGCGGAGCCGCTGGCGCAGTCCCTTGGTGTAGTCGAGCCGGTCGATGCCCAGCAGGATCGTCTTGGGGTTGCCGAGGCTCTCGCGGATCTCGGCGGCCCGGGCGATGACGTCTGGGGTCCGCGCGAGCTCCTCGAAGCCGGCCGCATCGATCGAGATGGGGTACGCCTTCGCCATGACGACCCGGCCGTCGGGCAGATAGATCGTGTCGCGGTGCGTCTTGTGGCCGACGCGCTGGCGCACGAGGCGGACGAAGTTCTGCGCGGCGCCGGGCATCTGGAAGCCGACCAGGTCGGCGCCGAGGAGGCCCTCGAGGATCTGCCGGCGCCACGGGAGCTGCTGGAACAGCTCGGTCGGGGGGAACGGAATGTGCAGGAAGAAGCCGATGCGCAGGTCGGGTCGCAGCTCGCGGAGCATCGAGGGGACGAGCTGGAGCTGGTAGTCCTGCACCCAGACGACCGCGTCCTGCTGGGCGACGGCGGCGGCCTTCTCGGCGAAGCGACGGTTGACCCGTACGTAGGAGTCCCACCACTCGCGGTGGAACTCCGGGGGAGCGACGACGTCGTGGTAGAGCGGCCAGAGCGTCGAGTTGGAGAAGCCCTCGTAGTACTCCGCGACTTCGTCCTCGCTGAGCGGGACCGGGACGAGGTGCATCCCGTTGTGCTCGAAAGGTTCGACGTCCTCGTCGGCCGCGCCGTGCCAACCGATCCACGCGCCACCGTTGCGGACCATGACCGGCTCCAGGGCCGTCACGAGCCCGCCGGGCGAGGTGCGCCACATGGTCTTGCCGGTGGGGGAGAGGACCCGGTCCACGGGTAGACGGTTGGCAATCACCACGAAGTCTGCGGTGCCGGTCTCCATGTCCTCACCCTATCCGTCGGGCGGCCGGTGTGCCGATCTGTCTCAGCGCGCCGCGACCCCGAGCTGGGCCAGGATCTCGTCCATCTGTCGCTGGATCGCGACGGTCTCGTCCAGCGGCAGCAGGACCGACTCGGTCGAGCCCGCGCGCAGGCACGCCGCGACCTCCTGGATCTCGTGGGCGTAGCCGCGTCCGGTGACGGGCTCAGCGACCTCCTCACGCTGGTCCCCGCGGGTCACGGCGAACCCCGCCGGGTGGTGGAACCGGCCCGGCACCTCGATCCGACCGGTGTCGCCGGCGACGGTCGCCCGGCCGTCGCCGGTCGCCAGCTGGGTCCACGCGATGCTCGCGACGGCCCCCGAGGCGTACGTCAGGGTCGCCCCCGCGTTGACGTCGGTGCCCCGGTCCGACAGCACTCCGCTGGCCGCGATGTCGACCGGCTCGCCCAGCAGCAGGTGCGCGAAGGTCAGGGGATAGATCCCGACGTCCAGCAGGGCGCTCGCGCCGAGGGCCGGGTCCCACAACCGGGCATTGGCCGTGGGGGCGGCGAAGCCGAGCTCGGCGCGGACCTGGCTGACCCGGCCGATCGAGCCGGACGCCGCGATCTCGGCGACACGGCGGATGTTGGGGTTGGTGCGCATCCACATCGCCTCGGCGAGGAACAGACCCCGGTCACGGGCCTCGGCGACCAGCGCCGCGGAGTCGGTGGCGTTCATGGTCAGGGCCTTCTCGCACAGGACGTGCTTGCCGGCCGCCAGGCACAGCTGGACGTCCTGGAGGTGCCGGCTGTGCGGGGTCGCGACATAGATGACGTCGACGTCCGGGTCGGCGGCCAGCTCTTCGTACGATCCGTAGGTCCGCGCGGCCCCGAACTGCGCGCCGAACGCCTCCGCGGCCTCGGGCCGGCGGGACCCCACGGCGGCGAGCGGGTTGTCGGCGACGAGCGCCAGGTCGCGGGCGAAGTGACGGGCGATCGACCCCGTCGCGAGAATTCCCCATCGGACGGGGTCGTGGGACGTCATGCCCCCACTGTGCCATTGCCGCAAGTGAATGACACCGGTGTTATTCATGCCTTATCCTTCTTGCATGAGCGAGCGCCAGCGAGTGAATCATGAGGCAGTAGTCGTGCCGCTGCCTGCCTATCGTTGGCTTTTCATGGAGGTAGCGGCATGAGCGCAGTGGAGAAGTCGAGCACCCAGACCTCGGCTGCCGTCGAGACGTTGTCGGAGCGCGACCGCGAGATCCTGGCCCTTGAGCGCCTGTGGTGGCAGTACGCCGGCGCCAAGGAGCAGGCGATCCGCGACAAGTTCGACATGTCCTCGACGCGCTACTACCAGGTGCTCAACGCCCTGATCGACCGTGAGGACGCCCTCGCGTTCGACCCGTTGCTGGTCAAGCGCCTGCGACGTCTGCGTGCGCAGCGCCAGCGCAGCCGGTCGGCCCGGCGCCTCGGCATCGACCTCTAGGGTCGCCGGAGTGCAGCACCGGAAGAATCTCTCACCTCGCAAGGCCTACGTACCGTCCAGCTGGCTCCTGGTCCTGACGGCCCTGGTCTGCCTCGGTGGTGCCGGCTGGATCGGCTGGCTCCTCGTCGACGACTCGTCCTCGACGCCAGCCGCGACCGCGAGCGCGAGCGCGACGCCGTCGGCCACCCAGACCCCTGCGCCGACGCCGAGCAGGACGACCCCGTCCCCGACCCCCGAGCCGACGCGGACCACCAAGGCGCCCGAGGCCGAGGTTGCCCGCGACGTCCCCGTCTCGGTGCTCAACAACTCCGGCATCCGGGGCGTCGCCGCGGCCTTCTCCGCCAAGGTCACCCAGGCCGGCTGGCCGCTGGGCGGTGTCGGCAACTGGACGGGGGCGATCGAGGGCAACACGGTCTACTACCCGTCCGCCTTTGAGGCCCAGGCCCGGCTCCTGGCCCGGGATGTCGGGATCGATCGGGTCCTGCCACGCCTGCCCAACATGCGATCGGACCGCCTGACGATCATCCTCACGACGGCCGGGTCATAATCGAGGCATGACCTCGTCCGTACGCGCCGACGTGGTCGCGGATCCCTCCGGCACACTGCTGGCCCTCGACTTCGACGGCACCCTCGCGCACATCGTGGACGACCCGACCCAGGCATACGCCCACCACCGCTCGGTTGAGGCGCTCGAACGCCTGGGGTCCGTCCTCGGCCAGGTTGCGATCGTGACGGGCCGTCCGGTCGAGCAGGCGCTCGAGCTCGGCGGCTTCGAGGGGCTCTCCGGGCTCGACGAGCTTGTGATCTACGGGCAGTACGGCGCCGAGCGCTGGGACGCCCGTCAGGGTCGCATGGACGACTCACGGCGCCCCGGGGAGATCGAGCGGCTAGCCGACCTGCTCCCCGGGTGGCTCGCCGAGCGTGGGGCCTCGCACGTCCGCATCGAGGACAAGGGCCTGGCGATCGCGGTCCACACCCGCGGTGTCGCCCCCGAGCTGCTCGACACCCTCGCTGCGCCACTGGCCGCCCTCGCCGCCGAGCTCGGCCTCGCCGTCGAGCCGGGGCGCCAGGTCATCGAGATGCGGGCTGCCGGGTCCGACAAGGGTGACGCCGTCCGCGCGCTGGTCGCGGCCCTCCCGGCACGCCAAGTGATCTTCGCCGGGGACGACCTCGGCGACCTGCCGGCGTTCGACGCCGTCGACGAGCTGCGGACGACCGGGGTCGGCGGCCTGCTGATCTGCTCGGCCTCCGCGGAGCAGGACGCACTGGTGTCCCGGGCCGATCTCGTCCTCGACGGCCCGGACGAGGTGGCGACCTGGCTCGAGGACCTGGCCGATGAGTTCTAGCGGTCCCGAGCCGCTGCCTCACACGTTCTGGACCCGGGTCCGTGCGGTCGTCAACTGGGTCAACCTCAGCACGCCACTGGGCTTGATCGTGGCCCGTGTCGGGGGTGCCACGGTCATCCGCCACGGGCGTGGGACCTATCTCGCGACGGGCTACCGCCTCGACTTCCCGGTCGCCGGCGCCTTCACGATCGGCAGCGTCATCGACAGCCACCATGACGTGGCATACCTCCTCGACCGGCCGCTTCTGCTCCGGCACGAGGACCGCCACGTCACGCAGTACGCCTTCGCCGGCGTCGTGATGCTCCCGCTCTACCTGGTGTGCGTCGGCATCTCCTACGCCATCGCGGGGGACCGCTCGTCGTACAACCCCTTCGAGCGCCTCGCCGACCTCGCGGACGGCAACTACCCCTCGCCCCGCACCCGCTTCTCCCGCCACCCCTGACCCCGGCCGGGAGCGGTGCACCAGTCGCCCTTCCGCCGCTGGAAGGGCGAGCCACGCACCGCTCCGGGGCCGGTGAGGCGAGCCATGCACCGCGTCCACGATGTGGACCAAGTGGACACATCGTGAGACGCGGACGTACGCTGGGGAACTCATCCAGAGGGGTAGAGGGATACGGCCCGACGACACCCCAGCAACCAGTCGCACTCCACGCGGCCAGGTGCTCATTCCGTCCCGGACGATCGTCGATCCGGGAAAGATGACCAGGAGGATCGCGTGACCACCACCGCCGAGACATCCACCCCCACGATCCGCGACGGTGCCTTCGGCAACGCTACCGGGCTGGTGTGCCGCGAGTGCGGCGCGACCAAGGAGCTGGGTCCGCACTACGTCTGCCACGAGTGTTTCGGGCCGCTGGAGATCAAGTACGACTTCCCGGCGATCACCCGCGAGCAGATCGAGGCCGGCCCCGCCAACATCTGGCGCTACAAGGCGCTGCTCCCCGTCCCCGACGACATCGAGCAGAGCCCCAACCTCGAGCCCGGTTACACCCGGCTGCTGCGCGCCGACAACCTCGCCGCCGAGCTCGGCCTGACGAAGCTCTGGGTCAAGGACGACAGCACCAACCCGACCAACTCCTTCAAGGACCGCGTCGTGGCCTGCGCGCTGAGCGCCGCCCGCGAGCTCCACAGCAAGGTCTTCGCCTGCCCCTCTACCGGCAACCTGGCCAACGCGGTCGCCGCCGCCGGGGCACGCGCCGGCATCAAGACCGTCGTGTTCATCCCGAGCGACCTGGAGACGCCCAAGCAGGTCAACTCGGCGGTCTACACCGAGAACCTCGTCGCGGTCGACGGCAACTACGACGACGTCAACAAGCTCGCCAGCGAGATCGCGGGCGAGGAGGACGGCTGGGCATTCGTCAACGTCAACGTCCGCCCGTTCTACGCCGAGGGCTCCAAGACCCTGGGCTACGAGATCGCCGAGCAGCTCGGCTGGCGCCTGCCGGACCAGATCGTCATCCCCGTCGCATCCGGCTCGCAGCTGACCAAGGTCCACAAGGCGTTCCAGGAGCTCATCGCGCTGGGCCTGGTCGAGGACAAGCCCTACAAGGTCTTCGGCGCCCAGGCCACGGGATGCTCCCCGGTCTCTGAGGCGTTCCGCGAGGGCTGGGACGTCGTCCGCCCGACCCGCCCCGACACGATCGCCAAGTCGCTCGCGATCGGCAACCCCGCCGACGGCGTGTACGTCCTGGACATCTGCCGCGAGACCGGCGGTGCGATCGCCGACATCTCCGACGACGAGGTCCGCGCCGCCATCGTCCTACTGGCCCGCACCGAGGGGATCTTCACCGAGACCGCCGGTGGAACGACGGTAGGCGTGCTCAAGAAGCTGACCGAGACCGGACTGCTGGATCCCACGCTCGAGACCGTCGTGATCAACACTGGCCACGGCCTCAAGACCCTCGACGCGGTGACCGGCCTGGTCGGACCCGCCGCCACCATCGCGCCGACGTACGACGCCTTCGTCGCCGCCGGTATCGCCTGACATCCCTAGGAGCACCGTGAGCATCAACGTCCGCATCCCCACGATCCTTCGCACGTACACGCAGGACCAGTCGCAGGTCTCCGCCGACGGCGCGACCCTGACCGACGTCCTCGACTCGCTCGAGTCAAGCTTCCCGGGCATCCGGGCGAGGGTCGTCGACGACGAGGGCAAGCTGCGCCGCTTCGTCAACATCTACGTCGCCGAGGAGGACGTCCGGTTCGCGCAGGGCCTCGACACCCCCACGCCCGACGGCGCCCAGGTCTCGATAATCCCGGCCGTCGCGGGTGGCTGATCGACTGCTGGACGGTGAACGGGCGGCAAAGACCGGCCGTAGCCCCGGGTTGCCCAGCCGTATAGGCTCAGCCCATCGGGCCCTCGGCAGACGGCTCGACTCGTGACAGGTGGGAGTGGCGGCATGGTGCAGGGCACCGTCAAGTGGTTCAACGCAGACAAGGGTTACGGATTCATCGAGGTCGAGGGTCAGGACGACGTGTTCGTCCACTGGTCCAAGATCGCGTCTGATGGATACAAGACCCTCGAGGACGGCCAGAAGGTCGAGTTCGAGGTCATCGACGGCCCCAAGGGTCGCGAGGCCCAAGAGGTCATCGGGCACTGAACAGCCCAGGAGGAACCCGGTCTGGGGGGACCGGGTTTTTTTCTGCGCGGAATCGCGCGTGACCCATGCGACACTTGCCATGTCACATAGCCGCTGACATACTCGCAGTATGTTGATTTCAGCTGCCGAACCCGTGACGGCCCCCGCCGGCGGAGCAGAGCTCGGCCAGGTCATCGGCCTCTCGATCGCCGCGACCCTGGTCACCGCAGTGCTCCTCGTGATCGCCTGGGCCCACCGCACCCACCGCATCGACTGGTTCGACAGGCTCGGTCGCCGCCTCGGCGCGCAGTACGGCGAGCCCGGCTGGTCGACGATCCCCACGATGTTCGTCGCGAGCTCGTTGATCGTCGCGCTGCTCGGCTTCATGTGGGACGTGAGCCTGCACGCCGGCCGCGGCCGCGACGCCGGCCCGCTGGCCAATCCCGCGCACTACCTGATCCTCTACGGGCTCTTCGCCCTGTTCGTCGCGGGCATGTCGGCGATCGTCTATCCCCGTGACGGGGAGAAGCCCGGCATCGCGGCCGTGCGCATCACCCGCACCTGGTACGCCCCGGTCAGTGGCATCTTCATCGCCGCGTGTGGACTGTATGCCCTGATCGGCTTCCCGCTCGACGACATCTGGCACCGGATGTTCGGCCAGGACGTGACCCTGTGGGGACCGACCCACCTGATGCTGATCGGCGGTGCGGGCCTGTCCACCGCCGGCATCATCCTGCTCAACCGCGAGGCCGAGATCCACATGCGGGCCCGCGGGAAGGCGCTCCCGGTGTGGCTCAGGACGATCATGACCTCGACCGCGTTCGGTGGCCTCCTGATCGGCCTGTCGGTCTTCCAGGCCGAGTTCGACTTCGGCATCGCCCAGTTCCGCATGGTGTTCGCGCCGATGATGATCGTCGCCGCCGCGGGCCTCGCCCTGGTCGCCGCACGCCTCTACATCGGACCGGGCGCCGCTGTCGCCACTGCGGTGTTCTTCCTCCTGATGCGCGGCATCATCTCGTTCATCGTCACCGACGTCATGGGCGAGGCGCACCACGTCTTCCCGCTCTACCTCGGCAGCGCCGTGCTGGTCGAGCTGCTCGCGATCTCCCGGCTGCGCCACCGGCCCCTGGTGTTCGGCGCCGTCGCCGGCCTGCTGATCGGCACGGTCGGCCTCGTCATTGAGAAGCTGTGGAACGACCAGGTCTTCCAGTTCCCCTGGAGCCAGGACATGTGGGCGGAGGGACTGCTGATGGCCGTCCCGGTCGCCATCGCGTCGGGCCTGTGCGGTGCGCTGTTCGCCCTCGGCCTGCAGGGCCGCCTCCCCGCCCGCAACGTCGGCCGCGCCATCGTCACCGGCTCGGTGCTGGTCCTGTCTGCCGCGGTGGCCAACGGCCTGTACGCCACGGTGCCGAAGGACGAGTCGGCCGCCTTCACGCTGACCCAGGTCGGCACGATCGAGAAGCCCGAGGTCACCGCCAGCGTCACGCTCTCGGACGGCGTCGCGGACGACGACCCGACATGGGTCCAGATCACAGCCTGGCAGGGTGGTGGCGCCGGCGTTGTCACCGACCGACTCCGCCGCACCGGCGCCGACACGTACGAGTCGACCAAGCCCGTGCCGGTGGGCGGCAACTGGAAGACGCTTCTGCGCGTGCAAGACGGACGTACGCTCGCCGCGGTCCCGATCTTCCTGCCCGCCGACGCGCCGCTTAAGGTCGACGAGGTCCCCGCGCTGGACTCGTTCACGCGCGACTTCGTGCCCGAGATCGACATCCTGCAGCGTGAGCGCAAGGACGGCAGCTCGCCGTGGCTGTGGGGCGCGGCCAACATGGTCGTCCTGCTGTGCAGCCTGGGGATCATCCTCGGCATCTGCGTCTCGGTCTCGCGGGTCGCCCGCAGGATCGAGCAGGACGATGCGGCGGGGACGGTCGACCGTACGCCTACGCTGATTTCATGAATCCCGCCGGCGGGGAGCTCCTCGCCCATCACGTCGCGCTGCTCGCGATCCCGGCGCTGGTCCCGGCCGTCGTCGTCGTGGGTGTCGTGCTCTACATCGCCCGCAAGGATCGCCGTGAGGAGCGCGAGGAGCGCGACCTCGTCGAGCGCGCCTTCGACACCGAGGAGAACGAGTGAAGACGATCGCCGCCGCGCTCGCCGCTGCACTGCTGCTGTCGGGGTGCGCCGGTTCCGGGTCCGACGAGACGTCGCGGGGCGAGGCCAAGGAGCAGACCGAGCCGCAGTCGTCCCAGGACGCCGAGGCCCAGCACAAGCTCGCCGACAAGGTGCGCGAGGAGGCCGACGCCGCCGGCGCGATCGTCGAGATCGTCATCAAGGACGGCAAGGTCTCGCCGCGGGGCGACCGGGTCGAGGTCAAGGCCGGGCAGAAGGTCACGCTCGCCATCACGTCTGACGCCCACGAGCAGATCCACGTGCACTCCGAGCCGGAGCACGAGTACGAGGTCGGGCCCGGCGACACCGTGACCAAGAGCTTCACGATCGAGACGCCCGGACAGGTCGCGGTCGAGGCCCACCACCTCGACGCGACGATCGTGCAGCTCGTCGTCCGCCCGTGACGCTGCCCTCGGCGGTGGGCACGGGCCTCGCGACCCACGGCCTGGGCGGGTCGACGGACCTGCCGATCCCGTTCATCTATGCGATGGTCGGGGCCTCGTGGGCGCTGACGATCTCGTTCGCGGTCCTCGCGCTGGCATGGAAGGAGCCGAGGTTCGCCGACGAGCCGCCCAACCTCGACCCGCCGCCACGGCGGCCGTCGCTCCAGGTCCTCGGCCTCCTCCTGGCGGCCTGGGGCCTCATCGCGCTGTACGCCGGCCCGTCGGACGCTTCCAACGGCGGCCTGCAGGCGTTCTACATCTTCGTGTGGGTCGGGCTGGTCCCGCTCGCACTGGCCGCGGGCCACGTCTGGCGTGACCTGTCGTCGTGGCGGACCCTGACGGGCGCCGGCCGCTGGGCATACCCCGAGCGGCTCGGCTACTGGCCCGCCGCGGCGGGGCTGCTGGCCTTCGTGTGGCTCGAACTGGCCTCGCCCGACCCGGGCGACGTGGGCGCGGTCCGGGTGTGGGTCGCGGTCTACGTCCTTGCGATGCTGGCCGGTGGTGCCGCCTTCGGTCCCCGCTGGTTCGACCGGGCGGACCCGTTCGACGTCTACAGCGCGATCGTCGCCCGGCTGTCGCCCTTCGCGCAGGACGGACGGTGGCGGATGCACAACCCCCTGCGCAGCCTCCCGCAGGTCCCGGTCGCGCCGGGACTCGTCGCGGTGCTCGCGGTGCTGCTGGGCTCGACGGCGTACGACAGCTTCTCCGCGTCGTCGTTCTGGCAGGGCCGGGCCGTCTCGGGCGCCCAGGGCACCGCGACCCTGATCGCCTTCTGCCTCGTGGTCGGCACGTTGTTCGTCGTCGCCGCGCGGGCGACCGGGGGAGTGAGCCGCGAGGAGCGTCGGGCGTTGCCCGGGCTGCTGGCGCACTCGCTCGCGCCGATCGTGGTCGGCTACGTCTTCGCCCACTACCTGACCTACCTCGTGGAGAAGGGGCAGTCGGCGTTCTACGCGCTGCTCGACCCGCTGGGCCGGGGCTGGGCCCCGCTCGGCGACCCTGACCCGTCCTTCTACCTGTCGCAGCACACCTCGACGCTCGCGGCACTCAAGGTTATGTTCGTCGTCGCCGGGCACGTCCTGGCGGTCATCGCCGCCCACGACCGGGCACTCGTGCTGCTGCCGCGGGCCCACCGGCTCAGCGGCCAGCTCGGCATGCTCCTGCTGATGGTCGCCTACACATTCACGGGCCTCTATCTCCTGTTCTCCGTCTGAGCTCCTCTGGGGTCGTACTTTGGTGCCATGGCGACGATCTACAACACCGCGACGACCCTCGACGGGTTCCTGGCGACGCCGGACAACTCGCTCGACTGGCTGTTCGCGGTCGAGGGCGCCGACGACGCCGAGTCGTCCTTCCCTGCTTTCCTCGCCGGCATCGGCGCGGTGGCGATGGGCTCCACGACGTACGAGTGGCTGCTCGAGCACGAGGCCCTCGTGGACGAGCCGCAGAAGTGGCAGGAGTGGTACGCCGACCGGCCGACGTGGGTCTTCACGCACCGTGACCTGCCGGTCGTGCCGGGCGCCGACATCCGGTTCACCGCCGAGGACGTGCGCGCCGTCCACGCGCAGATGGTCGAGGCCGCGGGGTCGAGGGACGTGTGGCTGATGGGCGGCGGCGACCTGGTCGGGCAGTTCGCCGACGCCGGCCTGCTGGACACGATCACCGCGACAGTCGCCCCCGCGACCCTGGGCTCTGGGGCGCCGCTGCTGCCGCGGGTCATCGGCCCGGGCCGCCTGCGGCTGGTCTCGGTCGAGCAGCGCGGCCAGTTCGCCGAGCTGACGTACGCCGTGGGTGCGCCGAAAACACCGGGCTGATTGCGCCACATCGATTAGCACTCGTATGATGAGAGTGCTAGACAGTACTTGCACGACCCGACCAGACCGATGAGGTTGTGGGCTTCGGCGAGAAGGGTTCGCCGCACGCCGCAGCCGTCCGTCGCGGGCATCGCCTGGTCACTCCACGTCGACAACCAAGTCGGAGAAACGTACACATGGCAAAAACCATTGCTTTCAATGAGGAAGCCCGTCGCGGCCTCGAGCGGGGAATGAACCAGCTCGCCGACGCGGTCAAGGTGACCCTCGGTCCCAAGGGACGCAACGTCGTCCTGGAGAAGAAGTGGGGAGCCCCCACGATCACCAACGACGGTGTCAGCATCGCCAAGGAGATCGAGCTCGAGGACCCCTACGAGAAGATCGGTGCCGAGCTCGTCAAGGAGGTCGCCAAGAAGACCGACGACGTCGCCGGTTACGGCACGACGACCGCCACGGTCCTGGCTCAGGCGCTGGTGCGCGAAGGTCTGCGCAACGTCGCGGCCGGCGCCAACCCGATGGGCCTGAAGAAGGGCATCGAGACCGCTGTCGAGGCCATCTCGGCCCAGCTGCTCGGCATGGCCAAGGACGTCGAGACCAAGGAGCAGATCGCTTCGACCGCCTCGATCTCGGCCGCTGACACCACGGTCGGCGAGATCATCGCCGAGGCCATGGACAAGGTCGGCAAGGAAGGCGTCATCACGGTCGAGGAGTCGAACACGTTCGGCATCGACCTGGAGCTGACCGAGGGCATGCGCTTCGACAAGGGTCACCTGTCGGGCTACTTCGTCACCGATC
>JAOPXL010000012.1 GCA_025965175.1 Aeromicrobium sp.
CGCGTGGGTTGCGCACGCTGACGCGTGGGTTGCGCACGCTGACGCGTGGGTTGCGCACGCTGACGCGTGGGTTGCGCACGCCGCAACCCACTCCTCACGGTTCACAAGTCGCTCGTCAGCGTGCGCAACCCACGCGTCAGCGTTCGGAGGTGGCCTTGAGGGCTGCGAGGGTGCGGTGCATCCCGTCGAGGAGCTCCGCGTCGTGATTCTCGGCACCTCCCATGAACCACTTCGCCGCGAGCCGGACCGTCAGGCTCGGGTGAGGCAAGGACGTTCGCCGCTCGACGACCCGCGTCCCGCCCTCGACGGGCTCGAGCTCGTACGACCACTCGACATCGGTCGGCCCGACCCAGAACGCGAGCGCGGCCGACCCGTCGTGCGTCGGCTCCTTCCAGCGCGTGATCCGCGTCGTGGTGGGCCACACGATGGCGCCCTTGCGGTTGACGTTGAGCCCGCGGCTGCCGACGGACGGACGGTCCGTGATGAACATCCGTACGGTCTCGGGGCTGCGCTCCCCCATGGCCCGCAGGTCCGACAGCGCGGCCCAGACCTTCGCGACCGGGGCCCCGATCCAGGTCTCGGCCTCGAGCGGGGGAAGTCCGGTACGTGTGGTGGGCGACGACATGGTGCTCCTCGGGTTCGGGTGGTCTGACATTACGGACAACGAGCCGCAGCGTCAGGCGTGACGCGGCGACGGCAGGGCGCGTGGGCTGCTCGTGCGGGCATTGAGCCAGCCGACCAGCCAGTCCCCCACCTGCGGGTGGTTGAGCAGGGCGAAGTGGTGCGCGCTCGGGAGGTACTCGAACGTCGCCCCGTCCACGATCGGCCCGGTCCGGCCCACACCCGTCGCGCTGGAGAAGTGCACCAGCAGATCGCCCAGCACCGAGCTCAGCGGGTGCCGCTGTGACGCGCCGAGCGTCGCGGCGACGAAGTGGTACTCGGCGTGCGAGAGGGGCGCGGCAGCGATGCGGTCGAGGCCCCACTGGCCGGTGAGGTCCTGACCCTCCCACTCGTCGCGCGTGATGTAGCCGTGCCGCAGGTCGACGATCCCGGCAGACCGGTGCTCCAGGAGCGTGCTGAACGGAGTGGACTCCGGCCAGAACCGGAGCAGCCTGGAGCCGAGGTGGGCGACCTTCTCCAGGTTGGCACCGGCGTGCGGCGTCCCGAGGCACACGACGTCACGGACGAGGTGCTGCCACGTCTCGCGCGCGGCGGTCGCGTGATTGGTCGCCGCCCGCGCCACGAGGCCGCCCATGGAGTGGCCGACCAGCGTGATGCGGGTGACCGGGACGGGCCAGGCGGCCACGACCTGCTGGATCAGCTGGTCGAGGTGCTTGCCGTTCTCGGAGATGTGCAGGCCGGTGTTGTAGCGGATCATCACCGGGGTGCCGTCGGTCTCGGCGAGGATCCGCTCGGCGTACGTCGTGCCGTGAACCTTGGCGCCGTTGACCCACGACTCATCGTTCTCGCACAGGCCGTGGACGAAGATCACGGGGTGGCTCGTGGCGTCGCGGAACGCCTCGGCGAGCGGCCACGACGTCGCGGGCACGTCGTCGCCGTCGACCCGGACCGACATCGTGATGGCCTGCGGGTCGTCGAGCATCCTCAGCTCGTCGCCGATCAGCCCGTTGACGGCGGCGACCACGAGCCGGCCGCGGCGGCTGTCCTCCATGGGTCGCCCGACCCCGTGCGACGCCAGCGCCCGGACCGATCCGCTCGAGACCCGGAGCACGCCGGAGATCGCGCCGTAGACCGACGTCACGACGGCATCGTGCAGCGACTCGGGCACCTGCCCGCCGACCAGACGCGTCGCCTTGAACATCCGTGAGGACACCGCGTGGTGCATCTCGCGCACGGTCCCCACGATCAGGCGGTCGCCGTAGTCCAGAGCCAGCGCCGCGACGTCAGTCGTACGTGCGGGAGCGGCGGGCATGTCCCCATACTGCCGGTATCCGGCAAGGAAGTGAACCTCCCCACCGGATGGCGTGGATCACGCCTCGGCAGGAGCCTCGTCGTCGGCGCTCTGGTCGTCGCCGAAGGTGCCGTCGGCACGCAGCTTGGACAGCTCGATGACGTTGCCGGACTTGTCCTTGACCTTGGCCGACTCCACGAGCGACGCCAGCGCCTTGCCGCGCAGCACCTCGCTCACCATCTCGGGCACGTGGTTGTGCTCCATGATGTGCTGGATGTACGAGTTGGGGTCCTCGCCCGACTGCTGGGCGCGACGCATGATGTGCTGCGACAGCTCGGCATCGTCGATCCCGAACTCCTCGTCGGCGACGATCTGGTCGAGCACGAACTGCGCGACCAGCGAGTCGCGGACGCGCTTCTCGAGCTCAGCCTCGAACTCGTCGACGGTCTGCTTCTCGTCGTCGAGGTACTGCTCGAACGGGACGCCGGCCATCGCGAGCTGCTGCTCGATCTGCTGGCGACGGCTCGTGAGCTCCTCGGTGACGAGGGACTCGGGCAGCGGGGCGTCGATCTTGCTGACGATCTCGTCCAGGACCAGGTCGCGGGCCTCGTTGGCCTGCTCCATGCGCTTGCCGCGGGTGACGCGATCAGTCACGTCGGCGCGGAGCTCCTCGATCGTGTCGAACTCCGACGCCGTCTGGGCGAACTCCTCGTCGAGCTCGGGGAGCTGCTGCTCCTTCACGTCCTTGACCGTCACCGTGACGTCGACGTCCTGCCCGGCGAGCTCACCGCCGACCAGCTTCGTCGTGAAGGTCTTGGTCTCGCCGGCCTTGAGACCGATGACAGCCTCGTCGAGGCCGTCCAGCATCTGCGCCTTGCCGACCGAGTAGGGCATGCCGGCAGCCTGGGCCTCGGCGATCTCCTCGCCGTTCTGAGAGGCCGACAGGTCGACAGTCAGGAAGTCGCCGTCGGCGACCGGGCGGTCGACCTCGGCGAACGTCGCGAAACGCTCCTGGAGCGCAGCGAGCTGCTCGTCGACATCGGCGTCGGTGACCTCGGCGTCCTCTACCGTTACCTCGATCGTGGAGACGTCGGGGAGGTCCAGCTCGGGGCGGACGTCGAGCTCAGCAGTGACCTCGATGGGCTCACCGTCGACGAACTTGGCGAGATCGATCTCGGGCTGGCTCAGCGGCTGGAGGTTGGTGTCCTGCAGGGCCTGGCTGTACCAGCCGGGGAGGGCTGCGTTGAGCGCCTCGTCGAGGACCGCGCCGCGGCCGACCCGCTGGTCGACGATCGCCGCGGGGACCTTGCCCTTGCGGAAGCCGGGAATCGTGATCTGCGAGCCGATGGTCTTGTAGGCGGTGTCGAGGCTGGGCTTGAACTCCTCGAACGGCACCTCGATGGTGAGCTTGACGCGGGTCGGGCTCAGTGTCTCGGTGGTGCTTTTCACGTGACTGACTCCTGCAGGATCTGGATGCTTGGCGGGTGGGTGCTGCGGCCGTCGTACGTCCGACGCAACAGCGACGTTCCAGTCTCTCATGAGACCCGAAACGGACCGAAACGTGTACGGGGTGGACCAACGACGAACGGACCCGTCCCGGTCTGTGACCGGGCCGGGTCCGTCCCTGGCAGCTATACCTCAGCCGGCGGGAGGTGCAGGGATGTTCATGTCCATCCAGGCGTACCGACCCGCATACCAGTTCTTGAGCCAAGCGACCTCCTTGGTGAACGAGGACGTGTAAGCGGGGTACCTGCTGCCGGACGACGCCCACCGCACCCGGTCGTTCTCGGCCACCATGGTGCCGAGCTCCACGACCGAGGCGTCGACGCCCGTCACCGAGACGGCCTTGAAGCGATCCTTCGTGGCGGCCCAGCGTTGGCTCAGCGCGGCCAGGAAGCGCGGATCCTTGGTGATCCGCGTGTACCAGTGGACCTTGTTCGTGTTGTGCGCGGCCGAGCCGTTGCCCCGGATCCACCAGCCGGAGGTGGAGGCGATCGTCGTCTTCTCGTTCGAGGCGGCGCCCGCGCTGCGGTCGAAGTCCCACAGCGGGCCCATGATCAGCTTGTCGGCGGCATTCGGGTCGAAGTTGTTGGTGTAGAAGTAGTTGCTGCGGAAGAAGTCGGCGTCCTGGTCCTTGGTGAACTCCTTGACCAGGTAGTAGTCCACCGCGGCGTCGAGGTCGAGGTATGTCTTCCAGTCGTCAGCCGGGGCGAGTGTGTCGAAGTCGACCTTGCTCCAGTCCTTGGCGTACAGCACCTTCTCGAACTGCTGGATCTTCGTGCGCATGCCCGTGACGCGGGCGGCCGTCAGGCCCTCCGGGTCGTCCGTCACGCCGTCAGGGAGCTTCTTGTACTCGTCGGGGTCCTTGAAGGAGAACGGCAGCTTGGACTGCCCGATGAATCCGGGCACGCCGTCGGCCTTGTAGTGCGGGTCGATCTCGATGATCTGTCCTGTCGGCTTGGCGACGTTGACCCTCTTCGAGTCGATCTTGATCGACTGCACGAGCTCATAGCTGCCCTGGTACTTGCCGTTGATGTAGAGCTCGGTGAACTGGCGCTTCGGGTTCCACCGGCCGTTGGCCAGGCTGTCGGCCAGGTCCCAAGCGGCATCGCTGCGGACGTACGTGCGGTCGAGGTAGTTCGCCAGCAGGATCCACGTCTTGTCCTTCGAGAAGCCGAAGGGGCCCTGCTTCTCCTCGAACTTGAGCTTGTACGGCTTCTTGGGCTTGCTAGCGGTCGAATTGCCGCGCACCGAGAGGGTCTCGAGCCGCAAGGGGTCACCATTGTCGATGACGGCAGTCCCGGGGAACACCGCACCCTTCTTCACGGGGTTCTTGCCCGAGTCGGTCGTCACGTAGATCGTGTGGGCACCGAGAGCCGCGGGGCCGAAGTCGAACGTCCGGGTCGGGGAGACGGCACCCGTCGATCCGTCCTGCGGGTCAGCCGCGAGCCGGTAGGACCTGGAGCCCGACGAGGGAGCGACGACGTTGATGCCGCCGCCGGCGTCCTCAGCGGCCGATCCCAGCGTCTTCCAGCTGCTGCCGCTCTTGTACTCCAGGCGGAAAAGGCGTCCCGGGAGGATGGGGTCGGCCACACCGCGCGCCACGATGGAGCTGCCGTCACGCGAGAGGATCGGCGACGAGACCTTGTCCGCCCGGGTCACGACCGTCGTCGGTGCGCTCGTCAGAGCTGGGTTCGATCCGGACTTGGCGGCAATCACCCGGTAGTCGCGGGTGGCCACCGTCTGGGTCACCTTGAGCGCATACGTGCCCTCCGCCGCGGTCTTGCCCGAGGTCACCTTCTTCCAGCTGCTGCCGCTCTTGTACTGCAGCTCGACGGCTCGGACGACCGGCGTCGTGACGTCGCCCGTCATGGTGATCTGCTGGCCGACCCATGGGTCGGCGACCGACGCGGTCGGTGCGGGTATCGGTTCGGCAGCCGTGGCACTCGCGACAAAGGTGAGACCACTGAGGCTGAGTATGGCGGCGATGACCAGTGCAGGACGACGCATGAGAGCTCCCCGGAAGGTGACGTCCTCCAACGTTAGGTGCGCGCGCCCGTGCACAGAGCGAGAAGCCGCACAGATGGCTCGAATGGACTACCCCGGACCATCAGGTCGAATGACAGTCGGGTGCGGTCCACCCCTCCGCCAGACCACGGGGTGCACCCTGCCCTCGTTCTCCGGTCGGGATGACAGGATTCGAACCTGCGACCTCACCGCCCCAAACGGCGCGCGCTACCAAGCTGCGCTACATCCCGTAGCCCCTTCAGCCTAGTGGACACTGGGGCAGTGATCCTCCACCGGTACGACGCTGTCGTCCGCCTGATCAACGGACGCCAGCCCGCCTGCGGCTCGACCACCGTGGTCGCGGTCGACGGACCCAGCGGGTCCGGCAAGTCGACCTTCACCGACGGCCTCGCCGCGGCGACGGGCGCACGCGTGCTACGCCTCGACGACATCTATCCGGGCTGGCACGGGCTGGCCGCAGCGCCGCCGATGGTCGCCCGGGCACTGGGGGACGTCGCGGTCGACCGGATCGGGTCCGTCGCCCGGTGGAGCTGGGTCCACGACCGTCCCTCCACCCCCCTGCGGGTCGTCCCCGGCGGCCTGCTGCTCCTCGACGGGGTCGGCAGCGGCGCCGGGGTCATCCGACCGTTCCTCAGCGCACTGCTGTGGGTCGAGGCGTCCACGGCCACACGCAAGGAGAGAGCGCTGTCGCGTGATGACGGTGAGACGTACGCCCCGTTCTGGGACGTGTGGGCCGAGCAGGAACGCCTTCACTTCCGGTCAGACGGGACCCGGCACCACGCCGACCTCGTGATCAGCACCGGCTGACCCCGACCGATTCACGATCGGGGGATCGTCTGTGGCATCATGGATCCGCTGCTCCGGCAGCACCTGCGGACGTAACTCAATTGGCTAGAGTCTCTGCCTTCCAAGCAGAATGTTGCGAGTTCGAGTCTCGTCGTCCGCTCGTTCGAAAGGCCCCTCTCGAAGGGGCCTTTCTTCTTTTCGCAGCAGTGCCCGCCGGAACAGAGCGGACGACGAGACTCACGGGCCCCACCCCCGCGCCCTGTTCGGCTCTCAGTGGGATCACGAGGCACAGATGATGCACCACAGCGGGGCCTGGGGGCAGTACCAGCGCGCGCAGTCGCTGTGGTCTGCGACTACGGTCCCCCGTGAACTCGCTGCCGGACCCGACACCACTCGCGTCCACAGGTGCTCGTTGGCCTCGGGGCGCGGAGGTCCGGCTCCCGCTGCTCCTGACGATCTTCGGGTTCGCGGCGCTGGCGGCTGTCATCGTGGACAACGCGATGAGCCTTGTCGGCGCTTGGTGGGGAGCGTCCTGGGCGACCCGCGTGGCGAGCGCGACCCTGTAACGAGTCCTCGCAATCCTTCCCGTGCTCATCGCGGCCTCCTCGCGGCGGAGCAGATCGGGGCCGTCCCCGTGCAGACCTGTCACCCGGTGCAGCTGCTCACCGGCGGCCGCCGGGTTTCGGCATCGGCGTGGTCTCAGCGCTGATGCGCGTGGCCGGTGGAGAGCTCCTCGCCCCGACCCTCGTACTGCTGTTCGCGGTGGACACCAAGCTGGCCGGCTCGTTGTCGCTGCGGCCAACCCTACGACGACCCGCGGTCCGGTCGGTCCGTCCCTCAGACTGCCGATGGCGCTCGCTCGGGTCGCCGATGACGAGCAAGACGACGGTGCTCATGCCTCCTGACCGTGCCCGGGGCCCCCGCGGGAAGCTGGTGGACTAGGTAGAGAGTCTGCAGCAGCTCATCGCAGGTCGCGCAGCGGTCGGCGCCCACCTGGACCGTTTCGCGGGCGAACGGCGGGCTGAAGGTGTGCCGGAATGCCCCGTTCCGCGCCGAAGGCGTCACCGGGGGATCGTCGTCCGCTCCCCGTCAGCGAGGTCCGGAACACCCTCTCGAAACGGCCACTGCTAGCTCGCGGGAAGGACCGGCCGGGGACGCGTTGCCGGCTTCTCGGGGTTCTCCTCCGGAAGGGTCGCCACCGCGGCACGGCTGAGGATCAGCACCGCACGGTCGTCACCACTGGACGCCACGAGCTTGAGGATCCGTCGTGGCGCCTGGTCGAAGCCCGTGCGCACGATGGCGGCCGCCGCCTCGCGCAGCCACTCGATGCCCTCCGTGAAGTCCTGGGTCCGCGACTCCACGACACCGTCGGTGTAGAACATCAGCGCCTCGCCGGGGCCCAGCGTGCCGGACGTCCGATGGAAGTCGGGCCGCCTCGTGATGCCGAGCGCGATCCCCCGCGCCCCGTCGACCGACCACGCCGAGTCCGCGGCGTCCCACCGCAGGGCGGGTGGGTGCCCTGCGTTGATGATCGTGTAGTCGCCGGACGGCAGGTCGACCAGCACGTGCACCGCTGTCGCGAAGCCCTCGTGCCAGTTCTGCCGCAGCAGGAAGTCGTTGCCGGCGGCGAACAGGCCGAGCGGGGGCAGCGCCCCGATCAGGCCGCCCAGCGCCCCGGCGAACTGCAGCGACTGTGTGCCGGCGGCGACGCCCTTGCCGCACACGTCGACCAGCACCATCTCGAGCCGGGTCTCGTCGTCGGACAGGTCCGCCACCAGGAAGTCACCGGCGAACTTCGTGCCGCCGGAGGTCAGCATCGCCGACTGGGACGTCCACCCGTTCGGCAGTGGCGGCACGACCCCCTGCGCCTGCAGCCGGTCCCGCAGCTCGACGAGCATCGCCTCCCCCAGCGGACCTGGCAGACCGCTGCGGTGCCGACTCGACTCGTAGAGCACGATCAACGCGACGATGACCATGACGACGAGCGTGCTGATGCGGCCGCTCGTCATGCCCCGGTCGAGAGTCTCGTGCGTCACGGAAGCCGTGACGCAGACACCGACGAAGACCACGAGGGACAGCAGCGGGCGGTAGCGCAGCGCGAGGTTGCCGAGCAGCAGCGGGATCACAAAGGTCGCTGCGGGGAAAGTCGTGTAACTGACCAGCGACCCGACCAGGATCGCGGTCGACAGCGCGAAGAGTGCCGCGACGACAGCGACCTGCCCCTCGGTCGTGCCGGTGCGCCAACCGACGATGCGCTCGTCGACGTACGCAGCCACGGAGGGCAGCGCTCGGCGAAAGCTGTTTGTCACCCCCCGACACTATCCACGTTGTTGGCACGAGGGGCACCAAAACAGGTTTCTCCCGGCCACCTCGCGGCGCCTGACCGGCGTGTCGCAGACGAGACAGCCCTGGTGCTCACGCCGGTAGACGTACACCTCCCCGCCGTGGTCGTCGGCGCGCGGTGCGCGACCCATCGCCTCGGGCCCGTGCTCGGGACGGACGGTGTCGATCCGGCCGGTGCGGACGCCCTCGCGCATCAGCTCGCGCAGGTCGGCCCAGATCGCGTCCCACCGGGTGCGTGGGATCCGCCGGCCCGCCGTCATCGGCGCGACGCCGTGGCGGAAGAGGATCTCTGCGCGATAGACGTTGCCGGCGCCGGCGAGGACCTTCTGGTCCATCAACAGGGCCGCGATGGGCGCCGAGGACCCATGGATGCGGTGCCACGCCCTGTCGGGGTCGCTGTCGTCGCGCAAGGGGTCAGGGCCGAGTCGGGCGTGCACCAGGTCGACCTCGGGGGGCGTCAGCAGCTCGCAGGTGTTGGGCCCCCGGAGGTCCGCCGTGACCTCGGACTCGAGGCGCCAGCGAACCTGGCCGACGACCGGGCGGGAGGTGCCCGGCGACACGACGAACGACCCGTAGAGCCCGAGGTGGACGTGCACCTGCTCGGGCATGTCGGCGAACGAGACGAACAGGTGCTTGCCGACGGCCTCGGCGGACTCGAGGACGCGCCCCTCGAGCCGTGCCGCCTCGGTGGCGAACCGGCCCTGCGGGCTCGACGACCCGACAGCTCGTCCGGCGAACGTCCGGCTCAGCTCGCCGGCCAGGCGGTGGAGGGTGTGCCCTTCAGGCAAACCGGCCGGTCTCCTCGTACGCCTGCAGCATGTCGATGCGGCGCTGGTGGCGAGCCGCGTCGCTCCAGGGGGTCGTGAGGAAGGTCTCGACGATCGCGGTCGCCTCCTCGGCGGTGTGCATCCGTGCACCGATCGAGACGATCTGGGCGTTGTTGTGCTGCCGGGCCAGCGACGCGATCTCGGTGCTCCACGCGAGCGCGGCACGGGCGCCCTTGACCTTGTTGGCCGCGATCTGCTCGCCGTTGCCGGAGCCCCCGATCACGATCGCGAGCGACTCCGGGTCCGCGACGGCGGCCGCGGCCGCATCGACGCAGAACGGCGGGTAGTCGTCTTCGGCGTCGTACTCGTGGGCGCCGTGGTCGACCGGTTCGTGGCCGTTGGTCGACAGCCAGCTGATCAGGTGGGTCTTGAGCTCGAAGCCGGCGTGGTCGGCGGCGATGTGAACGCGCATGGGCCCAGTCTCCCAGCACCCCGCGGAATCTGCCCAGCCGCCTCCGCCCACCTCGGGTCCCGGCCAGCAGTCCGGTCAGCGTGCGTCCGACCGGTGGCTGTCGAGCAGGGCGCCGACCATCGTCACCGCGGCGCGCGCGCCGTCGAAGAGCTGGGGCTGGCGCCAGAACGAGTGGACCATCCCGAGGGCGCGGTGGGCCACGACCTCGACACCCGCCTCGGCGAGCGCCGCGGCGTAGACCTCGCCCTGGTCCCGCAGGATGTCGTGCTCGTTGGTCAGCAGGAACGTCGGCGGGTGCACCGCCAGGTTGGTGGCGTTGACGACCGAGACCTCCGGGTGGTCGCCGAGGTCGCCCGGGGCGTATGCCTCCCAGAACCAGTCCATCTGCTGGGTCGCGAGCGCCGCGGTGGACTCACCGGGCAGCTCGGCGCGTCGGTCCACCGGTGGGTAGATGAGCACCTGGTAGTCGATCGCCCCCGGGTCCCGCACGCAGAGGCCGGCCACCAGGTTGGCACCCGAGGAGTCCCCGATCGCCGGGAGGTACGAGCCGTCGACCCAATGCTCGCGGTCGTGGGCGCGGAGCCAGCCCGCGGCGGTCTGTACGTCATCCAGTGGCGCGGGGTAGGGGTGCTCGGGCGCCCGGCGGTAGTCGACCGACAGCAGGGCCCAGCCGGTCCGGTGTGCGAGATAGCGGCAGAACACGTCGTGGGTCTCCAGGTCGTGCAGGACCCAGCCGCCCCCGTGGACGTACAACGCCACCGGCGCACCGGGCCGCGGCCGGTAGAGCCGGCACGGCACGCCGTCGGCGTCGACATCACTGACGTGGTCGAGACCGATCCGGTCCTTCGACTCCAGCGCCACCGCGCGGGCCGACGCGCGTACGGCCTCGACGTCGGGCGGGGTCGGACCACCGTCGGCCGCGAACGTGTCGAGCAGGGCTCGGGACTGGGGATGCAGCGCCATGCCCCGAGCCTAGGCGCTCAGTCGAACGACAGGTCGCCCGTACGCGTGCGCTTGAGCTCGAAGAAGTCCGGGAAGCCGGCCAGCGCGCGGGCGCCGTCGAAGACCGTTCCGGCGACCTCTCCGCGCGGGATGCTCTGCAGGACCGGGCCGAAGAACGCCGTGCCACCGATCGAGATGACCGGGGTGCCGACCTCCTCGCCGACCCGGGCGATGCCGTCGGCGTGCGAGGCGCGGATCGCGTCGTCCAGCGAGGCGTCGTCCGCGGCGGCGGCGAGCTCGAGGGGCAGGCCCGCATCAGCGAGCGCCTTCTCGTAGACCGCCTTGTCGAAGTCACGACCCTGGTTGTGCTTGAGGGTGCCGATCGCGGTGTAGAACGGGCGGAGCGCCGCGGCGCCGTGCTGCTGCTCGACCGCGATCGCGATGCGGACGGGACCCCATCCGCGCTGGATCATCTCCTTGTAGTCCGCAGGCACGTCCTTGTCCTCGTTAAGGACCGACAGGCTCATGACGTGGAAATGCGTCTCGACGTCGCGGACCTGCTCCACCTCGAGCATCCAGCGGGAGGTGATCCAGGCGAAGGGGCAGAGGGGGTCGAACCAGAAGTCGACACGATGTGTGAGGGCAGAGTCGGTTGAAGTCATGACCGGTGCAACACCGGACGACCGGCTCGCATTTCCTCCACGAGCGAACCGACCACCACGTCGAGCTCGCCACCGTGCAGCTCGGCGACCCGGCGCTGCCGCTGGTAGGACGCTCCGCCGGCGATGATGTCGTGGATCCCGCCGAGCTCCTCGGTGCAGCCCAGCCGCTCCGCGACGGGCTCCAGCCGGCCCAGCAGGCGCTCCAGGTCGGTCGTGACGAGCTCCTCCTCGGCGGACTTGTCCAGGATCAGGATCGCGTCCATCCCGTAGCGGGCGGAGCGCCACTTGTTCTCCTGCGCGAACCACGGCGGCACGCTCGGCAGCTCCCGGCCCGCGTCGAGCTCGGACGAGAAGTGCTCGACCAGGCAGTGGGTCAGGGCCGCGATGCTCTTGAGCTCGGCCATCGACGGGATGCCGTCGCAGATGCGGACCTCGAGCGTGCCGAACTTGGGCGACGGTCGCAGGTCCCAGCGGATCTCGTCGAAGATGTCGATGACGCCGGTGTGCAGCATGTCGTCGACGTAGTGCTCGAGCTGGCTCCACTGCTCGAACTGGAACGGGAGCCCCGCGGTCGGCAGCTGCTGGAACATCAGCGCCCGGTTGGAGGCGTAACCCGTCTCCCGGCCACCCCAGAACGGGGAGGACGCACTGAGTGCCTGCAGGTGCCCGTAATAGGTCAGCATCGC
>JAOPXL010000050.1 GCA_025965175.1 Aeromicrobium sp.
GGTTTCAACCGGGACGTCATCCGCCGGCGGCGCGATGAGATGCACGAGCTCGGGGTCCGGGTGCGGTGGGCGGGTCGCCGTCCCCGGCTGTGGCGCAGCGTCATCAAGGAGCTCGAGACCGCCGAGGCGCTGACCCGCGACAACGACGTGCTGACGCTGACGATGTGCGTCAACTACGGCGGCCGGGCCGAGATCGCCGACGCCGCGGCGGCCCTGGCGCGCGATGTCGCGGCGGGCCGGATCAACCCCGACAAGGTGACCGAGAAGACCTTCGCCCGCTATCTCGACGAGCCCGACATGGAGGACGTCGACCTGTTCTGGCGCACCTCGGGGGAGCAGCGCACCAGCAACTTCCTGCTGTGGCAGTCGGCCTATGCCGAGATGGTGTTCTCCGACATCGCCTGGCCCGACGTCGACCGGCGGGCGCTGTGGACCGCAATCGAGGAGTACGCGGCGCGCAACCGTCGCTACGGCAGCGCCTGACCCGACACGACAGGCCCAGGGGTGGGAACGCCCGCGCGCGGACCGGATCGTCACGCGGATAGGCTGGAGGCTATGCGTATCGCCAGATTTGCCGGGGACGACGATCCTCGTTTCGGAGTCATCGGGGACGACAACGGCGTCCCCACCATCGCTGTCCTGAACGGCGATCCGCTCTACGCGGGGCTCAACCTCAGCGGCCAGAAGATCCCGCTCGCCGACGTGCGCCTGCTGGCGCCCGTCATCCCGCGCAGCAAGGTCGTGTGCGTCGGCAAGAACTACGCCAAGCACGCCGCCGAGATGGGCGGGGAGGTCCCCGAGGAGCCGCTGATCTTCCTCAAGCCCAACACCAGCGTCATCGGGCCGGGCGAGCCGATCTTCTATCCCGAGCAGAGCGACAACGTCCACTTCGAGGGCGAGCTCGCGGTCGTCATCGGTCGGATCTGCCGCGATGTCTCGGTCGAGGACGCCCCCAAGGTGATCTTCGGCTACACCGTCGCCAACGACGTCACGGCGCGCGACCTGCAGGCCAAGGACGGCCAGTGGGCCCGGGCCAAGGGCTTCGACACGTTCTGCCCGCTCGGACCGTGGATCGAGACCGACTTCGACCCGAGCAACGTCCGGGTCACGACCGAGCTCGGTGGCGACCTGAAGCAGGACGGACGTACGTCCGACATGGTCTTCACGGTGCCCGACGTCATCGCGTACGTCTCGTCCTTCATGACGCTGCTGCCCGGCGACGTCATCCTCACCGGCACCCCCGAGGGTGTCGGCCCCATGCAGGTCGGCGACCAGGTCAGCGTGACCGTCGAAGGCCTCGGAACCCTCACGAACCCGGTGGTGTCGCGCAATGACTGACAACTCGACCAGCACGGCTCCCGGCCGGCCCGTCGTCGCCCGCTTCTGCCCGTCGCCGACCGGCAACCCGCACGTCGGCATGGCCCGGACCGCGCTGTTCAGCTGGGCGTTCGCCCGCCACCACGGTGGGAAGTTCGTCTTCCGCATCGAGGACACCGACACCTCGCGCGACAACGAGGAGTCCTACCACCTGCTGGTCGAGGTCATGCACTGGTTGGGCCTGGACTGGGACGAGGGCCCCGAGGTCGGCGGCCCGCACGGCCCCTACCGCCAGTCCGAGCGCATGGACATCTACGCCGACGTGGCGCAGCAGCTGCTCGACGCGGGCTTCGCCTACAAGGCATACGACAGCGCCGAGGAGCTCGAGGCACGCCGCAACGCCGCTCGGGCCGCCGGCAAGCCCAGCGGCTACGACGGCCTGCACCGCGACCTGACGCCCGAGCAGATTGCGGCGTACGAGGCCGAGGGTCGCCAGCCGGTGATCCGCTTCAAGATGCCCGACAAGGACTACACGTTCACCGACCTGGTCCGCGGCGAGATCACCTTCGGCTCCGAGAACGTCCAGGACTACGTCCTGGTGCGCGCCAACGGCCAGCCGCTCTACACGCTGACCAACCCCACCGACGACGCCATGATGGGCATCACTCACGTGCTGCGCGGCGAGGACCTGCTGAGCTCGACGCCGCGGCAGATCGCGCTCTACGAGGCGTTCGCGGAGATCGGCATCGGTGGCGGCTTCACGCCCGAGTTCGGCCACCTGCCGTTCGTCATGGGGGAGGGCAACCGCAAGCTCTCCAAGCGCGACCCCGAGTCCAACCTGCTGGACTACAAGCCCAAGGGCTTCCTGCCGGAGGCGCTGCTCAACTACATGGCGCTGCTGGGCTGGTCGATCGCCGAGGACCGTGACGTCTTCTCGATCCCGGAGATGGTCGAGGTGTTCGAGATCGGCCGGGTCAACCCGAACCCCGCCCGCTTCGACATCAAGAAGGCCGAGGCCATCCAAGGCTCCCACGTCCGCCTGCTGTCGGAGGAGGACCTGCGCGACCGGCTCGTGCCGTACTTCCAGGACGCCGGCCTGATCGACGCGACGCCCAGCGAGACCCACCTGGGCCTGCTCGCCGCGGCCACCCCGCTGGTGCAGGAGCGCATGACGTTGCTCACCGAGGCCGTCGACATGCTGCGCTTCCTGTTCGTGCCGGACGAGGACTTCAGCGTCGACGAAGCGGACGCGGCCAAGAATCTCGACGAGTCGGGTCTGACCGTCGTGCGCGCCGCCCGTGACGCGCTCGCGGCCATCCCCGCCGTCGCCGAGTGGAACACCGGCACGATCGAGGGTGCGTTGCGCGTCACGCTGATCGACGGTCTGGGACTCAAGCCGCGCCTGGCCTTCGGGCCTGTTCGCGTTGCGGTGACGGGGAGCCGCATCTCTCCGCCGCTGTTCGAGTCGCTCGAGCTGCTGGGTCATCGCAAGACGATCGCGAGGCTCGACGCGGCCTTGGGGTGATGCCGGTTTGGGGCGCGGGTACTGCGTCGGGTAAAGTTTGACCTCGGTTCGGACGACGTCCGGAACCGGTGGGATATGGTGTAATTGGCAACACAGCGGTTTCTGGTACCGCCATTCTAGGTTCGAGTCCTAGTATCCCAGCGACACCCTCCAAGCAGCAGCACGAAGCGCTTTGGTAGGGT
>JAOPXL010000081.1 GCA_025965175.1 Aeromicrobium sp.
ATGACGTGAGAGAGGGCCCCAGCATGCACGCCCAGCCCCGTTCCTTCCTGTCGACGCTGCCGCCGGCCCAGGGCCTGTACGACCCGGCCAACGAGCACGACGCCTGTGGTGTCGCCTTCGTCGCGACGCTGACCGGTGTCGCCAGCAACGACATCGTCGCGAAGGGCCTCACGGCGCTCCGCAACCTCGACCACCGCGGCGCGGTCGGCGGCGAGCCCGACACCGGTGACGGCGCCGGCATCCTGATCCAGATCCCCGACACGTTCCTGCGTGCCGTCAGCGGGGTCAACCTGCCCGAGCTCGGTTCCTACGCCGCCGGCATGGCGTTCCTGCCGCTCGAGGAGGACAGGGCCGCTGAGGCGCGCGCCGCGATCGAGGCCCTCGCCGTCGAGGAGAACCTCACGGTCCTCGGCTGGCGCGACGTGCCGGTCAACCCCGAGATCCTCGGCTCGATGTCCCGCAGCGCGATGCCGTCGTTCGCGTTGATGTTCGTGACCTCCGACGAGGGCCGCACCGGCATCGAGCTGGACCGCGCGACGTACGGTCTGCGCAAGCGCGCCGAGCACGAGCTCGAGGTCTACTTCCCGTCGCTGTCCGCCCGCACCCTGATCTACAAGGGCATGCTGACGACCGAACAGCTGGAGAACTTCTTCCCCGATCTGCTCGACGAGCGCATGGAGTCGGCGCTGGCGATCGTGCACAGCCGGTTCTCGACCAACACGTTCCCGAGCTGGCCGCTGGCCCACCCGTTCCGGTTCATCGCCCACAACGGTGAGATCAACACCGCGCGCGGCAACCGCAACTGGATGCGCGCCCGCGAGGCGCTGCTGGAGAGCGACCTGATCCCCGGCGAGATGAAGCGCCTGTTCCCGATCTGCGACCCGCTCGGCAGCGACACCGCCTCGTTCGACGAGGTCCTCGAGCTGCTGCACCTCGGCGGTCGCTCGCTCCCGCACTCGGTCATGATGATGATCCCCGAGGCGTGGGAGAACGACACCGACATGGACCCGGCTCGCCGGGCGTTCTATGAGTTCCACTCCTCCGTCATGGAGCCGTGGGACGGGCCCGCCGCGGTCTGCTTCACCGACGGCACCCAGATCGGCGCGGTCCTGGACCGCAACGGGCTGCGCCCCGGCCGCTACTGGGTCACCGATGACGGACTGGTCGTCCTGGCGTCGGAGGCGGGTGTGCTCGACATCGACCAGAAGTCGATCGTCCGCAAGGGTCGCCTCGAGCCGGGCAAGATGTTCCTGCTCGACCTCGACGAGCACCGCATCATCGAGGACCACGAGATCAAGAACACCCTCGCCTCGGAGCAGCCGTACGACGAGTGGCTTTACTCCGGGCTCGTCCGCTTCGAGGACCTGCCCGACCTCGAGCACATCGTGCACACCCACGCGTCGGTCACCAGGCGTCAGCAGGTCTTCGGCTACAGCGAGGAAGAGCTGCGCGTCCTCATCGCCCCGATCGCCCGCACCGGCGCCGAGGCGATCGGCTCGATGGGCACCGACACGCCGATCGCGGCGATCTCGGACCGCCCCCGCCAGCTGTTCGACTACTTCTCGCAGCTGTTCGCGCAGGTCACGAACCCGCCGTTGGACGCGATCCGCGAGGAGGTCGTCACGTCACTGGCCGGCACGATCGGCCCCGAGCGCAACCTGCTGGCACCGTCCGCCGCGTCGTGCCGGATGCTGCAGCTGCCGTTCCCGGTGCTCGACAACGACGAGCTCGCGAAGATCCGGCACATGAACAAGGACGGCGACATGCCGGGCTTCTCGGTCCATGTCGTCCGTGGCCTGTACGACGTGCACGGCGGGGGGCTCGCGCTCAAGGCCAAGCTCGACGAGATCTGCGCCGAGGTGTCCGACGCGATCGCCAAGGGCGCCCGCATCATCGTGCTGTCGGACCGGCACTCCAACGCCGACCTGGCCCCGATCCCGTCGCTGCTGCTGACCGGTGCGGTCCACCACCACATGGTGCGCGAGAAGCTCCGCACCCAGGCCGGGCTCATCATCGAGGCCGGCGACGTGCGCGAGGTCCACCACGTCGCGCTGCTGATCGGCTTCGGTGCGACCGCGGTCAACCCGTACCTCGTGCTGGAGACCGCCGAGGACCTGGCCCGCGAGAAGGTCTTCGTCGAGGGCGTCGCCCCCGGCCAGGCCCTGCGCAACGTCGCGTACGGGCTGGGCAAGGGTGTTCTCAAGGTCATGAGCAAGATCGGCGTCTCGACCGTCGCGTCCTACACCGGCGCGCAGATCTTCGAGGCCGTCGGCCTGTCCCACGACGTCGTCGACGCCTACTTCACCGGCACGTCGTCCAAGCTGGGCGGCGTCGGCCTCGACGTGCTCGCCGAGGAGGTCCGCTCGCGGCACGAGAAGGCATACCCGACCCGCGGCATCGCCGGTCCTCGTCGCCAGCTCGACCCCGGCGGCGAGTACCAGTGGCGCCGTCAAGGTCCCGAGCACCTGTTCGACCCAGAGACGGTCTTCCGCCTCCAGCACTCCACGCGGACGGGTTCGTACGAGATCTTCAAGCAGTACACCTCGCGGGTCGACGATCAGTCCGAGCGCCTCATGACGCTGCGTGGCCTGTTCAACCTCCGGGAGGGCGTCCGCCCGGCCGTCCCGATCGAGGAGGTCGAGCCGGTCTCGGAGATCGTCAAGCGCTTCTCGACCGGCGCGATGTCGTACGGCTCGATCAGCCAGGAGGCGCACGAGACCCTCGCGATCGCGATGAACCGCCTCGGCGGCAAGTCCAACACCGGCGAGGGTGGCGAGGACCCCGACCGCCTGTACGACCCCGAGCGCCGCTCGGCGATCAAGCAGGTCGCGTCGGGCCGCTTCGGTGTCACGTCGGAGTACCTCACCAACTCCGACGACATCCAGATCAAGATGGCGCAGGGCGCCAAGCCCGGCGAGGGTGGCCAGCTGCCCGGGCCCAAGGTCTATCCCTGGGTCGCCAAGAC
>JAOPXL010000092.1 GCA_025965175.1 Aeromicrobium sp.
CGACGTTGGTGACGAACAGGTCGTCGCCCACGATCTGCACGTCGTTGCCGATCGTCTCGGTCAGCGTCGTCCAGCCGGCCCAGTCGTCCTCGTCCAGCGGGTCCTCGATCGAGACGATCGGGAAGTCGCGCGCGAGCTCGGCGTAGTACGCCGACATCTCCTCGGCGGACTTCTGCTGGCCCTCGAACGCGTACGGGCCCTTGTCGAAGAACTCCGACGCGGCAACGTCGAGCGCCATCGCGATGTCGGTGCCGACCGTCAGGCCCGCCTTCTCGACCGCGACGGCGATGAGCTCGAGCGCGGCGCGGTTGGAGTCCAGGTTGGGGGCGAAGCCGCCCTCGTCACCGAGCCCGGTCGAGAGACCGCGCTCGTTGAGGACCGACTTGAGGCTGTGGTAGACCTCGGCGCCCTGCTGCAGGGCCTCGGAGAACGAGCCCGCACCGATCGGCGCGATCATGAACTCCTGGATGTCGACGTTGGAGTCGGCGTGCGAGCCACCGTTGAGGATGTTCATCATCGGGACCGGCAGCACGTGGGCGTTGGGTCCACCGACGTAGCGGAACAGCGGCAGCTTGGCCGACTCGGCGGCGGCCTTGGCCGCGGCGAGCGAGACGCCGAGGATCGCGTTGGCGCCGAGCTTGGCCTTGTTGTGCGTCCCGTCCAGGTCGAGCATCGCCTGGTCGATCGCGCGCTGGTCGTCGGCCTCGAAGCCGACGAGGGCCTTGCCGATCGTGTCGTTGACGCCGGCGACGGCCTTCAGGACGCCCTTGCCGAGGTAGCGCTTGCCACCATCGCGCAGCTCGACGGCCTCGAACGCGCCGGTCGAGGCACCGGAGGGCACGGCCGCGCGGCCGATCGTCCCGTCATCGAGGGCGACCTCGACCTCGACGGTCGGGTTGCCCCGCGAATCCAGAATTTCCCGTGCTCCGACGGCGTCGATGCGTGCCAAGAGAGTGCTCCTCATGAGTGAAAAGTACGTGCGCCCACAGCCTAGTCCCGCGATGGCGGCGTCCCGAACCGCCTCGCCCGGTCCGCGGTGCACTGGCGTCCACCGAGCGCCGAGCGTGGAGGCCGGCGCCGCCGCGGATCAGGTCAGGAGTCGGACGGCTTGGCGCAGGGTCTCCTCGGCGTCGACGCCCGAGGCCCGGGCCTCCACGACGAGCGCCAGCAGCCGGGAGCCGAGGTCGTCCCCGCTGACGTCGACGTCTCCGAGCCGGCCGACGACCTTGTCGGCGTACGCCAGCGCGGGCAGGGTCGCCGGTATGCCATCGAGCGCCGACGTCCGCCGCTTCTCGGTGGCCTTGAGCCGCTCCCAGTTGGCATCGACCTCCTCGGCGCTGGTGACCGTGGCATCGGCGAAGACGTGGGGATTGCGGTAGATCAGCTTGCCGGCGATCCCGGCGGCGACGTCGTCGATGTCCCAGCCCTCCTCCTCCGCGGCGATCCGGGCGTGGAACACGATCTGCATCAGCAGGTCCCCCAGCTCCTCGCGCAGATGGTCGCTGTCCCCGCCGTCGAGCGCCTCGAGGGTCTCGTGCGCCTCCTCGAGCAGGTAGTGGCTCAAGGTGTCGTGGGTCTGCTGCGCGGTCCACGGGCACTCGCGGCGCAGCCGGTCCATGACCTCGACGACGTCGAGCAGCGCCGAGCCCGGCAGGTCGTACGACCCGAAGATCACCTCGACGTCGGCGACCTGCTCCTCAGACGACATCAGGTCGTCGGCCATGGAGCGGGCCCAGGCGGTGTCGCCCGTCGGCGCGATCCACACCGCGTCGGGCGTGTACCTGGGCCCCGGCGCGATGTCGACCCGGATGCCGGAGGCGACGATCGCCCCCACGTGCGAGTCGTCCTCGGTCGCGCAGACCGTGGCAGCGGCCCGGAGCGCGTCCCACGCCGGAAGGGTCAGGATCCCCGGTGCCACCCGTGGGCTGAGCACGATGATCTTCATCAGGAGCAGCGCTGCGTGTCCGGGAGCTCTCCTGCCGCCGGCGCCTCGAGGTCGATCGGGGCCACTGACAGGGTGCCGGTGCCGTTGCGCACCGTGCCGGACGGCGACAGGCCGAGCCGCGGGGCAAAGGTCACGTCGTTGCTCCGGAACGACTTCACGATCGCGGCCTGCCCTGCCTGGGCGAGCTGGGCGGCATTCGTCTCGGTCCGCTGCTGTCCCGTCGCCTTCTCGGCCAGCGCGATCCCGATGGCCACGGTCTCGCGGCTGTCCTCGATGACCTGGATCGCGGTGTCGACGTCGACGCCGGGGAACGCCTTCGCGACGGTGCTCCGATCGCCGTCGGGCACCTCGTACTCTGTCGGCTTGACCGTGATCTGCTCGTCCGCGGCCAGCTTGCGGGCGATCTCGATCGAGACGAGGCCGACGACCGCAGCGCGCCGCAGGTCCACGTTGCTCACGGGTTCGGCGCTCGCGCCCTGGGCCGCGGACTGGCTCAGGTGGTCCAGGCAGTAGACCTCGGTGGCGTCGTCGAGCTGCTGCATCGAGATGGATCGACCATCGACAACGGCGGCATCCCCGGGATGGACGTTGCCACAGGCGGCGAGGGTCAGGGCAGCGACGACGAGGACCACAGCACGGAGGCGAGTGAGCATGGTCACAGGCTACCCAGTCCGGGTCACGCCCTGGCGTTGACGGTGTCCCTCTCGTTCTTGCCCGCGAGCCCCAGCACCGAGTGCCGGCGGCCGTACGCGAAGTAGATCACCAGGCCGACGGCCAGCCACACGAGGAACCGCAGCCAGGTCTCGACGGCCAGGTTGGTCATGAGCCCGACGCACAGGATCGCGGACACCGCCGGAAGGATCGGCACCTGCGGCATCCGGAAGGGGCGCTTGAGGCGCGGCTTGGTGCGGCGCAGCACGATGACGGCGATCGAGACGACCAGGAACGCGAACAGGGTGCCGATGCTGACCATCTCGGCAAGCGTGCCGAGCGGGATGAACGCCGCGAGCACCATGATCAGCACCATCGTCGACAGCGTCGCGACCGACGGCGAGTGGGTCTTGGCGCTGATGGCGCCGATGCGCTTGGGGATCAGGCCATCGCGGCTGAGGGCGAAGATGATGCGGCCGACCGTGACGAGCTCGACGAGCAGCACCGACGTGAGCCCGGCGACCGCGGCGATGCCGACCAGGATGCTGGCCCAGCCCAGCCCGACCTGGTCGAACGCGTCGGAGATCGGAGCGCCCTCGCTGAGCTTGGTGTAGCGCACCATGCCGACCAGCACGATGCACACCAGGACGTACAGCACGGTGCAGATCGCCAGGGTGCCGAGGAGGCCCCGGGGCATGTCCTTGGCCGGGTTCTTGGTCTCCTCACCGAGGTTCGAGACCGCCTCGAAGCCGCTGTAGGCGAAGAACACGACCGCGGCCGCGACCAGCACGCCCGTCACGCCGTACGCCGTCGCGTCGGCACCTGTTGCCCACTGCCAGAGGGGCTGCTGCAGCTCGGTGACGTCCTTGCCCGGCCGCGACTCCGGGATGTACGGCTTGTAGAAGGACACCTTGACGAAGAACGCGCCGACCGCGATGACGAACACCACGACGCTGACCTTGATCGCGACGAGCGCGTTGGTCAGCCACTTGGCCTCCTGGATGCCGGCGGCCGCGATGAGCCCGAGCACCAGCACGATCGCCACTGCGCCGATGTTGACCGTGGAGCTCTCCTCCCCGAAGTAGGCCTCGGGCAGGTTGAACACGTCCTGGAGGTAGCCCGACCAACCTCGCGCCACGACGGCTGCGCCGAGCGCGAACTCCAGGATCAGGTCCCACGCGATGATCCAGGCGAAGATCTCCCCGATCGTCGCGTAGGCGTACGTGTAGGAGCTCCCCGCGGTGGGGACGGCGGCGGCGAGCTCGGCGTAGCACAGCGCCGCCAGCATCGCCACGACACCGGCGATGATGAACGCCAGGGAGATTGCGGGTCCGGCGTGTGTCTTCGCCTCGACACCGGTCAGGGTGAAGATGCCCGTGCCGATCACGATGCCGATCCCGAAGCCCATCAGGTCGAGGACCGTGAGCTTGCGAGCCAGGCGGGGCTTGCCCGGCTCGTCGGTGCCGTCCTCATCATTCTGCGTGACGACGTCGTCGATGTTCTTGGTGCGGGTGATCCCCCAGGAAGCCATGCAAGACAAGTTACTGCCGTGGTTGCGGTCCGCAACTGGTGCAGGATCGACGTGCTCGACGTCACCCGGGCCGTCACGGCGGCGCGGCGGGAGCCCTAGGCTGGCCGACATGATCCGTCAGCGGCTGGCCCGCGCAATCGTCCGGGCGAAGGGATTCCAGATGGTCGGCGAGGTCCCGCCGACCGGGATCCTCGTCGGTGCCCCGCACACGTCCAACTGGGACTTCATCACGATGCTGCTGGTCATGTGGCACGACGGCGCCCATCCGCGCGTGCTGGTCAAGAAGCAGCTCTTCAAGGGTCCGCTGGGCTGGCTCCTGAAGGCGTTCGGCGGCGTGCCGCTCGACCGTGACAACGCCAGCACGGTCGTCGGCGACCTGGCCCGGGAGGCGAAGTCGGGCGAGCCGTTCCGGCTGATCCTGGCCGCGGAGGGCACCCGCTCCAAGGGGGACTACTGGAAGTCCGGCTTCCTGCGCCTCTCGCGGGACACCGGTCTGCCGATCACGCTGGCGTTCTACGACCCGCCGACTCGGACGATGGGCTTCGGCCCGACGTTCCTGGCCTCCGACGACCTCTCGGCCGACATGGACATCGTTCGCACCTTCTACGCCGACAAGCAGGGCATCAAGCCGGCCAACGCGACTCCCCCGCGCTTGCGCGAAGAGGGTTAGGAGGGGTCGGGCGCCGGCACCAGGGTGTCGATGACGGTGCGCGTCCAGTCCAGCAGCTCCCGGCCGACCAGCGGCTTCCCGCCGACCGGCGCGGTCTTGGGTCGGGGCACGAGGGCGATCTCGGCCGCGACCTTGTAGGTGCTGCGGGGATAGATCCGCTGCAGCCGCATCTGGGCCGAGTCGGCCAGCTTGAGCGGTGCGAACCGGACGTTGGGACCGGCCGCCGTGACCTCGGTCAGGCCGGCGTCGCGGACGCGGACCCGCAGGCGGGCAACGTCGAGCAGGACGTCGACGGCCTCGGGCGGCTCGCCGTAGCGGTCGACCAGCTCGACCCGGATCTCGTCGACCTCGGCGAGGGACCGGACGTCCGCGAGACGTTTGTACATCTCCAGCCGCAGCCGCTCGCTGCCGACGTACTCGTGCGGCAGGTGCGCCTCGATCGGCAGCTCGATCTTGACCTCGCGCTCGGGCTCGGCCTCGCCGCGGAACTCCGCGACGGCCTCCCCGACCAGTCGGACGTACAGGTCGAAGCCGACGTCGGCGATGTGGCCGGACTGCTCGCCGCCCAGCAGGTTGCCGGCACCGCGGATCTCCAGGTCCTTCATCGCCACGGCCATGCCGCCGCCGAGCTCGGAGTGCTGGGCGATCGTCGCGAGGCGGTCGTGCGCGGTCTCGGTCAGCGGCTTCTCCGGCGGGTAGAGGAAGTACGCGTAGGCGCGCTCCCGCGACCGGCCGACCCGCCCGCGCAACTGGTGCAGCTGGGACAGGCCGAGGGTGTCGGCGCGCTCGATGATCATGGTGTTGGCGTTGGAGACGTCGAGACCGGACTCCACGATCGTGGTGCAGACCAGGACGTCGTAGCGTTTCTCCCAGAAGTCGACCATGACCTCCTCGAGCTGGTGCTCGCCCATCTGGCCGTGTGCCGCGGCGACCCGCGCCTCCGGCACGAGCTCTTTGATCCTGGCGACGGCCTTGTCGATGCTCTGCACCCGGTTATGGATGAAGAAGGCCTGCCCCTCGCGGAGCAGCTCGCGACGGATCGCGGCGACGACCTGCCGGTCCTCGTACGCCCCGACGAACGACAGCACGGGGTGGCGCTCCTCCGGCGGGGTCGCGATCGTCGACATCTCCCGGATGCCGGTGATCGCCATCTCGAGCGTGC
>JAOPXL010000115.1 GCA_025965175.1 Aeromicrobium sp.
AGGGGGACGGGATGGCAGCGAGTGACTGGGCGACCAAGGACTTCTACAAGACCCTCGGGGTCAAGAAGGACGCGTCGCAGGACGAGATCAAGAAGGCCTACCGCAAGCTCGCGCGTGACAACCATCCCGACTCCAACCCGGGCAACGCGGCCGCCGAGGAGCGCTTCAAGGAGATCTCCGAGGCGTACGCCGTGCTGTCGTCGAAGGACAAGCGCAAGGAGTACGACGAGCAGCGCAGCATGTTCGGCCAGTTCCGTGGTGGCAACACCGGCTTCCGCCCGCCCGGCGGGGGTGGTCCGCAGGACTTCGACATGAGCGACCTGTTCGGCGGTCTCTTCGGCGGCGGTGGCGGCCGGGCCCGCGGGCGCCAGCGTCCGCAGCCCCGCAAGGGTGACGACCTCGAGACCGAGGCCTCGATCACCTTCCAGCAGGCTGTCGACGGGGCGACCCTCCCGTTGCGGATGACCAGCGACGAGGCGTGCGCGACGTGCCACGGCACGGGCGCCCGCCCGGGCACGACCCCCAAGGTCTGCCCCAAGTGCCAGGGCAGCGGCATGCAGACCGGTGCCGCCGGTGGGCTGTTCGCGATGACCGAGCCGTGCGACGAGTGCCGCGGCCGGGGCCTGATCGTCGAGCACCCGTGCGACATCTGCCGGGGGTCCGGTCGCGCCCCCTCGGCCCGGACGCTCAACGTCAAGGTGCCCCCGGGCGTCAAGGACGGGCAGCGGATCCGGCTCAAGGGCAAGGGCGCCAAGGGCGACAACGGTGGCCCCAACGGTGACCTGTTCCTCCTCGTCCACGTCGCGGCGCACCAGCTCTTCGGCCGCAAGGGCGACCACCTGACCATCACGGTCCCGGTCACCTTCGACGAGGTCGCGCTGGGCGCGCAGATCCAGGTGCCGACGCTCGACGGCCCGCCGGTCCGGATCAAGATCCCCGCAGGCACGCCCACCGGGCGGACGTTCCGCGCGACCGGCAAGGGTGGCGCGACCAAGACCGGCGGTCGAGGCGATCTGCTCGTCACGGTCGAGGTCCAGGTTCCGGGCGAGCTCTCGGACGTCGAGAGGGCGGCGGTCGAGACCCTGCGCGAGGCTCGCGGTGCGACATCGCCCCGCGACGGACTGTTCGAGGCGGTGAGCTGATGTCGGAGTTCCAAGGGCCTGGCCCAGAGGCCAAGGTCTTCGTCATCAGCGTTGCCGCCGAGCTGTCCGGGCTGCATCCGCAGACCCTGCGGACGTACGACCGGCTGGGCCTCGTGGCGCCGGGGCGAACGGGCGGGGGTGGCCGGCGCTACTCGCTGCGCGACATCGAGCTGCTCCGCACCGTCGCCCGGCTGACCGCCGAGGGGCTGGGGCTCGAGGGGGTCCGGCGCGTCATCGACCTGGAGAACCAGGTGCTCGCGCTGCAGGAGCGTGTCGCTGAGCTCAATGCCGAGCTTGCGGCCGCCCGGCTGCCGCAGAACCTGCCTGCCCTGATCGCCGACAACCAGGTCGTGATCTGGCGCAAGATGAGCAGGCCCCGCTGACCACCGGCGCGCTGCTCCGATGAGCGGTCGGCCGGGGTCCCTGCGCGAGCTGTGGGACAGGTCCGGTGAGGCTATGGCGCGCCATCCTCGCGTGCCGATGGCGGCGAAGGCAGCGGTGGCGGCGGCCGTGGCCTGGCTGGCCGTGCTGCCGTTCGGCGGGATAGCCGACGACTACGCCTACTACGCACCGCTCGGTGCCGTCATCGCGGTCTCCGCGACGGTCGCGAAGTCATGGCAGGTCTCGTGGCAGTCGATCGGGGGCATCATCCTGGGTGCGGCGCTGGCCTTCGCTGCGGCACGGCTGCCGATCGCCTCGGTGCTCGAGCTCGCGGTGGTGGTGGGCGGCGGCATCATCCTGGCAGGGTGGACCCGCCTCGGACAGGGTGGGGAGTGGGTTCCCCTGGCGGGGCTGTTCGTGCTCATCATCGGGAGCGCGGAGCGCGTCGGGTTCGTCGTGGCGTACGTCGGTCTGACCAGCCTCGGAGCACTGATCGGCATGGCGTTCAACCTGCTGTGGCCGCCCCTGCCGCTGGTGTGGGCCGACGGTGCCCTCGCGCGGCTGCGCGCGACGCTGGCGGACCAGCTGGACGCGCTGGCCGGTGGCCTGAGCCACAGCCGGGCGCCGACGCTCCAGGAGTGGCAGCAGTTCCGTCGGGATGTGGGTCCTCGAACGAGCGAGATGCGGGAGATGGCGGCCCAGGCGGACGAAGCGCGACTCGTCAACTGGCGGGCGATGCGTTGGCGGGAGACGTCCGACCACCAGAGCCGGTCCGCTCGGGACCTCGACCGACTGGCGCTGGTCGTCGAGGACCTCACGGCGCTCGTCGTGGACAGTGAGCACGCCGACCGGGAGGTCCTGGCGCTCGGACCGGACCTGCGCCGACCGTCCGCGACGGCGATGCGCAGCACGGCCGCTCTCGTGCGTCAGGCGGACGACACACCCATGGAGCAGCTGGTCGCCGCCGTGGACGCCGACGTGCAGGCCCTCGTTGCCGCCGTGATCGACGTCGGTCGCCGGACGGGTGATGACGTCTTCGCCGCGGGTGCGGTCATCACTTCGCTGCGGCAGGTCCGGCAGGTGGTGGAGAGCTCCAGATGGAGGGCGGTCGGCACCGATCGTCGATAGGTCCGCCTCGGCACCCAGGAGGAGTCGGGTCCGCCGGCCGGTCCATGAGGTCCGGCGCGCCGGGGGCGCGCTGTCCGTGCCGGTAGAGTGGGGGCCGACCTCTCCAACTAGGACGGCCCGGTGCTCCAGACAATTCTCGGTGCGAAGCGTGGTGCACGCGCGATCCGTGCCGTCCGCGAACGCGGGACGGCAACGACCGAGAAGGCCGATGCAGGCAACCCCCAGCACATGGCCGTCCCGTTCGCGGGCGTCGTCCGTGCGCTGGTGGCCGAGGGTGACACCGTCGAGGCAGGCCAGGCCGTCGCCACGATCGAGGCCATGAAGATGGAGGCCTCGATCACGACCCCCAGCGCCGGGACGGTGTCGCGACTGGCCATCACCGAATCCGGCCAGGCTGAGGGCGGGGACCTCCTGCTCGTGCTGGGGTAGGTGCATCGACGGGGATGAGAAGAAGTGGCCGCTGCCGCTGCCTCAGAGCCTCATCGTCAATCCCTCCTCGTCTGGGCTGTTCTCGCGAAGTTCACAGTCTTCTGACGGGCGACCGGCTTCCTGCCGTGCCACAGTGGACGCACGTAGCCAGTCCGCGGCGTCCAGTCGTCGACGGCTCGTGCCAAGCGCTGGAAAGGCAGCAGATGACATCGGAAGCCCAGCTCGATCCACGTCCCGCCGAGCAGTACGTCAGCCACTTCACCGAGCTGGTGCAGACCGTCCGCGCCGAGGGACTGCTCGAGCGCCGCCACGTCTACTACTGGCTGCAGATCGGGGTGCACGTCACGGCATTCTTCGCGATCTGGGCCGGCTTCTTCCTGCTGGGCAACTCCTGGTTCCAGCTGATCCTCGCCGGGGCGCTCGGCGTCATCGTGACGCAGTTCGGCTTCCTCGGCCACGACGCCGCGCACCGGCAGATGTTCACCTCGGCGAAGTGGAACTCCTGGACCGCCCGCATCCTGGCCGGCGCCTTCGCCGGGCTGAGCTTCGCGTGGTGGCGGGCCAAGCACAACATGCACCACAAGGGCCCCAACCTCGAGGGCTACGACCCCGACATCGGGCCGGGCGCGATCGCGTTCACCCCCGGCATCGTCGCGCAGCGCACGACCGGCTTCGCGGGCTGGTTCGTCCAGCGCCAGGGCTGGCTGTTCTTCCCCCTGCTGACGCTTGAGGGCCTCAACCTGCACGCCGAGAGCATCCGCGCGGCACGGGACACGACGTCCACCCAGCCGTGGCGACGGGTTGAGCTGTTCCTCGTCGTGACCCGCCTGACGGCGTACGTCGCGATCCTCCTGACGTTCCTGCCGCTGGGCAAGGCCGTCGCATTCTTCGCGATCCAGATGGCGGTCTTCGGCTTCTGCCTCGGCGCCTCGTTCGCCCCGGCGCACAAGGGCATGCCGATCATCCCGCTGGAGATGAAGCTGGACTTCCTGCGCCGCCAGGTCATGGTGTCGCGCAACGTCAAGGGCAACCTCTTCGTCGACTGGGCGATGGGCGGGCTCAACTACCAGATCGAGCACCACCTCTTCCCCAGCATGCCGCGCTGCAACCTGCGCAAGGCCCGGCCGTTCGTCCGGGCGCACTGCGAACGCGAGGGCATCGACTACATGGAGGTCGGGCTCTTCCACTCGTACGCGATCGTCGTCGACTACCTCAACAACGTCGGCCTGCGCGCCCGGGACCCGTTCGACTGCCCGCTGGCGGCGCAGCTGCGCGCGCCCCAGTAGGGGCTCTCTCGGCGGTCGTCCTCCGGCGCGGGGGCGCCGGGCGCCGGCTTGGCGGGCAGGTCCGACAGGACTGCGCGCGCCGCGTCCGCGTCGGCCTGGGCCTCGGCGGCCCACTTCTCGCAGTTGGCGGCCCGGGACTGGTAGCCGTCGAGGCTCGTCGACCACGTCGAGAGCGCCGAGTGGGCGTCGTCGAACGCCTCCACGCACTTGTCGATCTTGGGGCGGACGTCATCGTCGAGCAGGTCCCTGAAGGCGATCGCGGCCTGGCCGCGCCACTCGCCGTCGGCGGCGCCGTGCAGCACGTTGTGTATCCATGGTCCGGGGGGCTGTGACTGCCTGTCCGGGATCGGTCAGTTGACCTGCCGGTCGTGGCCGGCCCAGAACTCCGCGCGGAGCTTGAACTTCTGCAGCTTGCCGGTCGCGGTGCGCGCGAGCTCGTCGCGGAAGTCGATCCGCTTGGGGCACTTGTAGCCCGCGAGGTGCGTGCGGCAGTGCGCGATGAGCCCCGCCTCGTCGACCGAGTCCTCGTCAGGGTCCAGGACCACCAGGGCTGTGATGAGCTCGCCCCACTTCTCGTCGGGGATGCCGATCACGGCGACCTCCTTGACCGACGGGTGCGACATCAGCGCGTCCTCGACCTCGATTGACGAGACGTTCTCCCCGCCGGTGATGATGACGTCCTTCTTGCGGTCGGCGATCGTGATGTAGCCGTCCTCGAACGTCCCGCCGTCACCGGTGTGGAACCAGTTGTCGGCCAGCGCGGCGGCGGTGGCCTCGGGGTTCTCCCAGTACGACGCGAGATTGTGGTTGGACTGGGCGAGGACCTCGCCCTGGTCGTCGACCATCATCCGCACGCCCAGGGCCGGCGCGCCGGCACGGCCCAGGTTGACCGCCTGCTGGTGGGCGTCGAGGTCATCCCACTCCTCCCGCATGCGCGACATCGTCAGCAGCGGCGAGGTCTCGGTCAGGCCGTAGATCTGGATGAACTCCCAGCCCAGCTCCTCGCGGACCCGCTCGATCGTGCGGGTCGGTGGCGGCGCTCCCGCGACGATGATGCGGACCCGGTCACGACCGGGCACCTCGCCCTCCCACGTCTTGAGCGCGTCCAGCGCCGCGGCGACGACGGCCGGCGCGGCGCACATCACCGTGACGCCGTGCTGCTCGACCCGCTTGAGGATCTCGGTGCCGTCGATCTGGCGGATGATGATGTGCCGGCCTCCGACGCCGGTCAGGGTGAACGGCCAGCCCCAGCCGTTGGCGTGGAACATCGGCAGCGTGTGCAGGTAGACGTCGCGGTCGTTCGCCGAGGCCTGCAGCCCGAACACCGTCGCGTTGATCCAGTTGTTGCGGTGGGTCAGCTGGACGCCCTTGGGCCGGGCCGTCGTGCCGGAGGTGTAGTTGATCGTCGCGGTCGCGGTCTCGTCGCCCTCCCACGGCTGAGGCTCGGCCGTTGACCCCCAGATGACGCCGTCATCCTCACCGAGCACGAACGTGCGCTTGCACTCGACCTCGTCGACCAGGTGCCGCAGGGCGGGGTCGACGATCAGCACCTCGGCCCCGGAGTGCTCGACGATGTAGCGGATCTCGGCGACGGCGAGCCGAAAGTTGATCGGGACCAGAACGCGTCCCCAGCCCGAGACGCCGTAGAACGACGTCAGCAGTCGGGCCGAGTTCTGCGACACGATCGCAACCCGGCCACCGACGGGGACGCCCAGCTCGTCGAGCGTCGCGGCCTGCGCCTTCGCGCGGCGGCCCAGCTCGGCGTACGTGATCTCGCCCCACGACTCGGCAGGTTGGTCGGGCTCGTCGACCACCGCGACGCGATCGGGATAGACCGTGACGGCACGGTCGAGGAAGTCGCGGACGGTGAGGGGGAAGAACACAGGGGGCCTCCAGGTATGACGCGGGACACGTCCTTTCTACCCGGTCTCTCGTTGCGGCCGCGTTGCGGTCTAGCCTGTCGTGACCCCACGACACGAAGGACCCGACATGGCCATCACCGCGACACTCGAGCTCCGCTTCGATCCGGAACGCCTCGACGAGGCGCGCACCGTGATCCGCCGCGTGCTGGAGGAGACCCGCGGGTTCGACGGCAACCTCGGCGTCGACGTGCTGATCGATCGCGCCGATCCCGCGCACTGGATCGCGTACGAGACGTGGGAGACGCCGGAGCACGACGCGGCGTACCGCGAGTTCCGCGCGGGGCCCGGGGCGATCACGGACCTGGGGCCGCTGCTGGCCGCCGCTCCCGTGCTGGCCTGGTTCGAGATCGACCGGGCCGTCTGAGGGATGAGCTGGTCGACCTTCACGAGCTCCGCGAGCCCGGAGCAGGTACGCGCGTACGGCTCGGCGCTCGACGCGTTGCACGCCTTCCACGACGCGCTGGCGTCGGCTGCGCCGAGACCTGAGCTGCTCGACCGGCTCGCCGAGGACCTCCGCGGCTGGACCGACACGCTCGCCCCGATGGCGGTGCCGGAGCTCGACCGACTGGCGGGGCGTTCGTTGTCCCTCCCCGTGCGTGGACATCCCGCGATACCGCCGGTGACCGTCGACAGCCTCGACGGCGGAAAGTTCGAGGGGACCGTGACCTTCGGCGCGTTCTTCCTCGGCGGCGGCGGATCGGCGCACGGCGGCACGATCCTGACGATCTTCGACGAGGTGCTCGGGGTGCTGGCCGTGACGCAGTCCCGCGCGGCGACCCGCACGGCGTACCTCAAGGCCGACTTCCGGGCGACCGTCCCGGTCGACGTCCCGGTTCGGGTCGTGGCCTCGGTCGAGCGTGCGGAAGGACGCAAGAGGTTCCTGCGCGGCGAGATGTGGGTCGGCGAGACCCTGTGCGCCGAGGCTGACGCGCTGTTCGTCGTGGTGCGGGACCCGACGGCCTAGCCTCAGCCGTCCTTGCGGGCGATCGCCTCGGCCTCGGCCTCGTGGTCCTCGAGACCACGGAAGCGCTTGAAGCTCCACACGATGACGACGAGGGCGAAGATGCCCGAGGCGATCAGCGTGACGCCGGTGCCCCAGCCGCCGATCAGCCACCACGAGTCCCGCAGGGGCCACCAGCGGGGGGCGTCCGGACCCACGATCCACACGACACCGAACGCCGCGAGCACGAGGGTGCCGGTGCAGCTCGCGATGATCCGGGGCCAGGTCTGCACGCTGTCGGCCGCTGACTTGTAGGCAGCCGCCTTGACCGGCGCGAGGCGACGCTCCGCCCAGTCGTATTGCTGGGACAGGACCGCGAGGCCCGCGAACAGCCCGAGCAGGCCCGGACCGGGCAGGATCAGTGCCGCGATGCCGACCACGACGAGCGTCCAGCCCACGACCTCGATCGTGACCCGACGTGCCACCACGCTGCGTGATCCCATTGTCGTGACGCTACAGGGGGACGCCCGAGGGTGCGCCTCCGCGGCGAAGCCGCCCGCCCGTGATGGGATGACCTCATGCGTACGGCTGCGGTGCTCCTCCTGCTGATCCTCGGCGCGTGCGGGGGTTCGGAGGAACCGGCGGCCAAGGCTCCGGCGACGGCCTCGGCGCCGACGACGACCCCTTCGGTCAAGGGCACGGGCACCCCGGCGCCCCAGGCGTTGTCGGGGTTCCGGTGCGAGAAGAACGACGATGGCGACTGGATGGCCGAAGGCCTCCTGGCCAACCCCAGCAAGGCCAAGGCGACGTTCCAGGTCACGGTCTACATCGGCAGCGCGAACGGCGGCGGCGAGCAGGCCAGGACGCAGCAGGTCCCGAGCGTGGCTCCGGGCGGATCGGTCAAGGTCACGATCATGAAGGTCCCGGCCCCCGACGACGGCGGCACGTGCCACGTCCAGGTGCTGGCCTCGAAGTAGGTCGGATTCTTCTGCGCCACTCCTCGGCGAGCAGGGCGTAGACGTACTGGTCCTGCCAGCCGTGGTCACGATGCAAAAGAGTCCTTGACCTGGTGGGCCTCGCGGCGCATGCACTCGGCCACGACACGACGCAGCCCCAGGTCGTCGAAACAGATCCGGAGCAGCGCGGCGACTGCCTGGGTCGACCGTCGTGCTCGACGATTACCGCGGTCGGCCCCTCGTCCTCGACCATCACGTCGGGGTGCATCTGCTGCGGGACGCTACTGATCGGTCACGTCGGTCGAAGGTGGTGGGGAGCGAGCTGGAACGCCCGCCCGGATGTCTCGGTGTCCCGCGCGACGACGACGAACTCGCCGTCGTCGTACGTGATGGGCTGGGCCAGCAGCAACGATCTGAACCGCGCGCAGGCCGCAGATCGGCGGCGTCGAGGACCAGTTGGTGGAGTCGCCGGTCATCCGACCAGCGTATGGCGACCGGGCCCTCCCGCCCGGGCGCTCGGTGGTGTTGTGTGGACAAGGGGCCGACCTCTGCGCCCCGCCCGGTGAGAGGGGAGACACGATGCACGACGTCACGCTCAGCAACGGTGTCGAGATGCCGATCCTCGGCTTCGGCGTCTACCAGATCCCGCCCGAGGAGACCCAGGCCGCGGTCGAGGCCGCGCTGGCTACGGGCTACCGGCACATCGACACCGCGGCGGGCTACGGCAACGAGGAGGCGGTCGGCGCCGCGATCGCCGCCAGCGGCATGGCCCGGGACGAGATCTTCGTGACGACCAAGCTCTGGATCCAGCACGCCCCGACCGGCAGCGTCGAGGACAACACGCACCGAGCCTTCGACGCCTCCTGGCAACGACTCGGACTCGACCACGTCGACCTCTACCTGATCCACCAGCCGCTCGGCGACTACTACGCCGAGTGGCGCGCGATGCAGCGGATCCTCGCCGCCGGCACGGCCCGCGCGATCGGCGTCTCCAACTTCCACCCCGACCGGCTCGTCGACCTGATCGAGCACAACGAGGTTG
>JAOPXL010000122.1 GCA_025965175.1 Aeromicrobium sp.
TCTTGACCGCGGTGCCGGCGCTGATCGCGAACGGCTTGGCCGATCCGGCGGAGATCTCGCCGACGACCGGCAGGGTGACCGGCTGCTGACGGTTGGCGCCCTGGATGTCCTCGGCGCGCACGGCGTAACCGTCCATCGACGAGTTGTCGAAGCGGGGCAGGTCGATCGGGCTGACGAACGCCTCGTGGATCGGGAGGCCCAGCGACTCGACGAGCGGCTGCTCGTAGGGGGCCAGCGGTCCGATGCCACGCAAGATCTTCTCCAGGTGGTCCTCCACCGTCAGCACGCCCTCACGGACGCTCTCGGGCTTGGGCCGGGCGGCCGGGGCCGCCTCGCTCGCCGGCGCCTCGGCACTGACGTCCGGGCGGGTCACGGGCTGGGTGAGCTCCTCGTCGCCGGCACCACCGGCGCCCTGGCCGCCTTGCGCGTGAGGTTGGTCCGACCCGGTCGGGAGCATGCTCTGCCCCGGTCCGTGGTCGTTTCCTCCTGAGGACATGCGTGTCAGCCTAACTGGGTGTCCGCGGCGACGCTGTCGGCCGTGCCGGTGTCGTCCAGGGTGACGTCTGCGCGCACCGCCACTCCGGGGCCGAACCACCAGTCCCCGCGGACCGTCAACGAGCGTGCCTCGACGAGGGACGGCGGTGACGGCAGGCGCGCGTCGAAATCCGCGATCGTCGAGTAGAACCGGCGGTCGAGGTCGACCAGCGGCGCCGCGTCGACCTGCGAACGTACGCGGAAGTCGTCCCCCACGCCGTAGACGTCAGACCGCAGCAGGAGCAGGTCGTTGGTCGTCTTGACCGGCAGGAACCGGGACCGATCGACCTCGATCGCGGTCGCCCCGTCGAACACCTCGACGGCGGCACCCATCGCGGACTCGATCTGCACTACCTCGGTCGAGGACTTGTCGGTCGGGTCGACGGTCTTGCCGTTGCGGATCAGCGGCAGTCCGAGGATGCCCCCGCGGTCCTCGAGGGTCTGCTTCATGACGCGCAGGTCGAACCACAGGTTGTTGGTGTGGAAGTAGCGGTGCCGCTTTGGATCGGCGGCCGCCGCGGCGTCCTCGTCCGGGGTCTGCGCGGTCTCGCGCAGGACGAGCCGGCCGTCACTCTTGCGGACCACGATGTGCCCGCCCTTGACGTCGGCGGGAGTACGTCGGCAGACCTCGGCGGCGTAGGGGGCGCCCGAAGCGGCGAACCAGCCCATCATCGCCGGGTCCGGGGCGGCACCGAGGTTGTCGGCGTTGGAGACCGTGGCGTAGCGGTAGCCCGCGTCGATCAGCGCGTCGAGGATGCCGGAGACCTCGAGCGCGGTGTAGAGGTCACCGTGCCCCGGCGGGCACCACTCGAGCGACGGGTCGGCGGGCCAGTCGACCGGCGTCAGGTCGTCGGCACGGAGCTTGGGCTCACGATTCTGCAGGAAGTCGATCGGCAGCCCCTCGACCGCGAGGTCGTCGTACTTCGCCAACGCGGCCAGGGTGTCGTCGCGGGTGCGGAAGCTGTTCATGAACAGCAGTGGCAGCGTCACGCCGAGCTGTTCGCGCAGGTGAAGGACCTGTCCCGCGATGACGTCGAGGAACGTCAGGTCGGGCCGGACGGGCAGCAGCGTCTTGGCCCGGTCGAGCCCCATCGACGTGCCAAGGCCGCCGTTGAGCTTGATGACCGCCGTCACGGCAGCCGCCTCGCGGCACTGCTCGTCGGTCAGCGAGATCGCGCCCGCATGGTCGATGTCGACGAGGGGATCCACCTCGGACTCCGGGATCATCCCGGAGGCGCCCTCCTCGAGTTGTCCGTAGAAGGACGAGAACACGTCGATCGCGCGCTGCGGTACGCCCGCCTCCGCCATTCGCTGCTGCGCCTGCTCCAAGCCCGTCACGAAGCTCTCCCTTGTTCCAGTGCCTTCCAGCGCCCATAGGCTAGCGTCAGCGCGTGACCAAGACCCAGGTGCGCGGCGAGCTCCTCGAACGACGTCGTGCGATGTCGCCCAGCGAGCGCGCCGAGGCCGCCGAGGCGATCGCGCTGCACCTGCTCGCGGTACCCGTGATCGCCCGCGCCAACCGGGTCGCCTGCTACCTCTCGATGCCGTCCGAGCCGGGCACCGGCCCGCTCATCGCGGCGCTGCGCGACCGCGGCATCGAGGTCGTCGTGCCGATCAGCCTGGACGACCACACGCTGGACTGGTCGGCGTACGACCCGACCGCGGCGGTGACGACGAACGCGCTCGGCATCCCCGAGCCGCACGGCGTACGTCTGGGGGCCGGCACGCTCGACACGTGCGAGGCAATCATCCTGCCGGCGCTCGCCGTCGACCACGAGGGCCACCGGCTCGGACGCGGCGCCGGCTACTACGACCGCGCCCTCGCTGAAACCTCCGCGCCGCTGTGCGCCGTCGTCTTCACCCACGAGCTGCTGCCGGCCGTGCCGCACGAGCCGCACGACGTACCCGTGCAGATGGCGGTCACTCCGGCCGGGTTGTTCCGCTCCCGTAGTTCTTGAGTTGTGGTCGGCCAGCCGGTCAGTCGGTGCCGCTGGGCTTGAGCGTCAGGGTGTCGTCGGTCGAGGCGGCGACGGCCTTGTGGCCGAACGCCCACGGAAGCGTCTCCCCCTTGGCCCACAGCGGCGCCTGGTCGAGGTAGTGGTCGTGAAACGCGTGCCCGGAGTTGCCGGTCAGCTGGATCCAGCGGGAGCGGTCGAGATTGCCCAGGTCGACGACCATTCGCATCGACGGCACGGCGGTGACGTCGTAGCCCTTGGTGGCGTCCCAGCTCGTCGCGTCGACGATGCCGCCGCCGCCGCCGACCTTGAACGGGCCACGGTTGAAGATGCTGTTGACCAGCCCCACGCCCGAGTCGCCGAGGGTCGGGTTGACGAGCTCGAGCTTGTGCATCGTGCCCCACCGCCACTCGCTGGGGCTTCGGGACTGGATCATCGTCAGCTCGTCACGGGCGTCGCGCATCGCGTCGGCCAGGATCTCGTCGCGCGTCTCCTTGGTCCCCGGCGTCGCGATGTCGTCCCACCAGTGGTTGCCGGGGTGGTCGAGGATGCCCGCGACGACGCTGAACCAGCGCTCCCCACCGGTCGGCCACACGCTCTTGGGCAGCTCGTCGTGGAATGTCCGCTCGAGCAGGTGCCGCCAGACGGCGTTGAAGTACGCCGCGCCGGGTGAGTCGACGTCCTGGTGGTAGTCCCATCCGCGCAGGGTCGACTGTCCCTGGCGATAGTACGTGCTCTCGAGCTCGATCCGGAGGAGCTCCGGCACGAGCCGGGCGGCGTTCGTGCTGTAGGTGTCGTTCTGGATCCGCGACATGTCCGCGACGCTGAGCTTGTCCTTGGCCGTGATGAGGTCACGGATCCGCTCGGAGCGGTATCCCTCGGCGGTGTCGGCCCCCAGGAGCTGCGGGTACTCCTCGCCGATGACCTGGTTGTTGGCCGTGACGATGAAGCCCTCATCGGGGTTGTAGACCGACGGGAGCTCCTCGAACGGGATCGTCCCCGTCCACCCGTAGCGCTTGTCCCAGCCGGGCACCGGCCACCGGCCGTCGCCCTTGCCGCGGACCGGGATCGTGCCGGGCGACTGGTAACCGATGTTGCCGGCCCGGTCGGCGTACACGAGATTCTGCGACGGCACCGTGAAGAGCTTCGCCGCGGCCCGGAAGTCGTCCCAGTCCTGCGCCCTGTCGAGGGCGAAGACCGCCTTGATCGTGGGCTCAGGCGTCAGCGCGGTCCAGCCGAGCGACACCTCGTACGAGCCGCGGCTCGTCGTTCTTTGCTTGCCCTCCCCGACGTCGGCGATGTCCGACGAGACGTCGTCGTCGAGGTCGGACAGGATCGGTCCGTGACGGGTCGAGCGCACCGTGATGCGCTCGGGGTCCCCGCCCGCGACCTCGAACGTCTCCTGGCGCGTCTCGAGCGGGAGCTGCCGGCCGTCGAACTCGTACGTGTCGCCGGTGACCTTCTCGAGATACAGGTCGGTGACGTCGGCGTACATCGTCGTGACACCCCACGCGATCCGGTCGTTGTGGCCGACGACGACACCGGGCAGGCCGGCGAACGAGAAGCCCGAGACGTCGTACGGGCAGTCCGCGCTGACGGTGCGGCAGTGCAGCCCGACCTGGTACCAGATGCCGGGCATCGAGGGCGCCAGGTGCGGGTCGTTGGCGAGGATAGGCTTGCCCGTCGTGGAGTGCTTGCCGTCGACGACCCACGAGTTGGAGCCGATGCCATCGCCGATGCCCAGCAGCGCGGGCAACGCCTCGGCACCCTTCTGCGCCGAGGACAGGGACGCCACGGCAGAGCGGGCCAGCGCCGGATCGGGCGCCTCGGTCGAACGGAACTTCCCGCCCTCGACGGTGCCCTTGCCGGCGATCGTGGCGTGGTCCGCCGGATAGTCCGGATAGAGCTCCTCGACCTCGTCGACCGAGAGCTTGGCGGTCGACAGCACCCGGGTGATCTCGTCGTCCATGTTGCTGCGCAGGTCCCACGCCATGGCCTTGATCCAGGCCAGCGAGT
>JAOPXL010000239.1 GCA_025965175.1 Aeromicrobium sp.
ACGACATCATCGCGACCAAGTTCCACATGGACATCTACGCCATCACGTGGGTGCTGCGCATCGGGCTGTTCGTCTTCCCGGTCATCGCGTTCATGGTCACGAAGCGGATCTGCATCGGGCTGCAGCGCGCGGATGCCAACCGCATCCTGCACGGCTACGAGACCGGTGTCATCGAGCGCGCGCCTGGCGGCGGGTTCTCCGAGCGCCACGCTCCCCTGCCCGTCGGCTCGCAGTACACGCTGACGGCGCACGAGCGGACCCCGGCACTCGAGGCCCCGCTCGAGACCGACAGCAACGGGGTGGCGGCGCCACACGGCCGCAAGGCCAGGCTGCAGGCCAAGGCGCGCGCGTTCTACTACCGCGATGCGCTCGACAAGCCCACGGTCGACGACGTCCACCACGCCGCGGAGCACCTCGGCGAGCACGACGGGCACCCCGTCGAGCTGGGCGACGAGTTCCAGGGCGTGTCGGAGACGGGTGTCCCCCGGGTCCACTGAGCCACCCCGCACGAGGCCCCGTCAGCACCAGCTGACGGGGCCTCGTCACATTCCCACCAGGCCCGCCGACGAGTCACCCAGGATCACTGAGGAGTCACGCGGGAACGGTGATGAGTTACACAATGGCCCGTTAGGTGGCCCGCGCCCCAATGAACCCCGATCCCTATCCGGACCTCGGCTACTCCTCACGGACCTACGTGACTCCTCACCGGACCTACGTGACTCCTCACCGGACCTAGGTGACTCCTCACCGGACCTGCGTGACTCCTCACCGGACCTGCGTGACTCGTCACCGGACCTACGTGACTCCTCAGGCGGTGTCGGACGTGGGCGGGACCTCGAGTGCCGATCCCTCGGTCCACGTCGACCACGGGACGTTCCAGTCGGTCCAGCCATTGCGGTCCTCAAGCGACCGGGGACTGCCGACGTACTTGACGACGTCGCCGCGACGGGAGTGCTGGTAGAGCCACTGCGCGTTCGCCGGACTCATGCCGGTGCAACCGTGGCTGACATTCGCATTGCCCTGAGCACCGACCGACCACGGGGCGGAGTGCAGGAACTCCCCCGAGTTGGTCAGGCGCATGGCCCAGCGGACGTCCTTGATGTTGTAGTAGCCGGGGTCCTCGGAATCGACCCCCGTGGTGGCGGCGTCCATGTCGATCGAGGAGAACTTCTCCATGATGACCTTGATGCCCTCACGGGTGCGGTGCGAGTTGTCACCGGTGGTGACCGGGATCGTCTTCTCGGCCCGACCATCCACCGTGTAGCGCAGCTGGTGCTTGGCGACGTCGACGGTCGACACGACCTGCGCGCCGACGTGGAACTTGACGTCCTGGTCCTGCTGACCGTAGACGCCGCTGCCGGCCGGCAGGCTGTTGAGGCTCAGGTGAACCCTGACCTCGGTGCGGGCGGGCCAGAAGGTCTCAGGCCTGAAGTGCGCCACCCGGTCGCTGAACCAGGTCCACGAGCCCGTCACGTCCTTGTCCGTCGTCACCACCATGTGCTTCTCGAAGAGCGCGCGGTCCTTGACGGGCAGGTCGAACGTCACGATCACTGGCATGCCGACGCCGACCGTCTCCCCCTTCAGCGGAGCGACCGACGGATAGGTCTGCTGCGCGAGGGTGAGCTTCTGCGTAGTGAAGCTGCGGCGCACGGTGCCCGAGGTACCGTCATCGCCGGTCCCGGTCGCCGAGAGGGAGTACGTCGTGCCGGGCTCGAGCCGCTCGGTCGCCGTCCAGCTCGTGTCGGTGAGCTGACCGCCGATCGTCTGCTTGCCGTCCGCCGTACGCAGGCTCGCCTTCGTCAGGACGCCATCGTCCGCGCGGATCTGGACCAAGGTGTCGACCTTGACGTCCCGGGCCTTCTCGGCGACGTTGGGGCTCAGCGTGATCGGATCCTTCGCCGCCTCGGGGGTGACGGCGTCCTTGACCCCTTCGGCCGAGCAGGCGGCCAACGCCACGAACGCCGTGCATACCACCGCCGTGGCCAGGCGAAGTCTCTTCACCCGCACAGTTTACTGGCTCGCCGCTCGGATTCGAGCATCAACAGGATTGGTCAGTGTGCGTGGATGCCGCGGTAGTACTCGAAGATCCAGCCGCACAGTGTGACCGAACCGATGCCAGCGCCGATGATGAACAGCCACCAGCCCATGACGACGCCCAGGACGCACACGGCGAACGCCATCGCGCAGAACAGCGGCCACCAGCTGTAGGGCGGGAAGAAGCCCTGCTCACCGGCGCCGTCGGCGATCTCACCGTCGCTACGGTCCTCGGGTCGGTCCGGGATCTGCCGGGCGACGACGCCCAGGTAGAAGCCCAACAGCACGCACAGCAGCGTCGTCATGACCAGCGCCGTCGTGCCGGTCGGATCGGTCGTCAGCACCCAGTAGACCGGAGCGATCAGCGCGAAGAAGATTCCGCACGCCAGGATGGTCCAGGTTTCGGCCTTCATGGATCAGTCGTCCTTCTCGTTCTCGTTCGGCTCGGTGGCGGAGCGCCGGCTGGCTTGACCGCTCTTGCCCGACACGTCCGGGGCATCGGCGAACACCGAGGTCTCGCCCGGGTTGTGCTCGAGCTCCAGCGCCGCGATCTCCGGGTGGTGGAGATCAAATGCCGGGCTCTCGGAGCGGATGCGCGGCAGCGAGGTGAAGTTGTGGCGCGGCGGCGGGGAGGATGTCGCCCACTCGAGCGAGCGGCCCCAGCCCCACGGGTCGTCGAGTCCGACCAGCGGGGACTTGCGCGACTTCCACACGTTGTAGAAGAACGGCAGCGTCGACGCGCCGAGCAGGAACGCACCGATCGAGGAGATCTCGTTGAGCGTCGTGAACCCGTCGTTTGCGCCATAGTCGGCGTAGCGACGCGGGAAGCCCTCGACACCCAGCCAGTGCTGCACCAGGAACGTCAGGTGGAACCCGATGAACAGCAGCCAGAAGTGGATCTTGCCGAGCTTCTCGTCCAGCATGCGGCCGGTGAGCTTGGGCCACCAGAAGTAGAAGCCGGCGAACATCGCGAAGACCACGGTGCCGAAGACGACGTAGTGGAAGTGCGCGACGACGAAGTAGCTGTCCGACAGCTGGAAGTCGAGCGTCGGCGACGCCAGGATGACACCCGTCAGACCACCGAAGAGGAATGTCGTCAGGA
>JAOPXL010000157.1 GCA_025965175.1 Aeromicrobium sp.
TGCCTGCGGGCGCGTCCGGCCCGGACGAGTTCACTCAGTTCCAGATGACGATGGCGCATGTGTTCGGCCATCCGCGACTTCGCCACATCGCCCAGACGTTGAGCCAGGAGAGCGAGCAGGATCCGCGGCAGATCTTCATCGACCATGGCGTCGCCCTGCCCAGCAACGCCACAGTAGGCCGATCCGGCACCGAGTCGGACCGTCCAGGCGAGTACTCCATCTGTGTCGGCAGCACCATCGCCCACTGCGTGTTCTTCACCCTGCCGAGCATCCACATCACGAGCACCTGACGAGCTGGACGCTCACAACGAGATGTCGGCCCGGCGCTCGTCGCTGCGCGGCTTGTCGCAGTACGTCGACCCGTTGACGAAGCGGACCCCGTCGGTGAAGCGCGCCTCGATCTGGCCGGCGCCGAACTGCTCGACGTACAGCCGCGAGTAGAGCCCGCCGAGCGCCAGCAGCTCGTCGTGGGTGCCCTGCTCGACGAGGTGCCCGTCCTCGAGCCCGAAGATGACGTCGGCGTTGTGGATCGTGGACAGCCGGTGCGCGATCGCGATCGTGGTGCGGTTGTGGGTCGCCCGCTCAAGAGCGTCCTGCACGAGCCGCTCGGTCTCGGTGTCGAGCGCCGACGTGGCCTCGTCGAGGATCAGGATGCGGGGGTCCATCAGCAGGACCCGGGCGATCGCGAGCCGCTGCTTCTCGCCACCGCTGAGCCGGTAGCCGCGCTCACCCGTGATGGTCTCGTAGCCGTCGGCGAACGACAGGATCCGGTCGTGGATGTTGGCGTCCCGCGCCGCCTGCTCGATCTCCTCGGCGCTCGCGTCCGGCTTGGCGTACGCGATGTTGTCGCGGATCGAGCCGTGGAAGAGGTACGGCTCCTGCGTCACCATGCCGACGGCGTCGGCGACCGAGCCCATCGTCAGGTCGCGGACATCGGTGCCATCGATCAGGACCGCACCGGAGTCGACGTCGTAGAAGCGCGGGACGAGGTACGTCATGGTCGTCTTGCCGGAGCCGGACGGCCCGACGATCGCGGCGAGCTGACCCGGCCTGACCGTCAGGGAGATGGCGTCGAGGGCCCAGCCCTGCTCGGGCGCCGGCGCGATCCGCTCGATCCTGACGCCCGAGTCGCCGAACCTGTCGCGCGAGACCGAGCCGGACAGCGCCCGGGGCTCGGGATAACGGAAGTAGACGTCCCGGAACTCGATCCCGCCGCGGACGTCGCGGGGATTGAGGGCCAGGGCGCCGGGGCGCTCGGCGATGGCCGGCTCGAGGTCGAGGTACTCGAACAGCCGACGGAACAGCGCGAGCGAGGTCTGCACGTCGAGCGTCACGCGCATGAGCTGCAGCAACGGCATCTGGAGCCGGGCCTGCAGCGTCGTGAACGCGACGAGGGTGCCGGCGGTCAGCGACGTGCCGCCCTGGAGCATGAACCCGGCGACGAGGTAGATCAGCGCGGGGGTGATCGCGAAGAACGTCTGCACCGTGGCGAAGAACGCCCGGCCGGTCATGGCCTGCTCGACCTGGAGCCGGGTCTGGTTGCGGTTGGCCTCGCGGTAGCGCTCGACCTCGGAGTCGGCCCGGTTGAAGACCTTCGACAGCAGGATGCCCGAGACGCTGAGCGCCTCCTCGGTGATCGCGGTCATCTCCGACAGCGACTCCTGGGTGCGGCGGGCGAGCTTCTGGCGGCGTTTGCCGACCTGCAGCTGGATCCACACGAACAGCGGCAACACGATCAGCGTCAGGAGTGTCAGCTGCCACGACAGGATGACCATCGACACGAACGCCGCGATGACCGTCACGCTGTTCTGCAGGATCGAGGTCGCGGTGTCGGTCAGGACCGTACGCACGCCGGCGACGTCGTTGGCCAGGCGTGACTGGATGGCGCCGGTCTTGGTCGCGGTGAAGAACGCGAGCTCCATCTTCTGCAGGTGGGCGAACAGGTCACCGCGCAGGTCGGCCATCGCCGAGTTGCCGATCGTGGAGGTCAGCCAGTTCTGGCCGATCCCGATCAGCGCCGTCACGATCGGGATGACGCACATGCCGACGACGAGCCAGGCCAGCAGGTGGATGCGGATGTCGCCGTCGGGCGGGAACAGCGCCTTGTCGAACACGGCCTTGGTCAGGAACGGGACGATCGAGGTCAGCACCGCCGCCACGACCACCGCGACCGCGACGGCGACCATCTTGCCGCGGTAGGGCCGCAGCATCCGGGCGATGCGGCTCAGGATGGGCGCATTGTCGGCCCGGATCTCCTCGTCGCTCAGTTGCGTGACGGTGGGACCGTGATCGCCGCGGGGCATCGGGCCTCAGTCCTCGATCCGGGTCAGGACGACCTCGGTGGCGCCGTCCTCGACCGGGACGAGGTCGGTCGTGCCCCACACGCCCAGCTCGGTGCGCAGTGCGCCCCAGACGAACAGCTGCTCCGGCTCGGGGATCAGGGCCGGGTCGGCGACGAGCGAGAACTCGGCGGGCACTTCCGTGACGCCGAGCGCGGTCGCCGCGACGACCTCGCCGCCGGCGTCGACCAGCTTGACCGTGGCGACGGCCCCCGTCGGCGCCGTGATGCGCTCGCGGATCGCCAGGGTGCCGGTGATGGTCAGGAGGTCGGAGGTCATGGGTCCGATGCTATGCCGAGCGCTCGGCGACCGCTTCGTCGAACGAGGTCGCCGGCCGGCCCAGCAGCCGGTCGATGTCACCGCTGACGTGCGCGAGCTCGCCGTCGTGAATCGCGGTGTAGGTGCTGATCCACGCGTCGACCAGCCAGTCCGGGGCTCCGTGGTGGGCCCGGCTCGCCCGGGCCTCGTCGAGGGTCTCGTCGACGAAGCGGTGCGGCCGGCCGGTGATCTCGGTCAGGATCGTGGCGACCTCGGCCAGCGTCAGCGCCTCGGGGCCGGTCAGGTCGTACGTCCGGTCGATGTGGTCGCGCGGGCTCCGCATCACCTGCGCCACGACGGCGCCGACGTCACGCTGCGACACCGCAGCGACGCGGCCGTCGCCGGCGGGCCCGCGGATCACGCCGTCGGTCGCGAACTGGGGAAGCGCCTCGGCGTAGAAGTTGTCGCGCAGGAACGTCCACGCGAGGCCGGACGCACGCAGGTGCTGCTCGGTGGCCCCGTGGTCGCGGCCGAGCGTGAACGCCGAGGTGGCCGACGCGCCGACGAACGACAGGTAGACGACCTGCCGCACCCCCGCGGCCACGGCGGCGTCGATGAACGCGCGGTGGTCGTCGAGCCGCGTCTGGGACTCCGCGGCGGACACCATGAAGACCGTGTCGACCCCCTCGAGCGCTGCGGTGCACGCGTCGTCCCCGTAGACCGCGCGGCGGACGTCAGCGCCGGGCAGCCGCGGCGCGCGGTCCGGGTCGCGGACCAGCTGGCGCAGCGGCACACCCGTGGCAGCCAGCAGGCGGGCGGCCACGCCTCCGACGGCTCCGGTGGACCCGGTGAGGGCGGTCACGGTCATGCTAGGTGCAACCGCGGCCGGCGCACCCGCATTCCGCCGGCCGTGAACACGGCTGCCGCGGCGACGCCGGTCGTGCTTGGTTGGAGGGCATGAGCAGTGTGCTGGTCCTGGGTGGGACGTCGTGGGTCGGTGGCCAGCTCGCGCGCGAGGCGCTCGCGCGCGGGCACGCCGTGACCTGCCTGGCGCGTGGCGAGTCCGGCGAGGCGCCCGCGGGGGCGACCTTCGTGCGCGCCGACCGGGCGGACCCCGGCGCGTACGACGCCGTGCGCGATCGCAGCTGGGACCTCGTGATCGACGTGTCCCGGCAGCCGGGCCACGTCCGGTCCGCGGTCGACGCGCTGGGTGGCGCCGGGAGTCACTGGACCTTCGTGTCGACCGGATCGGTGTACGCCGACCAGAGCGTCGCGCTGTCCGAGGGTTCCCCGCTGCTCGACCCGCTCGGCGGTGAGGAGGCCGGGCCAGAGCAGTACGGCGAGGGGAAGGTCGCGTGCGAGGACGTCGTGCGATCGCAGCCCCGGCACCTCGTGGTCCGGGCCGGCTTGATCGGCGGGCCGGGCGACCGCTCGGACCGGGTGGGCTACTACGTCTCGCGGTTCGCGCTCGCGAGGGACGGGACGGTCCTGGTGCCCGATGTGGGGCACCAGCCGATGCAGGTCATCGACGTGCGGGACCTCGCGGCGTGGATCGTCGGGGCCGCCGGGGCCGGGGTCACCGGGATCGTCCACGGCGCCGGCGAGCCCACGACGGTCGGCTCGCTGACCGATCTGTCGGCGTCGGTCGCGGGCTTCCGCGGCGAGCAGGTCAAGGCCGGGCCGGAGTGGCTCCACCGCCGCGACGTCCAGGAGTGGATGGGTCCTCGCTCGCTGCCGCTGTGGCTGCCGGCGAGCCATCACGGCATGGGCTTGATGGCCGACAGGCGGGCGCTCGAGCACGGCCTGCGGCGCCGTCCCCTCGCCGAGACCCTTCGGGACACCCTCGACGACGAGCGGGAGCGCGGCCTAGGCCGCCCGCGCCGGGCGGGCCTCGCCCGGTCCGACGAGCTCGAGCTGATCGCCGAGCTCAGGCCCTGAACCGGCGCAGGCGCAGGCTGTTGGTCACGACGAACACGCTGCTGAACGCCATCGTGGCACCCGCGATGAGCGGGTTGAGCAAGCCCAGCGCCGCAAGCGGGATCGCGGCGACGTTGTAGGCGAACGCCCAGAACAGGTTGCCCTTGATGGTTCGCAGCGTCGCGCGCGACAGCCGGACCGCGTCGACCGCCGTCGCGAGATCGCCCTTGACCAGGGTCAGGTCCGAGGCCTGGATCGCGACGTCGGTGCCGGTGCCCATCGCGACGCCAAGGTCGGCGGCGGCCAGGGCGGCGGCGTCGTTGACCCCGTCACCGATCATCGCCACGACCCGGCCCTGCGCCTGCAGCTCGTGGACGACCCGCAGCTTGTCGGCGGGTGTCACGTCAGCCTCGACCCGGTCGATGCCGACCTCGGCCGCGACGGCCCGCGCGACCGCGGCGTTGTCACCGGTCAGGAGGACCGGGTCGAGCCCGAGGGCGCGGAGGTCCCTGACGGCTGCCGCCGAAGTCGGCTTGACGGTGTCGGCGACCGTGATCGAGCCGCGGTGCATGCCGTCCCATGCCACGGCGACGACGGTGCCCCCCGGGTGGGCTGTCCCGGGGGACGGGACCCCATGCTCGGCCAGCCACGAGGGCCGCCCGACGAGGGCGGGCCGGCCCTGGACCGTTCCACTGACGCCGAAGCCGGCGGCGTTGACGAAGTCGGTGACCGGGACGGGCTCGGCGAGGGTCGCTACGGCGTGGGCGATGGGGTGCTCCGAGGCGTGCTCGAGCGACGCCGCGATCACCCGCAGCTCGGCCTCGTCGACGCCGGGCGCCGGATCGATCGCGGTCACGCTCATCCGGCCGGTCGTGATCGTGCCGGTCTTGTCCAGGACGACCGTGTCGATCGATCGGGTCGACTCCAGCACCTGCGGGCCCCGGATCAGGATGCCGAGCTGGGCGCCCCGCCCCGTGCCGACCATCAGGGCGGTCGGAGTCGCGAGTCCCAGCGCGCAGGGGCAGGCGATGATCAGCACCGCGACCGCGGCGGTGAACGCCTCGGTCCAGGTGCCGCCGTCGAGCCGCCAGCCGGCCAACGTCACGAGCGACAGCAGGATCACGGCAGGCACGAACCACGCCGAGATCCGGTCCGCCAGCCGCTGCACGTCGGCCTTGCCCTCCTGGGCCTCCTCGACCAGCCGGGCCATCTGCGCCAGCTGGGTGTCGGCACCGACCGCGGTGGCCCGGACGACCAGGCGGCCGTCCTGGTTGACGGTCGCCCCCGTCACGGTGTCGTCGGGTCGCACGTCGACCGGGACCGACTCGCCGGTCAGCATCGACTCGTCGACCGACGACTCGCCATCGGTGACGACCCCGTCGGTCGCGATCTTCTCGCCGGGACGTACGACGAACAGCTCGCCGGCGTGCAGGTCCGCCAGCGCGATGGGTGACTCGCTGCCGTCGCGCAGGACCGTGACGTCGCGGACGCCCAGGTCCATCAGGGCGCGGAGGGCGGCGCTGGACTGCGACTTGGCGCTGGCCTCGAGGTAGTGCCCGGCGAGGATGAACACCGTGACCGCCGAGGCGACCTCGAGATAGATCTCGTCATGGCCCGACGACTCTGGCAGGAAGGAGAACGTCATCGTCATGCCGGGCATCCCGGCGTCGCCGATGAACAGTGCCCACAGCGACCACAGCCAGGCCGCCCCGACGCCGACACTCACGAGGGTGTCCATCGTGGCGGCGCCGTGCCGGGCGTTGACCCACGCGGCGCGGTGGAACGGCCAGGCGCCCCACACCACGACGGGCGACGCCAGGGTCAGCGCGAGCCACTGCCAGCTGTCGAACTGGAACGCCGGCACCATCGACAGCACGACGACCGGGATCGTCAGCGCGGCGGAGATCTTGAGGCGTTGCAACATCGAGGCGGCGCCGTGCAGGTCGCCGTGGCCGGCGTGGGTGTCGGACCCGGCGTGCGGCCCGGGACGCGAGCCGGCCGTCGGACGTACGGACGCGGTGTAGCCGGTCTTCGCGACGGTGTCGATCAGCGACTGCACGTCGACACCGGGGTCGAGGTCGACCGTGGCCTTCTCGGTCGCGTAGTTGACCGAGGCGGCCACGCCGTCGAGCCGGTTGAGCTTCTTCTCGACCCGCATCGCGCACGACGTGCAGGTCATCCCGCCGATGTCGAGCTTGACTGTGGTCGAGTCGGGCATGTTCATGCCAACGGCAGGTCGCGCGGACCGGCCAGGGCGTACCCCGCCTCGTCGACGGCTTCGGCGACCGTGGTGGTGTCGAGCGGTGCGGTGCTCTGGACCGTCACGGTCGAGGTGCCGCCGGCCACCAGGTCGACCGAGACGGCGGTGACGCCGGCGACCGCGCCGATCTCCGCGGTGACGGCCCCGACGCAGTGCTCGCAGGTCATCCCGGTGACGCGGTAGGTGTCAGTGGTGGTCATGTCGGTGCCTTTCATGAACGGACCAGGCGCGCGATGGCGTCGGATGCTTCCTTGACCTTGATGTCGGCTTCCGGACCGCCGGCGCGGGCCGCGTTGACGACGCAGTGCGCGAGGTGCTCGTCGAGCAGCTTGAGCGCGACGGCCTCGAGGGCCTTGGTCGTCGCGGAGACCTGGGTGAGGACGTCGATGCAGTAGGTGTCGTCCTCGACCATGCGGGTCAGGCCGCGGACCTGGCCCTCGATCCGCTTGAGCCGCTTGAGGACCGCGACCTTGTCGTCGCTGTAGCCGGGGGTGGGATGCTCGGTCATGCCCTCCAACATACCCCTAGGGGGTATCCCGTTCAAGGGCCCCCTAGGGTGGACCCATGAGTGAGATCCCTGGACTGGACGGAACGCTGGGTGTCGAGCACGTGGAAGCGGGGCCCGACAAGGTCGTGGCCCGGTTCACGATCGACGAGCGGCACCTGCAGCCGTTCGGCATCCCGCACGGCGGGGTCTACTGTGCCGTGCACGAGTCGACCGCCAGCGTCGCGGGCCAGATCTGGCTCGACGGCAAGGGCGTCGTGGTCGGGACCAACAAC
>JAOPXL010000165.1 GCA_025965175.1 Aeromicrobium sp.
TGGGGCTCTCCTGGAGGACGTCGAACGCGGGGTCGCGGACCTCGTCGTCCCACAGCAGGGTCTGCAGCAGCAGGACGTCGCCCTTGACCCGCAGCGCGGCGAGCCGGGTCTTCTGCCGCAGCGCGAACCGTACGATCGCGGTCCGGTCGGAGTCCTCGAGCGCGCGCCGCAGCAGGGTGTACTGCTTCAGGGTCTTGGCCTCGGGCTCGAGGTAGTAAGCCCGGTCGAGCCGCAGCAGGTCGACCTGGTCGGCCGGGACGAACTCGACGACCTCGATCTCGTGGTTGCGCTCGGCCGGCAGCGAGGCGAGGTCCTTGTCGGTCAGCACGACGGTCTGCTCACCGTTGTCGTAAGCCTTGTCGATGTCCTTGTAGTCCACGACCTCGCCGCACACCTCGCACCGCCGCTGGTAGCGGATCCGGCCGCCGTCCTTACCGTGGACCTGGTGGAGGGACACGTCGTGGCTCTCGGTCGCGCTGTAGACCTTGACCGGGACGCTGACCAGGCCGAAGCTGATCGCGCCCTTCCAGATGGATCGCATGCCCCATTGGACCCTGCCGCGCGCGCACCTCGCAAGACGAAGGAGGTTTGGACCGGCCCGGCGCGGGCACGTCGACGACAGACGAACAGGAGCACGCGATGGCCAGCAGCATCAAGAAGCCCCAGATGTACGACGACCTCCGCGACCAGGGGGCGTCGAAGGAGAAGGCCGCCCGGATCTCCAACGCCGCGGCGCAGAAGGGCCGCTCGACGTCGTCGGTCGGGGCCGAGGGCGGGAAGTCCGGGTCGTACGACGACTGGACAGTCCCGGAGCTGCGCACGCGGGCCAAGGAGCTCGGTCTCAGCAACTACTCCGGCAAGAAGAAGTCGGAGCTGGTCAAGGCGCTCCGCGATCACTGACCCCCCGTCGGGCGACCGGCTCGACCGTAACTGGCAGGAGCTGCTCCAGGAGCTGCGCGTGGCGCAGACGGGGGTGCAGCTCCTGACCGGCTTCCTGCTGACGATCCCGTTCACCCCGCGGTTCGAGGAGCTGCCGGAGTCCCGGCACGCCCTCTACGCCGTCGTCCTGTCGACCGCGATCGTCTCGACGATCCTGCTGATGACGCCCGTCGCGCTGCACCGGGCGTTGTTCCGCCAAGGTGAGCGGCCGTGGCTGGTCGCGGCGGCCGACCTGTTCGCGCGGCTCGGCCTGGCCGCGATGGCGGTCGCTGTCGTGGGAGTCACCTGGTTCATCCTCGACGTCGTCGCCGGCGTGGGGGTCGCGACCCTCGTCGCGGGTGTCATCGCGGTCTTCGTCGTCGCGGTCTGGGTCCTGGTTCCGTGGCGTGAGCGCCGCAGGACCCGGCGCGCGCGGGGCAGCTGACCCCCAGCGGGGGGCGGTGCAGGAGTCGCCCTACAGGCGCGGGGGCGGTGCAGGGGTCGCCCTTCAACCCCCCTGTAGGGCGACTGGTGCACCGCTCCCGCCGGAGTAGGGCGACTGGTGCACCGCTCCGGGGGGCCGTCAGGGGCGGAGGACGGACAGCGGCAGTCGGGCGCACCCGATGACCTCGGGGTACGCGGTGAGGTCCAGCAGGCTGCCGGTGGCCAGGTGCGGATCGGCCGAGACCACGGTGCGACCCAGGTCGTTGACGACCGTCGCGCCGGCGGCGCGCAAGGTCGGCAGGAGCAGCTTCTCGAGGGTCTCGACCAGGGTGTCGGCCCCGACCACGCCGACCATCCGGCCCTGGGAGACGACTGGCGCCGTCGACGTCATGACGTACTCGTCGGTGCAGACGAAGTCGACGTAGGGGCCGGTGACGTGCGGCTCGCCCGTGCGCTCGGGGGTGCGGAACCACGGGTGCCGGGTGTAGTCGAGCGGGTCGTTGGTGCCGGGCGCGTCGGCCTCGGCCAGCAGGTGCTGGTCGTCGCCCTGCCACCACGCGAGGTAGAGGGGGGTGTCGCTGAGGGCGTCGCGGGCCGCCACGTAGCCGGCTCCCACGATGTCGGCCGTGCCGAGGAACGCCCTGACGGTGGGCTCGATCGCGGTGCGGGCGACGGCGGAGTCGACGGGGCCACGGTCGAACAGGTCGACGAGGATCCTGCGCATCGACTCGAGCTCGGCGAGGAGGCCATGGAAGTGCTGCTCGACCCGGTCGACGCACGCCCCGAGCTCAGCGGTCTGGACCGTCATCGGGTGCTCCTCTCGTCACGGCGGGGACCGGGTGTCGTTCGATCATGACACTGCCGCGTGCAGGTCTGCCAGCCTTTCGAGCGCATCGGAGACATGCTCCCGCACGCAGGAGCGGGCCCCCGCGGGGTCGCGCCGCTCGATGGCGTCGACGAGCGCGGCGTGCCGGTCGTGGGTCGAGGCCCGGAAGTCGTCGTCGGACAGGGGGAGCCGAAGCAGGGCCCCGAAGTCGGCCTCGAGCCGGACGACCTCGCGGGCCATCCGGGCCGACTGGGTCACGGCCGCGAGCGAGAGGTAGAGCTCGGAGTCGGCGTGGCGCCACACCGCGACGTCGGCCTCGTCGGGCTCGACCAAGAGCAGGCGCAGCCCCTCGACGTCGCTGGGGTCGGAGCGCTCGGCGGCCAGCTCGGCGCAGCCCGCGAGGATCACGCCGTAGAGCGTCCCGCGGTCTCGCAGCTCGACCCGTGACATCGCCGCCAACCGGCTGCTGAGCTCGACCATCCCGGGCTCGGGCCGGGTCACGAAGGACCCACCGCCCCGGCCGCGGGTCGTCGTGACAAGCCCCTGGGCACGCAGCGCGACGAGCGCCTCGCGCGCCGTGACGGTGGCGACGCCCAGCATCGCGGCGAGCTCGGGCTCGCTGGGAAGGCGTTCCCCGTGGGCCAGGACGCCGGACCGGATGGCCTCGGCGAGCCGGTTCTCGACCCGGACGGCGCGGCCCTCGTCGCCCAGCGGGGCGAAGATCGCGGACCGGGCGCGGGTGGCAGGACGGCGGACGGTTGACACTGCGCACCTCCTGTGGCGTTCACACGATCGTTGCAAACAGGACCTAGCCAATTAATATCTGGTCCCATATGATTTTGTCACCCATGTGGCCCAGGTCACTTCGCTCTCCGCTCGAGGGGTCAGCCCACGCATGACAGTCAGCACCTCCACCGTCGCCGAGGCGCCGTCCGGGTCGCCCGGCGGGACCGCGATCTCGCTGCGGGGGCTGAGCAAGCACTTCGGTGAGGTCAGGGCCGTCGATGGGGTGGACCTCGACATCGCCGACGGCGAGTTCTTCTCGATGCTGGGTCCGTCGGGGTCCGGCAAGACCACGGTGCTGCGCCTCATCGCGGGCTTCGAGCAGGCCACCGCCGGAACGATCGAGCTGGCCGGCGAGGACGTCACGGGGCGCGCGCCGTTCGACCGGGACGTCAACACGGTCTTCCAGGACTACGCCCTATTCCCGCACATGAGCGTGCTGGACAACGTGGCGTACGGACTGCGGGTCCGCGGGGCCAAGAAGGCGGCCCGACGCCAGCAGGCCACGGAGGCGCTCGGCACGGTCCAGCTGGCCCACCTCGCCGACCGTCGTCCCGGTCAGCTGTCCGGCGGGCAGCGCCAGCGGGTCGCCCTGGCCCGCGCGATCGTGGTTCGGCCCAAGGTCCTGCTGCTCGACGAGCCGCTCGGCGCGCTGGACCTCAAGCTCCGCGAGCAGATGCAGGTCGAGCTCAAGCAGCTGCAACGTGACCTCGGCATCACCTTCGTCTTCGTGACCCACGACCAGGAGGAGGCGCTGACGCTGAGCGACCGGGTCGCGGTCTTCAGCGAGGGGCAGATCGTGCAGCTCGGCACCCCGCGAGAGATCTACGAGCACCCGACGACCGAGTACGTCGCGTCGTTCGTCGGCACGTCCAACATCTTCGGCGCGGAGGCCTCGGCCCGGCTGTTCGGCCGCGACGGCACGCACGCGCTGCGACCTGAGAAGGTCGCGCTCGGCGCCGCCGGCTCGACCACTGCCGGTGGGGGCACAGCCGCCGACGGCATCATCCGCGCGGAGGGCGTCATCACCGAGTCGATCTACCTCGGCACGGGGCACCGCATCCACGTCCGGCTCGACGACGGCACCCACCTCGTGGTGCTGGAGCAGAGCACCGGCGGCAAGGCGAATCGCGAGCAGCGCGGCGAGAAGGTCGTCGCCACCTGGTCGCTCGACGACCTGGTCCCGCTGACCTGAGACCCACCCAAACTGAACAGCACGACCCACCCGATCCCCTGGCCGAAGCTCCCCCCACCAAAGAGATGGAGACAGCGATGAGAACGACGACACACCGACGGAGGGCACTCGGCGCCCTCCTGGCCAGTAGCGCGCTCGTCGCGCTGGCCGCGTGCGGCGGCAGCAGTGACTCCGACCAGGCGTCCAAGGTCCCGGACAAGCTCGGCAAGACCGAGGGCAAGGTCTCGATCCTCGCGTGGCCCGGATACGTCGAGGACGGCAGCAACGACCCCGAGGTCGACTGGGTCTCCGCGTTCGAGAAGGACACCGGCTGCCAGGTGACCGCCAAGACGTACGGCACCTCCGACGAGGCGTTCAACCTCGCCAAGACGGGTGACTACGACGTCGTCGTGGCCTCGGGCGACCTGACGGCGCGGATGGTCGCGTCGAAGGAGGCCGTCGAGGTCAACACCGACCTGATCCCCAACTACGCCAAGGTCTTCGACTTCCTCAAGGACCAGGACTGGAACACGTTCGACGGCTTGCACTACGGCGTGCCGCACGGCTACGGCGCCAACCTGTTGATGTACAACGAGGACGACGTCACACCGGCCCCGACGTCGTGGTCGGCCGTCTTCGAGCCCGACGAGATGGCGAAGCACAAGGGCAAGATCACGGCGTACGACTCACCGATCTACATCGCCGACGCCGCGCTCTACCTGATGAACAGCAAGCCGGAGCTCAAGATCAAGAACCCGTACGCGCTCGACGACAAGCAGTTCGAGGCGGCGGTCGACCTGCTCAAGGGCCAGCGCAGCTACGTCGGCGAGTACTGGTCGGACTACCTCAAGGAGATCTCGGCGTTCGAGACCGGCGACTCGGTCCTCGGCACGACGTGGCAGGTCATCGTCAACTCGATCGACGCCAAGAAGACCAAGGTCAAGGCGATCCTCCCCTCGGAGGGAGCGACCGGCTGGTCCGACACGTGGATGATCTCGTCGCACGCCAAGAACCCCAACTGCGCGTACGCGTGGCTGAACTACATCGACTCGCCGGAGGCCAATGCCCAGGCGACGGAGTACTTCGGTGAGGCGCCCAACAGCCAGGAGGCCTGCAACTTCGCGAGCGATCCCGGGTTCTGCGACTCGTACAAGGCCGGTGACGAGGAGTTCGCGTCCAAGCTCTGGTACTGGCGCACGCCGGTCGCGGAGTGCCTCGACGGTCGCAAGGACGTCGAGTGCAA
>JAOPXL010000176.1 GCA_025965175.1 Aeromicrobium sp.
GGCAGCACCCACGGGGGCGTGCGCTGGAAGACCGTGAGCTGCGCGACCTCCTGGGCGATGATCGGGATGAACTGGATCGCGCTGGCGCCCGTCCCGATCACGACGACCTTCTTGTCCTTGAGGTCGATCGTGTGGTCCCACTCCGCGGAGTGAAAGCGGGGGCCCTCGAACGAGTCGGCGCCGGCGATCTCGGGGACGTTCGGGATGTGCAGGCCGCCGACGCCGGCGACCAGGACGCGCGCCTCGTAGTCGTCCCCGGTCGCGGTCCGGACGGTCCAGCGCTGCCGGTCCTCGTCCCACGTCGCGCCGGTGACCTCGACGCCGAAGTCGATGTAGGGCCGGATGCCCTGCTCGTCGGCGACCTTGCGCATGTACGCCCAGATCTCCTCCTGGCCGGAGAAGCTCTTGCTCCAGCCGGTGTTGAGCTCGTAGGAGAAGGAGTACATGTGGCTCGGGATGTCGCACTCGCACCCGGGGTAGGTGTTGTCGCGCCACGTGCCACCGACGTCGTGGGCCTTCTCGAGGACGACGAAGTCCTCCCGACCGGAAGCCCGGAGCTTCATGGCCATGCCCATGCCGGAGAAGCCGGTGCCAATGATGACGATGTCCTTGGTGATCACCGTTCAGATACTATCGGTATCTGAGTATGATGCAAGGGTGTGGTGGGCCACGTCGGTCCGCGTGGATGAGGGAGAAGCAGTGACGGTCGAGGGCACGCGGATGAGCAGGGCGGACCGCCAGGCGCAGACCCGCGAACGGCTGATCGAGGTCGCCCGCGAGATGTTCCTCGCCGACGGGTACGCCGCGACGTCGCTGGACAAGGTCGCCGTCCGGGCCGGCTTCTCCAAGGGTGCGGTCTACTCCAACTTCTCCGGCAAGGAGGAGCTCTGCATGGCCGTCCTCGACAGCATCCACGAGACCCAGATCCAGGGCGTCGTCGCGGCGTTCACGCTCGACACCGACCTGGACGGGCGCATCGAGGCGTTCGCTGCGTGGGCCCGCGAGGGGCTCGGCCGACCGCGGTGGACCGCGCTGGAGGTCGAGTTCGGGGCGATCGCCCGGCAGAGCCCGTACGTCGCGACCGAGCTCGTCAAGCGGCACCGCGAGATCCGGGCGGCGATCGCCCAGCTCGTCCGGCAGGTCACGACCGAGGCCGGGATCGCCGACACCGTCGACGCCGACCAGGCGGCCACCGCGCTGCTGAGCCTGGGCATCGGCCTGGGAACGCTGCGGTCGTTGGACCACACGATTGACGTCGCAGTCTTCGCCGACACGATGCGCGTGCTGCTGCGCGGCTGGCGTTGAGCCCGGCGGCTCAACGCCGGGCCTGGTGGCTCAGTAGCCGCCGTTGTCCTTGAAGCGCGCGTAGCTGGCCTGGATCTCTGCCTCGGCCTCGACGCGACCGGTCCAGGTCGAGCCCTCGACGGACTTGCCGGGCTCGAGGTCCTTGTAGACCGTGAAGAAGTGCTCGATCTCGAGACGGTCGAACTCCGGGACGTGGTGGATGTCGCGCAGGTGCTCCTGACGCGGGTCCTTCGCGGGCACGCAGAGGACCTTGTCGTCGCCGCCGGCCTCGTCGGTCATGCGGAACATGCCGATCGTGCGGCAGGAGATGACGCAGCCGGGGAACGTGGGCTCGGACAGCAGCACCAGGGCGTCCAGCGGATCGCTGTCCAGGCCCAGGGTGTCGTCGATGAAGCCGTAGTCCGCGGGATACTGCGTCGCGGTGAAGAGGGTGCGGTCGAGACGGATGCGATGGCTCGCGTGGTCGACCTCGTACTTGTTGCGGGATCCCTTGGGGATCTCGACGGTGACGTCGAAAATCACGTCTGCCTCCGGCGGTTGGGTTCGTGGTGCGCGCGCCGACGATACGGCGGGGCGGGGTCTCTATAGTCTGGCGCATGTGACGGCTCAGCGGGAAGTCAGGGTCGCGGGCGTCCTCGGGGCTCTCGCGCTCCCCGTCGTGGTCGTGGGGCTCGTCATCGCCCTCGCGGTGACGCTGTGGGGCCGCGGCGACCTCAACCGGCTGATCTGTGACGGCGACTGCGGGCCGTCCAACGTCATCGCCCCGCGCGAGCTCGCGGTCGGCTCCTCTCCCGGCCCGTCCGACGCCTCGACGCCGGAGTCGACGAGTCCGGTCGACTCCGCGAAGCTGACCGCAGCGGTCAGCTCCCAGCTGGGCAGCAAGGTCCTTGGACCACACGTCGGCTTCGCCGCGGTCGCCGGCGACGGCACCGAGCTCGCCTCGTCGGGCGCCGGCGCGTACGTCCCCGCCTCCACGACGAAGGTCCTCACGAGCTTCGCCGCGCTCATGACGATCGACTCGCAGACGAGGTTCACGACCAAGGTCGTCCGGTCCGACGACGGGATCGTGCTGGTCGGCGGGGGCGACCCCTACCTAGCGGCGAAACCGGCCGCGAAGGGCAAAGACCGGGTCTTCCAGGCCGACCTGTCGACGCTGGCGCGGAGCACCGCCGAGGCGCTGAAACGCGCCGGTGACACCGACGTCAGGCTCGATTTCGACGCCGGGCTCTTCACCGGCCCGTCCGTGAGCCCGGCGTGGGAGCCCTCGTACGTCAAGCAGGACATCGTGTCCCCGGTCAGCTCGCTGTGGGCCGACCAGGGCGTCGTCGACGGCGTCCGCTCGAGCGACCCGGCCGAGACCGCGGCGCGGACGTTCGAGGAGCTCCTGACCGCCCGGGGCATCGACGTCACGGGCAGCCCACGCTCCGTGTCGGCCGATCCCGACGCCCGGACGGTCAGCCAGGTCCGCAGCGCGACGCTCGCGCAGATCGTGGAACGGCTGATCCGGGTCTCGGACAACGAGGCGGCCGAGGTCGTGCTGCGGCACGTCGCGATCGCTGCCGACGAGCCGGCGAGCTTCGACGGCGGAGCGACGGCCGTACGTTCGGCGCTCGAGGCGGCCGACATCAACACCGCCGGACTGCAGCTCCACGACGGCAGCGGGCTGTCGCGTCGCAACCGGATCGCACCGGTCACGCTGGCCCGGACGTTGCAGGTCGCCTCGGGCTCCTCCCGGGCGGCCGCGCTCCTGGCCGACCTGCCGGTCAGCGGGTTCACCGGCACGCTGGTGGGCCGATTCAGCCAGCTGGAGTCGGCGCTCGGGACGGTGCGGGCCAAGACCGGCACGCTGTCGGGGATCCACTCGCTCGCGGGCTACGCGACCGATCCCCAGGGCCGGCCCGTCGTGTTCGCGGTCATGGCCGACCGCACCGACAAGGACCAGCCGTTCGCGGCCCAGGCGGCGCTCGACGAGGTCGCCGCCGCGATCGCCGACTGTCGCTGCGGTTAGCGGCGTTCGCATATTGGGGCGGTGCGCCAGTCGCCCCATACCGCCGGGATGGGCGACTGACCCACCGCCCACCAGACCCCTCGCCCTCGAGGAGGGGGTCGACCCGCCGGGCGTACGCGGCGTGCCCTTTCCGGCCTCACGACAGGGACGCCGACCCGCCACCCCGTACCGTTGCTGCATGATCGATTGGAAGCTCGCGCAGTCGACGGCAGCCCGGTTGTCCAAGCCCGGTCCCGAGGTGTCCGCCGCCGAGGTCGCCGAGGCCGTGGCGGAGCTCCGTGAGGGTGCCGCGCGCTCCCAGGCCCCGGTTCGCGAGTTCAGCGACCTGCACGCGACCTCCGCGACCGCGCCGGTCCTGGTCGTGGACCGGCCGCGCTGGGTCGAGGCCAACATCGACACGTTCCGGGTCCTGATGGACCCCCTGATGGCGAAGCTGCAGGCCGCCAACAAGATGCCCTCGGGCCTGTCCAGGTCGGTCGGCTCGAAGATCAGTGGCGCCGAGGTGGGTGCCCTGATGTCAGTCATGTCCTCCAAGGTGCTCGGCCAGTTCGACCCGTTCTGGAACGGTCCCGCCGGCGAGGGGGGCCGGCTCCTGCTGGTCGCCCCCAACATCGTGCAGGTCGAGCGTCAGCTCGACGTCGACCCGCACGACTTCCGCCTCTGGGTGTGCCTGCACGAGGAGACGCACCGTGTGCAGTTCACCGCGGTCGACTGGATGCGGGGGCACATGCGCTCGCTCATGGACGAGTTCGTCGACGCGACCGAGATGGACTCGGCGGCGCTGTCCTCGTTGGTCTCCGACGGCTTCGGCGAGGTCGTCCGCATTGCTCGCGGCGACTCCGACGCGTCGCTCGCCGACCTGTTCCAGAACGACAGGCAGCGCGAGGTCGTCGACAAGCTGACCGGGATCATGTCCCTGCTGGAGGGCCATGCCGACGTCGTGATGGACGGGGTCGGCCCCGAGGTCATCCCAAGCGTCGCGGAGATCCGGCGCAAGTTCACCGAGCGCCGCAAGGGCGCGGGAATGCTCGACCGGATGCTGCGGCGGCTGATGGGCATCGACGCCAAGATGCGGCAGTACCGCGACGGCGCCGAGTTCGTCCGGGAGGTCAACGCGCAGATCGGGCTGAGCGGCTTCAACGCGGTGTGGGCCGAGCCGGCAAACCTCCCGGACAAGTCCGAGATCCTCGACCCCGCGGCGTGGGTCAAGCGCGTCCACGGCTGACCCGTGGGCGGCGCACTCGACACCGTTGTCGCGGCAGGCCGGATCGCGGTGCAGCGCACCCTCGCGGACCTCGAACCCGGTGCCCGGCTCGTCGTCGGGGTCTCGGGCGGGGCTGACTCGCTGGCACTTGCGGCCGTGACGGCGTTCGTGGCCGACCGCAGCGCGTACGAGCTGAGGGCCCTTGTCGTCGACCACGGCCTGCAGCAGGACTCCGGCGACGTCGCGGCGAGGGCCGCCGAGCAGCTGGCCGGGCTCGGCGTGGGCGCCGACGTCGTGCCGGTCGCGGTCGGCACCGAGGGAGGACCCGAGGCGGCCGCCCGTACCGCCCGCCGCGCGGCACTGGCGGCCGCGGGCGCCGACGCGATCCTGCTCGCGCACACGCTCGACGACCAGGCCGAGACCGTGCTGCTGGGACTGGGTCGCGGTTCCGGGCCGCGGTCGATCGCCGGGATGCCTGCCGTCGACGGTGTGTGGCGGCGCCCGTTCCTGTCGCTGCGCCGCGCCGACACCGAGCGGATCTGCCGGGCGTACGACCTCGACTGGTGGGTCGACCCGCACAACAGCGACCCGGCCTATCGCCGGTCCAGGATCCGCGCGGAGGTCATGCCGCTGCTCGAGGACGTCCTGGGCAGGGGGGTGGCCGAGGCGCTTGCGCGGACCGCCGACCAGGTGCGCGCCGACTCCGCCCTGCTCGACACCCTCGCCGCGGCGGTCGGCTCGCCGCTCGACGTGAGCACGTTGGCCGATCTCGATCCGGCGCTCCGGTCCCGCGTGTTGCGCCGGGCAGCCCTCGCGGCGGGCGCGGACCCGTCGGCGCTGGGGGCGGTGCACCTGGCCGGGCTCGACCGTCTCGTCACCGGCTGGCACGGTCAGGCCCGGATCGAGCTGCCCGGCGGCGTCAGCGCGACCCGAACCGGGAACTCCCTGGGCTTCGCCGCGACGCCTGTGGGACAGTGAGCATGTGGACCAGACGCATGTCGAAGGCGACCTTGATCTCGATCAGACCCTCTACACCGAGGAGCAGATCGTCGGCCGCCTCCAGGAGATGGCCGCCGAGATCCAGCAGGACTACGAGGGCAAGGACCTGCTGCTCGTCGGCGTCCTGAAGGGCGCCGTCATGGTCATGGCGGACCTCGCGCGCAGCCTGGACCGGCACGTCGAGATGGACTGGATGGCGGTGTCGTCCTACGGCTCCGGCACCAAGTCGTCCGGCGTCGTGCGGATCCTCAAGGACCTCGACACCGACCTCAACGGTCGCCACGTGCTGATCGTCGAGGACATCATCGACACGGGCCTGACCCTGTCGTGGCTCATCACCAACCTCCGCTCGCGCGGGCCCGCCTCGGTCGAGATCGCGACACTGCTGCGCAAGCCCGAGGCCCAGCAGATGGAGGTCGAGGTCAAGTACGTCGGCTTCGACATCCCCAATGCGTTCGTCGTCGGCTACGGCCTCGACTACAACGAGCACTACCGCAACCTGCGTTGCATCGGGACGCTCTCACCGCACGTCTACTCCTAGGTCGTACGCGCTGGGACCCGGCCGCGTTCGCTTCGGGCGAACTGGAAACGGGAACGCTGGACCGGGGCGAACTCGTTCCATGGGGTAGCGGTCATCCGTGTACCGTTCGACTACCGACCAGCACATGAGGAGGAGTGGACCCGCTCCACGCCGTACATGAATTTCAAACGCCTCTTCAAGGGCCCCTGGCTCTGGATCATCCTGATCGCGATCCTCGTCATCACCGTCGTGAGCCTGTCCTCGGGCGCCGACGGCTACAAGTCGGTCAAGACCGCCACGATGGTGACCTATCTCGACGACGGCAAGGTCCGGGACGTCAAGTTCATCGAGGGTGACCAGCAGATCCAGGCGACCCTCGACGACGGGACCAAGGTCAAGGCGAAGTTCCTCGGCGACCAGGGTGCTCGGCTCGTCGAGCAGGCCGAGAAGTCGGTGCAGGACAAGAAGCTCAAGTCGTTCGACGTCGAGGTCCCCAAGACCAACCCGTTCCTGTCGATCCTCGTGACGCTGTTCCCGATCATCCTGATCTTCG
>JAOPXL010000180.1 GCA_025965175.1 Aeromicrobium sp.
GTCCAACTTACACGGCTCGTTTTCACCGGTCAAACCGGGTCGGTCACCGCACAGCCCCCGTTATCAGCGACCCGTCCCCAACGCCAAAGCATCGTGACAAACATCGTTTCGGTGAAGCCGGCTGGAAAACGCTGTCGTTGCGGGCCTTTCGGCCTGCCTTTCGCTGCGCTGTCCAACAAGAAGAACACTACCGGACGGGTTTGAGGAACGACAAATCGGGGGGTCCCCTTTGGCAGCTCCTGAAGGCCATCTCCCCGTCAATCCGGGCAAAACTTCTTTGCGCTGGACAACAGAACTGGCCCGACCGGCCCCTCTCAGGCGGCCAAGGACCTCTGCTGGCGCCTACGAGCTGCCTCGCCGACCAGGACGATCGAGATCGCGATGAGGAACATCGCGGTGCCGATGACATTGACCTCCATCGGGACGCCGCGCTGCGACGAGCCGTAGACGAACATCGGGAACGTCACCTCCTGGCCGGAGTTGAGGTTCGTGATGATGAAGTCGTCGAACGACAACGAGAAGCTCAGCAGCGCCGCCGAGATGATGCCGGGCAGCACCAGCGGGAAGGTGATCCGCCAGAAGGTCTGCGACTCCGTGGCGTACAGGTCCATCGCTGCCTGCTCGAGGTTGTCGTCCAGCCCGCTGAGCCGCGCCTTGACCGTTACGATGACGAAGGACAGGCAGAACATGACGTGCGCGATCAGGATCGTCCAGAAGCCCAGCTTGCCGCCGAACCCGCTCGAGACGAAGAGCGCGAGCAGGGACGAGCCCATCACGATCTCGGGCGATGCCATCGGCAGGAAGATGATCAGGTTGGCCGACGAGCGCCCCGCGAACCGGTGCCGCACCAATGCGAAGGCCGCCAGCGTGCCGAGGATCGTCGCGACCAGCGTCGCGAGCAGGGCGATCTCGATGCTCAGGATGACCGAGTCCCCCATCCCGCTGGGCTTGAACGGGTGCAGCCAGTTCTGCAGGGTGAACTCCTGGAACTTGTAGACGTTGCGCGACTTGCTGCTGTCGTTGAAGCTCATCAGCACGACGACGGCGATCGGCACGAACGTGTAGAGCAGCACGAGCAGGCCGAGGCCGAGGATCAGGTGCTCCCCCACCCAGCGCCTCATTCGTTGCAGCGGGTTCATACGAGCTCCTCCGTCCCGGCCGTGCGGACGTAGACCAGGACCGCCGCCACGATGATGACCATCAGGGTGACCGAGAGCGCACCGGCGGCGGCGTAGTCACCCTGGGTCGTGAACAGGCTCTGGATGACGTTGCCGACCATGCGCTCGTTGGGGCTGCCCAGCAGCTGGGCGTTGATGTAGTCGCCCGCGGCGGGGATGAAGGTCAGCAGGGTCCCGGCGACGACCCCGGGCAGCGACAGCGGGAAGGTGACCCGGAAGAAGCCCCGCAGTGGTGAGGCGTACAGGTCGCCTGCCGCCTCGATGAGCCGGATGTCGATCTTCTCCAGGCTCGCGTATAGCGGCAGGACCATGAACGGCAGGAAGTTGTAGGTCAGCCCGGCGATGACCGCGAACGGCGTCGCGAGCAGCCGATCGTCGCCGCTGGTGAGGTTGAGCAAGTTCAGGAGGTCAGTCAGGTGGGTCCAGCTCATGAAGCTCACGACCCAGCCGTCGTCGGCGAGGATCAGCTTCCATGACAGGGTGCGCAGCAGGAAGCTGGTGAAGAACGGCGCGATGACCAGGACCAGCATGAGGTTCTTCCACCGGCCGGCCTTGAACGCTATCGCGTATGCCAGGACGTACCCGATCACCAGGCACAGCAGCGTCGCGGTCGCGGCGTAGGCCAGGGAGCGGATGAGCTGCTGGTGGTACTGACTGATGGCATCGCCGAAGTTGGCGATGTGCCACGACATGTCGTAGCCGGTCAGCACCGAGCCGTCCGGGTCGTAGAGGCTCGTCGAGATCAACGAGTAGAACGGGACGACGAAGAACAGGCCGAGCCAGATCGCGCCGGGCAGGACCAGCCAGTAGCCGGTCAGCTTCCGGCCGCGGGGCGCCTTGGTCGCGGTGTCGTGGGGGTTGGCCGGCGCGACACCGGCGGTCGAGGTCATTCCTCCTCGATCCCGGCCTTGGCGTCCTGGCTCGCATCGAGCAGGAACGCGTACTCCGGCCGCCACGAGACGTCGACCTTGGTGCCGACCGTCAGGATCGGACGCGACCCGGTGTTCTGCTCGAAGACCATGATCTCCTGGCCCCACGGCAGCTTGACCTGATACTGCGTGCTGACGCCGACGAAGCTGACGTCGGTGACGTACCCGCCCTCGATGAGGTCGCCGGGGGCATCGATCGGCTGACCGGCCTCGGCGATGAGGACCTTCTCGGGCCGGATCCCGAGCCACCCCCTGCCCGAGTCGGAGTGGGCGCGGTCCCCGGGCACCGAGGCGATCGCACCCTGCACCCGGACCTTGACGTGGTCTCCGTCGCGTCCCTCGATCTCGCCGGCGATCAGGTTGGACTGGCCGAGGAAGTTGGCGACGAACGTCGTGCGCGGATTCTCGTAGAGCTCGCTCGGCGCGCCCATCTGCTCGATGACGCCCTGGTTCATGACCGCGATCGTGTCGGCCATCGTCATGGCCTCCTCCTGGTCGTGCGTGACGTGCACGAACGTCAGGCCCACCTCGGTCTGGATGCGCTTGAGCTCGAGCTGCATGCCGCGCCGCAGCTTGAGGTCGAGGGCGCCCAGCGGCTCGTCGAGCAGGAGCACCTCGGGCTTGTTGATCAGCGCCCGGGCCAGCGCGACCCGCTGCTGCTGGCCGCCCGACATCTGCTGGGGCTTCTTGTGCGCCTGCGAGGTCAGCTCGACGAGCTCAAGCATCTCGGCGACCTGCCGCTTGGAGTCCTTGATCCCCCGACGCTCGAGGCCGAAGGCGACGTTCTTGGAGATGTCGAGGTGCGGGAACAGGGCGTAGTTCTGGAACACCGTGTTGACCGGCCGCTTGTAGGGCTTCTCGTACGTCACCTCGGTCTGGCCGAGGTGGATCGTGCCGGACGTCGGGGTCTCCAGACCGGCGACCATCCGCAACGTCGTGGTCTTGCCGCAGCCCGACGGGCCGAGCAGGGCGAAGAACTGCCCCTGCGGCACGACGAGGTCCAGCGACTTGACCGCCGTGAACGTCGCGTACTCCTTCGTGAGGTTCGCCAAGCGAAGGTCTCGGGACCCGCCGGCGGCCCCGTCCGACGGGGCGGTCGCCTCATGCACCTGTGACATCGGCAAAGTCTCCTTCGTAGGTTCGCATCGTGGCTTCGTCGAGTGCCATGAACCGGCGGGTCAGGGCCAGGGTCTTCTCGGAGGGGAAGATCAGCTCGTTGTCGACGTTGTCGGGGTTGACCTTCTCCATGGCTTGCTGCGCGCCCTTGACAGGGCAGATGTACGAGTTGTAGTTCGCGAGCCTCGCAGCGACCTCGGGCTCGTAGTAGTAGTCGATCCACTTCTCGGCATTGGACTGGTGGGTCGCGAGGTTGGGCACGAGCATGTTGTCGGCCCAGATCATGATCCCCTCCTCGGGCGGGATCCAGACCAGGTTCTCGTCGCCGGCGTTCGCGATGTCGCCCGACCACGCCTCGCAGGCCAGGATGTTGCCGGACGCGAGGTCCTGGACGTATTCGTTGCCGGTGAACGAACGGACTTGTCCGTCGCTGCGAGCCCTCTTGAGCAGGTCGATCGCGTTCTGCCACTGGGTGTCGGTGAACTTCTCGGGGTCACCGCCGGCGATCATGACCAGGAAGCCCATCGTGTCGCGCATCTCGGTCAGCAGGGCGATGCGGCCCTTGAGGTCCTTGCGGGTCAGCAACTCCTCGAACGTCTTGACCTCGCCGATCTTGGCCTTGTTGTACGCGATGCCGGTCAAGCCGCTCTGCCACGGCGCCGAGAACTCCCGCTTGGGGTCCCACTCCGGCGCCTTGAGCGAGTCGATGATGTTGGCGTGCAGGTTGGGCACCTTCGACGCGTCGAGCTTTTGGATCCAGCCGACCTGGATCATGCGGGCGGCCATCCAGTCGGTCAGCGCGAACAGGTCGCGCTTGGACGAGCTGCACGAGCCGAGCTGGTTGGAGACCTTCGCGAAGAACTCGTTGTTGTCGTTGATGTCGGCGGTGTACTGCACCTTGATGCCGGTGTCCTTCTCGAACTGGGTCAGCGTCGAGACGTACTTGCCGTCGTTCTCGTCGATGTACTCGGGCCAGTTGGAGTAGACCAGGCGCTTCTCGGTGGCGGACACGTCCTCGGCGACGCAGGTGGCCGGATCCTGCTCACGATCAGGTGTGTCGAACCGCGTCAGGGCGAATCCGCTCACCCCCAAGGCTGCCGCTCCGCCCACGCCCTTCAACACCGTCCGTCGATCGAGACCTGCCATGCGCCGCCCTCACTGTTCGTCCGTCTACGAATAGTCGCAAGATCGAGGGACCTGCACAAGGGATTCCGCCGTTACGAGTGTGTTTCGATTCAGAAAGCGTCGTGTCCACCCACGGCGCGACGTGAGCGCGACGGCATGACGTACGGCATGATGGCGCGCATGACCGACCGCAAGCCGGCGACGCTCCGGGGCCAGAACCTCGACGGCACCGCCAAGCGCATCATCGAGCTTCTCCAGGACGACGGCCGCCTGTCGTACTCCGCGATCGCGAAGGAGGTGGGTCTCTCGGAGGCCGCGGTCCGGCATCGCGTGCAGAAGCTCATCGACGGCGGGGTCATGCAGGTCGTAGCAGTCACCGACCCCTTGCAGATGGGCTTCGCCCGGCAGGCCATGATCGGCGTCAAGGTGACCGGCAACGTCCGCGAGGTCGCCGCCGAGCTCGCCGCGATGGAGAAGCTCGACTACGTCGTCGTCACGACCGGGCGGTTCGACGTCCTCGCCGAGATCGTGGCCGAGAGCGACGACGAGCTGCTCGACATCGTGTCGGAGCAGATCAGCGCACTCCCCAGCGTCGTCACGACCGAGACGTTCGTCTACCTACGGCTCGAGAAGCAGACGTACGCCTGGGGCGTCCGCTAGGCCGCGGAGATCGCGCCGCCGGCAGCCAGTGCGTCGACGATGTCGGGGTACGCCGCGCGGAGGTGGTGCTCGTAGCCCTCCGGATCGGCGTGCGGCGCGCTGGCCGGCTCGGTGCGGCCGGCCCGGTCGAGCACGTCCCACGCGACGTGGGTGTCGGGGGCGTGCAGCACCGGCGGGGTGCCGTCGAGGCGGAAGTCGCCCGTCTCGGCAGGGACAGCCCCGATGCGGGCGCAGGCGAGGACGGCCACGACGAGGTCGCGTCCCAACGGCAGGTCGATCACGACGTCGGTGCCCGCCTCGACGCCCATGTGTTGCAGGCCCCCGGCGATGCATGCCGACTCGTGCAGCAGCTGGGCGTACGACATCGTGCCCCGCTCGTCACTGACCGCGGTGTGGTCGGCCAGGCCCGTGATGACGTGGTGGTCGAGGAGGCGGAAGACAAGGCTCGTCATCAGCGCCCCTCGAAGACCGGCGCACGGCGCTCGAGGCGGGCCTGCGCGGCCTCCTGGACGTCGGCGCTGGCCCACACCGCCGCAAAGCTCTTCTCGATCGCCTCGTCGTCGGCGGGCGACCCGTTGAGGACGAGCTTGCTGTGAGCAATGGACAGCGGCGCGAGGGCCGCGATCTCGTGCGCCCACGCGACGGCGTACTTGAGCGAGCCGTGGGCGTCGGCGAGACCGCAGTCGAGGGCCTCCTTGCGGTCGAGCGTCTCGGCGGCGAGCAGCACCTTGCGGGCGACTCCCGCTCCGGCGAGGGCGCTGAGGGTGCGGATCGTCCACGCGTCGACCGCCATCCCGTTGCGGGCGACGGGCACGGCGAACTTCGCCTTGTCGTCCGCCACCCGCAGGTCGCAGGCCATCGCGAGCTGTGTGCCGGCGCCGATCGCCGGGCCGTTGACCGCCGCGATCAGGGGGATGGGGAGCTTCGTGAGGTGGTGGAGCATCCCGTAGAGCGCCTCGAGAAAGTCGGGGCCGTGAACCCCACCCAGGTCGGCGCCGGAGCAGAACGCCGTGCCTTGGCCCGTGATGACGATGACGCGGGCACCATCGGCGACTGCCGTGTCCGCGGCGGCTCGGATGGCGTGGCACAGCTCGAGGTTGAGCGCGTTGCGGCTCTGCTCGCGTTGGAGCTCGATGACGACGACATCTGCGTCGCGGGATGTGGCGATCATGGGTTCCACGCTATCGGCGGCCCGGGTGCGGGGGCACCGTGCCCCGGCGTCGGTGGCGAAGTGTCCGCGGCCGGCCCTAGCCTGACCGGATGGTGAGCTTTGCCGACAAGCCGATCCTCGATCTCACGATCGTCGAGTGGGACGCGTTCCTGTCGGGAGATCCAAGCGAGGAGGGGGTGCGGCTCAAGCTGCGCAAGAAGAGCTCCTCGGCCCCGGGGATCACGTGGTCCGAGGCGCTCGACGTCGCCCTCTGCCACGGCTGGATCGACGGGCAGACCAAGAGGCTCGACGAAGACTACACGTTGCAGGCGTTCACGCCCCGCCGCCGCGCCAGTCCGTGGTCGCAGATCAACGTCGAGCACGTCGCCCGGCTGATCGCCGAGGGTCGCATGCGCCCCGGCGGACTCGCGGAGGTCGAGCGGGCCAAGGCCGACGGTCGCTGGGACGCGGCCTATCGGGTCAAGGGGGCCACCGCACCGGCCGACCTGCAGGCGGCGCTTGACGCCGATCCGGTGGCGGCCGCGTTCGTGGCGTCCCTGACCAAGACCGAGCGGTTCCGGATCTACTTCCGTCTCTCCAACATCAAGACCCCGGCGGTCCGGGCGGCGAGGATCGCCGACGTCGTCCAGCAGGCCGCACGCGGCGAGCAGCACTACCGCTGAGCGGTCTCAGGCCTCGATCTCGACGGCGGCGAGCTGGCCGCAGGCGCCGTCGATGTCGCTGCCGCGGGTGTCGCGCACCGTCGTCGGGATGCCCTTGGCGATGAGCCGGCGGACGAATTCCCGCTCGTCCTCGGGCCGTGACGCGGTCCACATCGACCCGGGCGTCGGGTTCAGCGGGATCAGGTTGACGTGCACCCACCCCCAGTCGCCGTACGACTGCAGGACGTCGCCCAGCAGGTCGGCGCGCCAGGCCTGGTCGTTGATGTCCTTGATCATGGCGTACTCGATCGAGACGCGACGCTTGGTCTTGTGGGCGTACTCCCACGCCGCCTCGACCGCCTCGTGGACCGACCAGCGGGTGTTGATCGGGACGAGCTCGTTGCGCAGCTCGTCGTCCGGCGCGTGCAGCGACAGCGCCAGCGTGACGGGGATGCCCTCGTCGGCGAGCTGCTTCATCCGCGGCACCAGGCCGACTGTGCTGACCGTGATGTTGCGGGCCGACATGCCGAGGCCGTCGGGGGCCGGCGAGACCATCCGACGTACCGCGCCGATGACGGCCTTGTAGTTGGCCATCGGCTCGCCCATGCCCATGAACACGACGTTGGACAGCCGGCCGGGACCCCCGGCGACCTCGCCGCGAGCCATCTTGCCGGCGGCGTCGACGACCTGGTCGACGATCTCGGCAGTGCTCATGTTGCGCTGCAGCCCGCCCTGTCCGGTCGCGCAGAACGGGCAGGCCATGCCGCAGCCGGCCTGGCTGGAGACGCAGATCGTGGCGCGATCGGTGTAGCGCATCAGGACCGACTCGACGAGCGCTCCGTCGAACAGCTTCCAGAGGTTCTTGACCGTCGCGCCCTTGTCCGCCTCCATCGTGCGGAGCGGGTTGAGCAGCGTCGGCAGGAGCTCCTCGACGATGCGGTCCCGGCTGGCGGCCGGCAGGTCCGTCATGTTGGCCGGGTCGCGCTCGAGGCGGCCGTAGTAGTGGTGCGCGACCTGCTTGACCCGGAACGCGGGCTCCCCGAGCGCCTCGGCCGCGGCCGTACGCTCCTCGGCGGTCAGGTCGGCGAGGTGACGCGGCGGCTTGGCGCGGCCGCGCTTCTGCTCGAAGACGAGCGGCAAGGGGTTCGGGTTGACGGAGGACACCCGACCATTCTCGCATTCAGGGCCTCATACCCCCGAATCCATCAGCTCCACCCGGGATCCGCGAGTGGCGCAAGATGAAGAAAATGAGACGGTGTGTCGTCCAGATCTGCGCCAGTCGCGGTCAGATTTGCGCCGCTCGCGGTCAGTGCCGGGGCAGGTCCGCGACGAACTGCAGCTTGGCGAGCACCGGCGCGGGGATGACGAACGGGTAGAGCGCACCCTTGCCCATGCTGCGGTTGATCTGGTTGAGCGCGATGCTCAGCGGGACCCACACGCCGACGACGAGGTCGCGGAACGACGTGAAGTCCTGCGGCGAGGCGACTGTGGCCAGGCCGAACGCCGACGCCGTCTCGATCGTGTCGCAGATGTGCAGGTAGTGCGCGAACGTCTCGGCGAAGTCCTCGAACGGGTGCATCGTGGCGTACATGCTGATGAACTGCTGCTCCCAGCCGATCGGCGGGCCCTCGGAGTAGTGCCGCTGGATCGCGTCGGCATAGCTCTCCTCCTCGTTGCCGAAGAGCTCCCGGGCCGTCCCGATCAGGTCGCCGCGGACGTGCTGCCACTCGATGTAGTGGCCGATCTCGTGCCTGAAGTGGCCCAGCATCGTGCGATAGGGCTCGTCGAGGTCGACGCGCACCTTCTCGCGGTGGGCGTCGTCGCTCTCGGCGAGGTCAAGCGTGATGACACCGCTGTCGTGGCCTGTCGTGACGTCCTCGGAGACGCTCGACAGGAGGTCGAACGCGAGACCGTTCTCCTCGTCCTGGCTGCGCGGCACGATCGGGAACCCGAGGGTGTCGAGCTCGACGACGAGCCGGCGCTTGGCCTCCTCGGCGACCTTGTACTCCCGCAGGCCCACGAGGTCCTCGTCGC
>JAOPXL010000185.1 GCA_025965175.1 Aeromicrobium sp.
CACGCCGAGGACGTCGCCGCGGTCAAGGAGTGGGGCGCCAAGGCGCTCGCCGCTTCGCGGAAGGCCGACCAGCTGCGGGCCGCCGGCTCCCTTGACGCCGACAAGTTCGACAACCTCGCCAAGGTGGCCCTGAGCCGTCAGATCAGCTTCGAGAACGAGGCGAAGTCGGCCGCACCCCAGATCGCCGCCCAGAACGAGACCGTCGAGAAGCTCAAGACCGGCCTCATCGCGATGCAGGGCAAGCTCGGTGAGCTGCAGACCAAGCGGGACCAGCTCGTCGCGCGCGCCAAGACCGCCGAGGCACAGGCGAAGGTCCAGGACGCGGTCCGTTCGATCGACGTGCTCGACCCGACGAGCGAGCTCTCGCGCTTCGAGGACAAGGTGCGCCGCGACGAGGCCCTCGTCGCGGGTCAGGCCGAACTCGCCGGATCGAGCCTGGACGCCCAGTTCGCCGAGCTCGAGGGCGACACCACGCAGACCGAGGTCGAGGCCCGGCTCGCCGAGCTCAAGGGGCTCGGCGAGCGTGGAGCGCCGTCGGTCGAACCTGCTGCGGAATGACCCACCGGCTGCAAGACTCGACCATCAACAGGAGGCGGGACACATGAAGCTCCAGGAAACGTTCACGTACAGCGGCATCGACGTCGAGGCGGTCTACAAGCTGATCTCCGACCAGGCCTTCCGGCTCGAGTCGGCCGAGAACCAGGGTTCGCGCGACATCGCCATCTCGGTCGAGGGATCCCCGGACGCCGCGACGCTCGTCATCGTGCGCACCCAGGACTCCGACATGCCGGACTTCGTCAAGAAGCTCACGGGCAATGACGTCAAGGTCCGCCAGACCGAGGTGTGGGGCGAGCCGGACGCGGACGGCACCCGCAAGGCCGACGTCAAGGTCAGCATCATCGGCCAGCCGGCCGAGATGGTCGGCGTCGCCTCGCTGTCGCGCACCGACGACGGCACCGACTTCACGCTCGACGGGGACGTCAAGGTGTCGATCCCGTTCCTGGGCAAGAAGATCGAGCCCGAGGTCGCCAAGGCCATCCGGGGCTCGCTGCGCGAAGAGGTCGAGTACGGGATGACGAAGCTCTAGGAGCCTCGTCCCGCCGTTAGGTCGACGCCGTGTCCCGGGCCTCCCGGAGCACGGCGTCAATCTCCTGCGTGGCGTACCACGCGAGGTCCCCGCTGCCGTCCGTGTCGACGTGGAACGACGCGATGTCAACCAGGCTCACCGGGTCGTCCTCGCCGTCGACCTCGGCGGCCGCGGCCACGACGCCCTGCTCAGCGGCCTCCTCGAGCGCGGCGAGCTCGTCCTCCTCGTCCTCGGACGCGGCGACGTACGCCTCGGGGGCAACCTGCTCCCCTGCGGCGAGCTGCTCCAGGTCCTCGAGCGTCAGTGCCAGGTAGACCCTCATCGTCACGCCCTCGTCGGCCGCTGGCGGCCGCGCGGGGCCCGGCTGCGACGGCTCTCGACGGTCTCCACGAGCTCCTGCAGGGCGTCCTCGATGCACTGGGCCAGGACGTCGACGTCCGGGACGGCCTCCCGGTCGGCCACGATCCCGAAGAACACCTTGCTGTTGTAGGACGTGACCCCGATCGCCAGGGCGCGTCGCCCGCTGAGCGGGATGCACGGATAGACCTCGCTGACGGCCTCCCCCGCGAGATAGAGCGGGTCCTGCGGACCCGGGACGTTGGTGATCACGATCTGGTGCCCACGCCCGGCCTCGGCGTCCGCGACGCGCGCCCCGACGGCGTGGAACGTCGAGTTCGCGAAGCCCGGCAGCGCGGCAAGCTTGTTGGCCGCGACCGCCGAGCCCGTCTCGCGGTGGTCCTTGAGGGCGTAGGACACCTGGTGCAGCCGCACGACGGGATTGGACTCGCCGACCGGCAGCGACAACAGGTGGCCGCGGACCTTCGACCCCAGCGAGGTCGGCAGGCCGTCCTCGGCCACGACCGACATCGGCACCATGGCGCGGAAGCTGGTCTTGGCGGTGACGGGTTCCGCGCGGGTCAGCATCCAGCCACGGATGCCGCCGGCGATCGCGGCCAGGATGACGTCGTTGACCGTGCCACCATGCTCCTCCCGGACCCGGCGGAACGCATTCAGGTCGGCCGCCAGCGAGGCGAAGCGACGGTGCCTGGACAGCTCGGTCGACAGGACGCTGTGCGGGGACTGGGCGTCGGCGCCGATGAGCGGCAGCTTGCGGGCGAGCCGGCCCAGGTTGAGCTCGGTGACGCGGAGGGCCTCGCCGGGGCGGCGGACGTTGCGCCCGATCGTGTCCAGGACCAGCTCGGCGGCGTGGGGCTCGGGGCGGGGAATCCACTCCTCGTGCGGGATGTCGCGCTCGTGCGCGGTCTCCTCCAGCAGGACCTGGGCGAGGTCGACCGTCTCCGACCCGTCGACCAGCGCCTGATGGGCCTTGAACAGCAGCGCGACACGGCCGCCCGAGAGCCCCTCGATCAGGTAGAGCTCCCACAGGGGCCGGTCGAGGTCGAGCCGACGTGCGATCAGACGTCCGACCAGCTCGTGCAGCGCCTCGGTCGTGCCCGGGCGGGGCAGCGCCGAGCGGCGCACGTGCAGCGAGATGTCGAAGTTCTCGTCGTCGAGCCACACCGGCGTGCTGAGCGCGCCGGGCACCGATCGCGGAACCTGGCGGTAGCGCGGCACGAGGTCGATGCGCTCGTTGATGACGTGGATCAGCCGGTCGTAGTCCAGGCGGGTGGTGCCGCCCTCGAGGATCGCGAGCGAGGCGACCTGGCGCGGCACCGTCGGACTGTCCTGGTGCAGGAACATCGCATCCAGCGGGCTCAACCGTTGCATGACTCTCCTCGTGACGTCCTGCACAGAAGTTACCACCGGGTCACGGGGTCGCTGAGGCAAGGACCACCTCGGGAGACAGCCGCGCCAGGACGTGCGCCGCGACGACCTCCATGCGGGCGACGAACGGGGACGACGGTGCCGCCTGGCGCGGGCTCCGACCGCTGACCATCGCCAGGTCGAGGCCGGCCTGGTCAAGCGGCAGGTACGCGAGGGGCTCCATCCCGGTCAATCGGCCCACGGTCGCCCGGACCTCCCGCTCGCTCCAGCCGAGCGTCCCCCGCATCCGGTTGACGACCAGCGTCGGGTCGATCCCCGGCACGAGCTCGGCCAGGTCGTGGATGCCACGCACCACCCGGGCCAGACCGACCGGGTCCGGCAGCCCGACCACGACGACATGGTCGGCCTGCTCGATGACCTGCAACGTCGACTGGTTGCGAGCGGCCCCGGGCCCCGTTCCGGGCTCGAGGGAGAAGCCGCAGTCGAGCACGACGAGCGCGGCCTGCGTGCGCAGCTGGGCCAGCACGAGCTCGAGGGCCCCCGTGCGTACCTGCGGCCACATGTCGGCCCGCGGCAGCCCGGTCAGGAGCCGCAGGCCGGGATCGACGTCGAGCAGGTGGCCGGCGACCTCGTGCGACCGGCCGTTGTTGGCGGCGCGGCATGCCGCGACCAGGCCGCTGACGTCGTCGAGCACCGACAACGCCTGACCCAGCGAGCCGCCGTACGTGTCGGCGTCCACCAGGACGGTGTCGACCCCGCGCGCTGCCGTGGCCGCGGCGATCGAGAGCGCGACGGTGCTGCGACCCGGCGCCCCCGCTGGCCCCCACACCGCGACGACCGCGGCGCGGTCCTCGGCCGGGGCGGTCGGCACGATGGGCCGGTCCCGGGCGATGACGTCGAGCCCGCCGAGCCGCAGCGTCCGGGTGATCCCGAGCGCCTCGCACCGCAGCGGGTCCGACTCGAGCGCCGCGACCCGGACGCCGCCGACCTCGAGGTGGTGGACCGCGTCGGCGTCCAGCCCGAGGAGGTCGGTCGTGACGATCGCGGCCTCCGCGAGGCCGGTGTGCGCGACGGCGAGCAGGTCGGCGACGTCGACGCACCGCCGTACGAGCCGCAGCCCGGTGCTCGCCGCGAGCTCACGCAGGGCGGCGGCCTCCCACGGCGCATCGCCAGCCGCTAGCACGACGTCCATGTCAGGAGACCCTGACCAGCGTCACGTGGCCCGCCGCGACGGTGCTGATGACGGACCTGCCCAGCTGCGACTCGTCCAGGTCGACCAGGACCGTCTGCGCGAGGGACCCGCTCGCCGCTGCCGCCTCATCTCCGGTCTGGAGGACGCGGACGGCCTCCAGCACCCGGACCGCGTCCTGCCCGGGCTCCTCCCCCGGACCCGGGCCCACCCAGACGTCGACGAGGTCGCCCCGCTCCAGATCGGCGGGCGCGGCACCCTCGGTGACACTGAGCGGCAGCTGGTTGCGGGTCGTGCTGGACCGGGTCACCAGGGCTGACTTCGGGACCAGCGAACCGGGCGTCGCCGCCTGCGCCCAGACCAGGTTCGCGAGCGGGGCCGCGAACTCCTCATCGGCACGCACGTAGTTGCCGGCGGCGTCGCCCGACAGCCGGACCCGGGTGGGCCGCAGATCGTCCTTCGTCAGGGTGTCCCCCGCCGCGACCTGCGAGCGTACGGACCAGTACTCGACCGTGTCGTCGGCCGACGCAGCAAGCCGGCCACCCAGCACCGTCGCCGCCAGCACGAGCAGCAGCCCGAAGAGCAGCCGTGGGTCCCGCCACGGTCGGATCCGCAATCGTTGTCCCGCCGTCCCGCCTGTCGTCCCAGGCCCCCGCCAGTTCGTCATGCAAAGTTTCTAGCGGCAACGCGGGCCGGAGTCCACCCCCTGGTCGCGTTCTCCACAGATGAGGGATCCCTCGTGTTCGCTGACACCGGGCCGTGGGAAACTGGTCCCATGCCCACCTCCTCCCCGCGGTTCCTCACGCTGGCGGACGTCGCTGAGGTCCTCAACGTGACGGTGCGGCAGGTCTACGCCCTGGTGCGGTCGGGGGACCTCCGCGGCATCCAGATCGGTGGACGCGGCCAGTGGCGCATCGAGAACGACCAGCTCGAGGACTACATCTCCCGGCAGTACGCCCGTGCCAACTCCCACGACTTCGACGACGAGCCCGTCGACGAGGACGTCACGTCCGACCACTGACCACCGCGACTCTCCCGAACGGGACGACCTGATCACGTCCTGAGACGGATCGGAGCCGGACGAAGTCGCGGCCGACGACGTCCACCGTCCCTTCACGGGACCCACCGTCGACGAGCCGCACCCGCACCTCGTCGCCCGCATCGCGGAGCGCGCGCAGCACGTGGCCCCAGCCCAGCGCGGCGCCGACCGCGGTGGGCTCGTCAGCGCGCCGCTCGGTCGCGTGGACCGTGGTCACCGCACGCACGGCGACGACATGGTCGACGGCGTCCCCTCGCAGGTGCACGAGCCGCTCGTTGATCAGCGCGACGATTCCCTCGACCCGGCCCGCGCCCTGCACGTCGAGGGACACCCGTCCGCCCAGCAGGTCGCGCCACGACGTCTGCGCCCAGTCGCCGTCCCGGAGCTCACCGACCAGGACGTCACGCTCCTCCAGCTCGAGGTCCTCGCCCCGCGCCTCCAGCTCCTCGAACAGCCGCTCCCACCGCACAGCCGCACGCTATCTGTGCACCGGGCCGTTGACAACTCGACTCAAAAGGATTTGTCTGTTGTCAAACGCAATCAAACGTCATCAAAGGTGTGAACATGCGATTGACTCGGAGTGGATGGGCCCTGACCGCGCTCGCGGCAGCCATCGGCCTGCTGCTCGTTCCCGAGACCACAACGCTGGTCCAGGACGTCCGGGGGGACGACTTCCCGCAGGCCGCGCAGGCGCTCGCCGCACTGCTCCTGCTGGTGTTGTCGGCCTGGATCGTCCTGGTCGCCGGGCTGGGGGCGGCCGCCGGCGCGTCCGGGCTGGTGGGGGCAGTGACACCGCGGCTGGTCCGACGGGCCCTGTTCGTCGGCGCTGCCGGCGCCCTCGCCGTCTCGCCCGTCCACGCCGACCGAGGGGCGGCACCAGTCGAGCACACCGTCGACGGCCTCCCGCTGCCCGACCGACCGGTCACGGGCGGCTCCCTCCCGGCCGAGCCGATGTCGCGCCGGCTCGCCCCGACCGCTGCCGCAGCCGTCCGGCCCTCCTCAGCCCTTCGGGAACCAGCTCGACAGGTCGTGGTCCGCGCCGGCGACACCCTCTGGGCCATCGCCGAGCGGTCATTGCCGCCGGGATCGTCCGCCAGCGACATCGCCCGGGCCTGTGCGCGCTGGCACACGGCCAACCATGCGGTGATCGGCGACGATCCCGACCTGCTCTTCCCCCACCAACGCCTGACGCCACCCGGGAAGGACCACCCATGAAGACCGCCACCGCACTGATCGTCCCGCACACCCCTGCACCGTTCGTCGAGCCGGTCGAACCCGCTGCGGGCCAGATCCCACTCCCGTTCCCGGGAATGACGCCGGTCCTGCCTGTGCCGGTCGAACGTGGTGACGCCCGCCCCATCTGCGAGCGGTCCGCGCGCTTCATGCAGGCACTCGTCGAGGTGCTGTCGGGCGAGCGTCCGGTCCGCCAGCTCGCTGCCTGGATGGCGCCGGACGTCTATGCCCAGCTCACCTCCCGACTCGCGGTCCACGCCCGGGTCCCGCTGCGCGCGCGATCCGGCAGCGGCGCGCGCATCGTGTCGGTGCACGTCGCGATGGTGCATGACGAGGCGGCCGAGATCGCCGGACGCATGGTCCACCGCGGCCGGTCGCGTGCCATCGCCGTACGCCTCGAGCTGCAGACCACCCATCGAGGCACCCAGGTCTGGCGCTGCACCGCCCTCACCTGGGCGTGACCCCATCCGCTGACGAGTCACGCAGGTTCGCCGACGAGTCACGCAGGCTCACCCAGGAGTCACGCAGGTTCGCTGATGAGTCACGCAGGTTCTCGTAGTACCAGCCTGCGTGACGCGTCACTAGATCTACGTGACTCGTCAGCGGATCTACGTGACTCGTCAGCGGCTCAACGGTTGTTCTTGCGGGACTTGCGCTGCTGCTTGGCCTTCTGGCGCGAGCGGTTCTTGGCGTTGGCCTGGCGACGCGCCTCGGACTCCGGCGAGTCGTCCTGGGCCGTCTCGCCGTGGACCTCGGCCGCGCCGTCCTCGCTGGGCGAGGAGTACGACAGCGCCTTGGGCGCCGACTTCACGCCGAGGCCCTTGGCCGACAGCTGCATCGCCTCGTCGGACTCGGTCGACGCGGCCTGCTCGACCTGGACGTCCAGGTTGAACAAGAAGCCCACGGACTCCTCGGCGATGCCCTCCATCATGGCGCTGAACAGCTCGAAGCCCTCGCGCTGGTACTCGACCAGCGGATCCCGCTGCGAGTACGCCCGCAGGCCGATGCCCTCGCGCAGGTAGTCCATCTCGTAGAGGTGCTCGCGCCACTTGCGGTCCAGGACGCTCAGCACGACACGTCGCTCGAGCTCGCGCATGACCTCGCTGCCGAGCTCGGCCTCGCGGCTCTCGTACGCCTGAAGGGCGTCCGCCGCGACGAGCTCCTGCAGCAGGTCGCGGGACAGGCCCTCACGGCCGCCGACCTCGGACTCCACGCCCTCGATCGTCAGGCTGATGGGGTAGAGGGTGCCGAGAGCGGTCCAGAGCTGCTCGAGCTCCCACTCCTCGGGGAAGCCCTCGGTGGCTCCGCTGACGTACGCACCCGTCACCTCGCCGATCATCGAGCGCACCCACTCGTTCATGTCCTGGCCCTCGAGGACCTGACGGCGCTCGGTGTAGATGACCTCGCGCTGACGGCTCATGACGTCGTCGTACTTCAGGATGTTCTTGCGGGTGTCGAAGTTCTGCGCCTCGACCTGCGACTGCGCCGACGCGATCGCGCCGGTGACGCGCTTGTTCTCGATCGGGACGTCGTCAGGGATCTTCATGGTCTGCAGGACCCAGTTGACCCAGTCGGCCTTGAACAGGCGCATCAGGTCGTCCTCGAGCGACAGGTAGAAGCGGGTCTCACCCGGATCGCCCTGGCGGCCGGAGCGACCACGCAGCTGGTTGTCGATGCGACGGGACTCGTGGCGCTCGGTGCCGATGACGGCCAGGCCGCCGGCGGCGGTGACGGCGTCCTTCTCGGCCGCGACCTGGTCCTCCATCTGACGAAGGGTCTCGGGCCACGCCGTCTCGTACGCCTCGGAGTCCTCCAGCGGATCGAGACCCTTGGCGCGGAGCGCGGCGTCGGCGAGGAACTCGACGCTGCCGCCGAGCATGATGTCGGTGCCACGGCCGGCCATGTTGGTCGCCACCGTGACGGCGCCCTTGTGGCCCGCCATTGCGACGATCGCGGCCTCGCGGTCGTGCTGCTTGGCGTTGAGCACCTCGTGCGGCACGCCGCGCTTGCGCAGCTGCTTGGACAGCCGCTCGCTCTTCTCGACGCTGGTCGTGCCGACCAGGATTGGCTGTCCCGCCGCGTGACGCTCGACGATGTCCTCGACGACGGCGTCGAACTTCGCCGCCTCGGTGCGGTAGACCAGATCGGGCTGGTCGATCCGCTGGACCGTGCGGTTGGTCGGGATCGGGACGACGCCGAGCTTGTAGATCTTGTCGAACTCAGACGCCTCGGTGAGCGCCGTGCCGGTCATCCCGCTGAGCTTGTCGTAGAGGCGGAAGTAGTTCTGCAGCGTGATCGTGGCGAGGGTCTGGTACTCCTCGCGGATGCGCACACCCTCCTTGGCCTCGATCGCCTGGTGCAGGCCCTCGTTGAAGCGACGCCCGTCCAGGATGCGACCGGTGTGCTCGTCGACGATCAGGACCTCGCCCTCCATGACGACGTAGTCCTTGTCGTTCTTGAACAGCTCCTTGGCCTTGATCGCGTTGTTGAGGAAGCTGATCAGGGGGGTGTTGACGGCGTCGTAGAGGTTGTCGATGCCGAGCTGGTCCTCGACCACGTCGATGCCGTCCTCGGTGACCGAGATCGTTCGCTTCTTCTCGTCGACCTCGTAGTGCACGTCGATCTTCATCCTGCCGACGATCTTGGCGAACTCGCCGTACCACTTGACCTCGTCCTCGGTCGGGCCCGAGATGATCAGCGGCGTGCGGGCCTCGTCGATCAGGATCGAGTCGACCTCGTCGACGATGGCGAAGTTGTGGCCGTGCTGCACGCAGTCCGCGTTGTCGTCGGCCATGTTGTCGCGCAGGTAGTCGAAGCCGAACTCGTTGTTGGTCCCGTAGGTGATGTCGGCGGCGTACGACTCGCGGCGTTCCGCCGGCGTCATGCTCGGCAGGATCATGCCGACGCTCAGGCCGAGGAAGTGGTGCACGCGCCCCATCCACTCCGCGTGGTAGCGGGCGAGGTAATCGTTGACCGTGACGACGTGGACGCCCTTGCCCTGGAGGGCGTTGAGGTACGCCGGCAGGGTCGAGACGAGCGTCTTGCCCTCACCGGTCTTCATCTCGGCGATGTTGCCGAGGTGCAGCGCCGCGCCGCCCATGACCTGGACGTCGAAGTGACGCTGGCCCAGCACGCGGGAAGCGGCCTCGCGGACCGTCGCGAACGCCTCGGGCATGATGTCGTCGAGCGACTCGCCGTCGGCCAGGCGGCTGCGGAACTCGTCAGTCATGCCGCGGAGCTCCTCGTCGCTCATGGCGCGGAACTCGTCCTCCAGGGCGTTGACCTGCTTCGCGATCGCCTGGAGCTGCTTGAGGACCTTGCCCTCGCCCATGCGAAGGATCTTGTCGATGACCTTGGGCACCTTGAATGCACTCCTGAGACGCGGATGAGACGGAAGACGTATGAGCCTGTCTAGTCTAGGCGACGCACCAGGGCCGCCGTGAGTTCCCCGGCCAGGTCGCCCTTGACCGGCGGGACGATCGATCCGAGACCCAGCCAGTCGGCCATCAGCCGCAGCTCCGCCGCGAGCTCGTCGGCCGTGCGGTCCGGCGCGTGCGGCTCGGCCCATGCCCCGTGCACGAGCAGGGTCCCGGACGCCCGGTCGGCCTTGAGGTCGACCCGGGCGACCAACCGGTCCCCCAGCAGGAACGGCAGGACGTAGTAGCCGTGGATGCGCTTCTCGGCCGGCACGTAGATCTCGATCCGGTAACGGAAGTCGAACAACCGCTCGGCGCGGGTGCGCTCGAACACCAGCGGGTCGAACGGGCTCAGCAGGGCCCGGGCCGACACCGTGCGCGGACGCACGGCGTCGCGGTGCAGGTACGCCGGACGCCGCCACCCCGCGATCGAGGTCGGCTCGAGCTCCCCGCTCGCCACCAGGTCGTCGATCGCCGTGCGGGTCGCGGCGGGGTCCATCCGGAAGTAGTCGCGCAGGCACTGCGCGGTCCCCACGCCGAGGGCCCGGGCCGCATGGCTGACGAGGACCCGGTGCGCCGTCGCCACGTCGAGCGGCGGCGCCTCCAGCTGTGCGCGCGGGATGACCCGCTCGGGCAGGTCGTAGACCCGCTCGAAGGCCGTGTTGCGCCGCGCGGCGGTGACCCGGCCCTTGTAGAACAGGTACTCCAGGGCCGCCTTGACCTCGGACCAGTTCCAGCCCCAGCCCTCCTTGGTGCGCGGCACGTCGTGCTCGATCTCCCGGGCCGTCAGCGGTCCACGGTCGCGCACCTCCGACAGCACCCACTCGACGAACTCGGGCTTCTCCTCGAAGATCCGGATCATGCCGCCCCACATCCGGGCGCCGCTCTCCATCCGGAACTGGAAGGCCTGCCAGAGGGCGATGTCGACGAGAGCGGCCTCGTGCGCCCAGTACTCGAACATCCGACGCGGGGCACGGCCCGCGGTCCGGTGCAACAGCTCGACGTCATACGCCCCGAGGCGCGAGAACAGCGGCATGTAGTGCGCCCGCACCAGGACGTTGACCGAGTCGATCTGGAAGAAGCCCAGCCGCTCAACGATCCGCGCGACGTGGCGGGACGTGACCTGGCCGTCCAGGCCCGGACGTGGCCGGGTGAACCCCTGTGCGGCCAGCGCGATTCGCCTGGCCTGCAGCACTGTGAGGCTCATCGGGGCAGGGTCACGGCATGTCGTCGACGAGCTTGCTGCGCACGGCGTACATCGCCGCCTCCATGCGCGACTTCATCTGCAGCTTCTCCAAGATGTTGCGGATGTGGTTCTTGACCGTGTTCTCGCTGATGAACAGCTCCTCGGCGATCTCGCGGTTGCTCAGCCCCCGCGCGACGTGCCGCAGCACACCGAGCTCGCGGGGAGTCAGGTTGGTCGCGGGAGCCGGGCTCTTGGACATCTGGACGAACTCGTCGAGGAGCTTGGTCGCCATGCTGGGGCTGATGAGCGACTGGCCCGACGCGACGAGCCGCACGGCCTCGGCGACCTGCTCGTACGTCGAGCCGTCCTTGAGCAGGTAGCCCGAGGCGCCACTGCGGATCGACTCGTAGAGGTCCGACTCGTCGTCGCTCGCGGTCAGCATGATAATCCCCGTCGTCGGGGAGATCTGCTTGATCGCGGCGCACACCTCGACCCCGCTGCGGCCGGGCATTCGCACGTCGAGCAGGACGATGTCGAACGGGTTCTCGGCCACCAGCTCGAGGGCCTTCTCCCCGTCGTCGACCTCCTCCAGCTCCAGGCGGTCGTCTGCCCCGAGCACCATCTTGACGCCGCGCCTGAAGAGCTCCTGATCATCGACCAGGAGGACGCGGATGCTGTCGCCCCGAGAAGTCACTCGTCGATCATGCCACGGAAGCAGGTTCGAGTCGCGGATGTCACTCGATGACGTCGAGGTGAATCACTCCGTAGTCGTACCCCTTGCGCAGGTAGACGACGCTGGGACGCATCGAGTCCTTCTCCATGAACAGGTAGAAGTCGTGCCCCACGAGCTCCATCTCGTACATCGCCTGCTCGAGCGTCATGGGCGTGCCGGTGTGCGTCTTCTCCCGCACGACGAGCGGGCAGTCACCCTGCACCTCGATGGGCCCGGCCATGCGGACGGGGACGGCGTCCGGGTCGTCCAGCAGGAGGTCCTCGATCGGGCCGTTCGACGTCGCCTTCGCCACGGATGTCGGCGTCTTGTCGCCGTGGTGGATGCGCTTGCGGTCCGCGGCGCGGCGCAGACGGGACTCGAGCTTGTCGATCGCGGAGTCGAGCGCGGAGTGCTGGTCGGTCGACGTGGCCTCGGCCCGGACCGCCGGACCCTTGGACCGCAGGGTCATCTCGACCTTGGCCGCGGTCTCGTGCTGACGGGGGTTCTTCTCGTGCGTGACCTCGACCTCGACACGGCTGATCTTCTGACGGGCGTCGTACTTCTGCAATCGTGACAATTTTTCCTCGACGTGCTCCCGGAAACGCTCGGAGATCTCGCTGTTGCGACCGTTGACGACAATTTCCATGGGGACTCCCTTGTCTCGGTGTCACGTATTTATTTTGTCTGCGTAGGCTCCCGCCGTACCCCGACGTTAGACCGCCCCCGGGGGAAGCGCCAGAGCAGGAACCAAGTTCATCGCACTGTCTCAGAAAGACGTCCTGTCGCTCCTGCAACAGCCGCCCCGATGGGTCGGCGACCCTCCTCGGAGAGCACCCGCACGGCCTCCGCGACGGTCGCTCCGGTCGTCAGGATGTCGTCGATGACGACGACGTCGCGGCCCGCCGGCAGCCGGCCCGCGCGGACCCGGAAGGCCCCTGCGAGGTTGGCCGCACGGGCCGCGGCACCGAGTCCGGCCTGGTCCTCGGTGGTACGTCGGTAGGCCAGCGCCTGCGTCACGACGACGTCGACGCCGAGCCGCACCAGGTGCCCTCGCGCGGCTCGGGCGAGGTCGTCCACGAGATCGGCTCCCCGGGCACGGCGGCTGCGTGCCGACGTCGGCACCGGGACCAGGGACAGGGGTCGACCGCTGTCGAGCATCAGGACCGCGGCGGCCACGTGGTGGGACAGGACACCGGTCAGGGCGGTGACACCTTCCTCCTTCCATGCGATCAGCACGCGCCGCAGGACGTCGGCATTGACGCCCCCGGACGCCGGCAGGACGGGCGGCCGGCGCAGCGCGTCGGGCGTCGGACTGGGCCACCGGATCGCCGGCTCCGGGGCGGCGGCCTCGCCGCAGGACCGGCACAGGCCCAGCGCTGGCGCCCCGCACCCGGCACAGGACGCCCCCAGCACCAGGTCGGCGACGGGGACGATGAGGTGGCCGAGCACCGCTCCAGCATCGCCTGGCCGGGCCCGTGGGGACAGGCCACGCCGACCGGCTGTGGACGTCAGGTGCCGGCGGTGAGGGCTGTGACCTTCGGACCTTCGAGGAGCCGCCACGAGCCCCGCGCAGCGAGGAACCACAGACGCCGGCGCGAGTCAGTCGCCCAGAGCTCAGGCGTTTCGCCCGTGCCGATCGCCAGCGCCACGGCGCCGACGTCCGGCAGCGACGCTCCCCCGGTCAGGTCGGCGCTCGTCGCCGAGCCATCGATCGAGACCTGGTAGGCCTGCACGCCGGACCGACCCCGGGCGAGGAAGGCCAGCTCGGTCGGCGACGACCACGACACGGACCGGGGAGCCGCCACCGTCGGGCGCACCCGTCGCGACATGCCGAGCCCCAGCAACCGGTCCCTGGCGTCACGCAGCACCGCACCGACCCGGATCTGCCCGCCTGAGGTCGGCGACGTGACGGCATAGCGCGTCCCGTCCGGTGACAGGGCGAAGGTGTCGATCCTTCGGCCGGCGAGGTCGGCGGCGTCGACGAGGCGTTGCTTCTCGCCCTCCACGATCCGCACCCGCGTGCCGCCGACGCCGCGATCGACCAGCCACAGCGTCCCGTCCGGGTCCCAGTGCGGGCCGATCGCGTCTCTCGCGGCGACGGTGAGGGCATCGCCGCCGTCACGGTCGGAGATCCGCACCTGGCCCCGTCCCGGCAGCACCCCGGCGATCCCTGCCTCCGACACGGCGACGAGCGCGGCACCGCGCGCGTCCTTGCCCCAGGAACCGCTGACCGGAGTCGGCTTCCCCTCATGGAGCTCGACAACCCGGTCGTCGGCGACGGCATAGGCGCGCGCCTGTGCGAGGCTCGGCCCGTAGCCGCCCCACGACGAGATCGGCTGGACGCCGCGACCGTTCGCCGTGAGCGGGCTCGAGCCGCCCACGATCTGGATCCCGTCGACGCCCGGGACCTGGCGCAGCGTCCAGACGATCTGCGCGGAGAGACGGTCACGGGCCGAGTCGCCCATCCCCCCGAGGTCCGCCGTGAACTCGACATCGGCCACCCCGTCGTCGGACACCGGGACCGACGGTCGCAGGTCCTTCAGCGGCGGGACGTACGTACGTGCGGACGCACTGGCATCGGTGCCGGGACCGCGACCCAGGCTCGTGACGAGGCTCGTCGCGAGCTGGTCGCCGACCACCTGGTAGACCGGGTCCGCCACGAGACGGCGGCCGGGACGGTCGAAGAAGAAAAGGTTGAACGAGCGGAAGTAGTCGGTGAAGAACTTCTCGTTGACCAGCAGGCCCTCGTCCGGGTTGACGATCCGCCACTGTCCGTCGACCTGCTGGAGCGTGAAGGTCGACGAGCTCGACTGGTTGCGCTGCACGTAGTGGCCCTGGCGGTCGAGACGGGCCTCCTCCCGGAAGCCCAGCCGGACGTCGACGGCGCCCTTGGACACCCCCCGCGGGTCGTCGAGGCCCGTCGTCGACGGGACCCGTCCGGCCACCTCGGTCTTGGAGTAGATCCGCACCCCGCCCGCGGGGTTCCATGCCTTCGCGGCCTCCGGCGTCAGGAAGGCCGACGCGGTGCGCGACGTCGTCGGGAACGCCAGCATCGCGTCGAGGTAGCCCCGGACGATCTGCTCGGGAGAGGCACCGGCCACCGGCCCCGCCGGTGAGTACCTCACGCTGCTCTCGCCGAGGCCTCCGTCCTCGGAGACCTTGCGCACGGGTCCCGAGCTGGGGATGCCCGCGCATGCCGAGACCAGGAGCAGGACGATGATCGCAGCGAGAGGTCTCATGCGTACACCGAGGTCACGGCCGGGGCCTTGGACGATCCCTCGGGCTTGGGGATCGTGAGGATGAACTCGCTGCCCTCCCCCGGCCGTCCCCACGCCTGGAGGGTTCCGCCGTGCAGCGCGGCGTCCTCCCGGGAGATCGCCAGTCCCAGGCCCGTGCCACCTTGCGTCCGAGCCGGATCGGCCCGCCAGAAACGGTCGAAGACCCGAAGGTTCTCATCGCCGGACAGGCCGATGCCGAAGTCCCGCACCGCCAGCGTCACGCACTGCTCGTTCTGCCCGACCTCGATCTCGATGACCGGCGACCCGCTGTACTTCGCGGCGTTCGTCAGCAGGTTGCGCACGATGCGGTCGATGCGGCGGATGTCGGCCTCGACGATCGCGGGCCGGTCGACCCCGACCAGCCGCACCTCGATGTCCTGCCTGGCCAGCCCGGGATCGTCCGCCGCCTGGCGGGCCACCTGGGCCAGGTCGATCGTGTCGAGCTCGAGCTGGGCCGCACCCGCGTCGAACCGGCTCAGGTCGAGCAGGTCCGACAGCAGCGACTCGAACCGGTCGAGCTCACGCTTGAGCAGCTCGGCCGATCGGGCGGTCAACGGGTCGAAGCGGTCCCGCGAGTCGTACAGCACCTCGCTGGCCATCTGCACCGTCGTCAGCGGCGTGCGCAGCTCGTGCGAGACGTCGGAGACGAACCGCTGCTGAAGGCGCGAGAGGTTCTCGAGCCGGCGGATCTGGCTCTGCAGGCTCGCCGCCATCTGGTTGAACGACGTGCTGAGCCGGGCGATGTCGTCCTCGCCGCTGACGTGCATGCGCTGCTCGAGGTTGCCGCTGGCGTAGCGTTCGGCGATGCGGCGCGCCATCCGGACGGGGTCAAGCACCTGGCGCGAGACGAGGAACGCCACGCCGCCGACCATCAGCACCATCGCGAGACCGCCGAGCAGGAGCGCCCGCCGGACCAGGTCGAGGGTGTCTTGCTGCTCCGCCAGCGAGAACAGGTAGAACAAGGCGTACGTGTCGCCGCTGCCCGGAGCCCTCAGCTGCGATCCGACGACGACCGACGGCGCGGCCTCCGAGCCGCCCAGCAGGGACAGGTCGGAGTAGCGCCAGAACGTGCCCGGTCCCGAGCGCACCGCGGTCGTGAGGTCCTCGGTCAGCGAGCCGGGCGCGATCGCCGCGGACGTGCGGACCGGGACCTCGCCGTCGGCGGACAGGAACGGCCCCTCGAGCACCAGCTCGTACGTCCGTTGGGCGCCGCGCGACCGCGTCAGCGAGTCCACCATCTGGGTCAGGCTCTGCGACTGCACCGACGGCTCGGTGTCGACCGCCGCGTCGAGCTGGGTCTGCGCGTACTCGAAGCCCGACCGCGCCTCCGCGATCGCGGCGGAGCGCCGGTCGGCGGCAAGGCCGCCGGCGACGTCGTGCAGGAGCGCCCAGCCGGTCAGCCCGATGACCAGACCGCTGAGGATGATTGTGCTGGTCACGACCCGCGCCTGGAGCGAGCGGCGCCAGATCCGCGCAAAGCCGTGCATCAGTCCCCCCATCACGGGGTCGGCGTGATCGCCTGGTAGCCCACACCACGGACGGTGCGGATGATCTCGGGATTCTCGGCATCGTCCTCGATCTTGGACCTCAGCCGGGTCATGTGGACGTTGACGAGCTTGGTGTCGCCGGGGTGGTGGTAGCCCCAGACCTTCTGCAGCAGCGTCTCGCGGGTGAAGACCTGGGACGGATCGCCCAGCAGGCACGCGAGAAGGTCGAACTCCAGCGGTGTCAGCTCGAGGGGCTCGCCCTTGCGGGTCACGGTGTGCCCCGCCGGGTCGAGCACGATGTCGCCGAACAGGAGCGGCTCGACGAGCTGGTCCGAGCGGCGGAGTCGGGCCCGGATGCGGGCCACGAGCTCGGTGTTCTTGAACGGCTTGGTGATGTAGTCATCCGCCCCCGCCTCGAGCCCCGCGACGACATCCGGCGTGTCGGACTTGGCGGTCAGCATGATGATCGGGACGGCGGACTTGTCGCGGATCTGGCGGCACACGCTCATGCCGTCGAGGCCCGGGAGCATCAGGTCGAGTAGCACGACGTCGGGCTTGAACTGCGCGAACGCCCCCATGACCCGGTCCCCCGAGCGGCACACCGCCGTCGTCAGGCCCTCGCCCTCGAGAACGATCGTGAGCATCTCCGCGAGGGATGCGTCGTCGTCGACGACCAGCACCCGGTCACGCTTCGTTCGTCGATAGCTCATGCCGGCATCCCCACCGAGAAGAGGAGTATGCGGGGACGCCGGCATGGACCCTGCCACGTGACCCGCTCGCTGCGCTCGCTCATAGGACCTCAATTCTACTGACGCCGAAACAGCGACGAGCGCCAGATGCGGACACCTGGCGCTCGTCGCTGTCGTGGATCGGTGCTCAGTAGCGGTAGAGGTCGGACTTGTAGGGTCCGGCCACATCGACACCGAGGTAGGCGGCCTGCTCCTTGGTGAGCTCCGTCAGCTCGACACCCAGGGCATCGAGGTGCAGACGGGCGACCTCCTCGTCCAGGTGCTTGGGCAGAACGTGCACGCCGAGCTCGTACTGGCTGGCCTTGGTGTAGAGCTCGATCTGCGCGAGGACCTGGTTGGTGAACGAGTTCGACATCACGAACGAGGGGTGACCCGTCGCGTTGCCCAGGTTGAGCAGTCGGCCCTCCGACAGCACGATGATCTTCTTGCCGTCGGGGAAGATCCACTGGTGGACCTGCGGCTTGATCTCGTCCTTGACGATGCCGGGGATCTTGGCGAGGCCCGCCATGTTGATCTCGTTGTCGAAGTGGCCGATGTTGCCGACGATCGCCTGGTGCTTCATCTTCT